>DATDGP010000308.1:0-22647 GCA_036522035.1 Terriglobales bacterium
GGCGCTCTTGCGTTGTACCTCCAACACGATCATGTCGCCGAGGGTACGCCGGGGCAATGTGGAAAGATCACCACGCGGCAGTCTCTGCGGATCCTTCTGCGTATCTTCATTGGCGCTGGCCTTCAAAGAAAGCCCGGCTTCACTGTCGTGATAGGTGTAGGAATAGGTTCGTGTGGCGCGCAGGTAATCGCCGACTTTCAGACCCTTATCTGCACCGATATCGATGTAGGCGGTGTTGCGAGTCCCTAGAATGGTGTCAAATTCGTTGCCCATGATGATGCGGCCTACGGTCTTGCCGTTGGGCGGAGCGAAGCGATCGAGCGCGACCTGGCGGAATACGGGCGCCTGGCGCTCGACGAAGGGGATAGCCACGTCACCGACCACGAAGTCGGCGCATGCCAGCTCGGGTACCGCGACCGCTGTGCTCTTCTGCACGTTGATGACTCTCACGTAGCCCATCTCAAAGAAGGGCTCGCCGGCGTTGTGGACAGCCCCTCTCGCTCCCGGGAAGGCCTCATAATGGTTGAGATCCCGGACCTGGCGTACGATCTCAAACCGATCGCCTTCCTTGATGTCGTGACCATGGATGTAAACATAATCGATGGGAGCCGCGTAACGTGTCTGATCGGGACTGTTCCAGCCCGCCGCGATAAAACGGTTGGTCGGGATGTGCTCGGAGGTGATAAATCCTCCACAATACATATCCGACGCTGTCGGAGTGTTACTCCGCTCCTTGCGACCCTCCACCCGCACTACCGGCGTAGTTTGCTGTGCCCAGCATGCTCCCGCCAACGCCAATGTCAGTACCCAACCCGCTTTTCTCATTACTGCCTCCGCTGTCCCCGGGAATACTTGAGGTCCAAGATCAGGACGCACCGCTACCGGCCTGGAAGATAGCAAAGGTTTTGGTCGAGTTCAACCTAAACTCTTATTTACTCGGAAGATACACTGATTACAGAAGTACAGGCCCGGATCGAATTCTCGCCTTGCGCGCCGTAGTTTTGCTGCGTATGATGCGTGCTCTGTAAAGTGCTATGTAAAGAATCGATGAATGGCGCTTACAACACTCCGGCTCCCCGCTTTCTGCCCCCGCGGCTGCCGCGGTTGTGCGTCCCGGTGTGGGCTTCAAACCCGGTCGATTTGGCCCAAAAGGCCGACGCGGTCGTTCGCGAAAACCCCTTTATTGAGTTCAGGTTAGACTACCTTTCTAAGCCCCAGCTGGTGCTGCCGAAGCTCAAGACTTTTGTTGAATATCATCCCGAAGCCTTGATCATCATCACCTGTCGGCGGGCGGTAAACGGCGGACGCTTCCACGGCTCCGTGGCCTCGCAGGTCGAGCTCCTGGCCAAGGCCTCCAATATGGGAGGCCAGTTGGTGGACCTGGAGTTGGAGTCGGCGGCGCAGCTCAAGCCGACCGACTTCAACCGGCTGCGGCGATCGGCCAACCTCATCCTCTCCTTCCACGATTTTCGCGGCACCAAGAAGCTGGAAGACACCTTCACCAAGATGCGCCAGTACCCGGCGGACTTCTTCAAAGTGGTAACCACCGCCAATTCGCTTTACGACAACGTGGTCATGATGAAGTTTCTGGAAGGCCATAGTCACGAGCATTCTCTGGTGGGCAACTGCATGGGAGAACAGGGAGTGATCAGCCGAGTGCTGGGGGTTCGCGCGGGAAGCCAGTTCACCTTTGCCGCGGCCAACGTGGGTGAAGAAACCGCGCCGGGACAAATTGCCGCACGCACGTTGCGGGAGACGTATCGCATTGACCAGGTGGACGCAGCCACGCGGGTTTACGGCGTGGCCGGTGATCCTATCGCTCATTCGCTTTCTCCAGCGATGCTGAACAGCGCGTTCCGGAGGGAGAACGTCAACGCCGTCTACCTGGCCCTGCACGCCAAGACGCTCGATGATCTGATGGCCTGCATGAACGAAATTCCCATCAACGGCCTCAGCGTCACCATGCCGTACAAGGAGCAGATCCTCAAACACCTCGACAAGACCGATCCTTTGACTACCAAGATCGGCGCGTGTAACACCGTGGTCCGCGCGCAGGACGGCAAACTCTATGGCTTCAATACCGACGTGGCCGGTGTGGTCCGCCCCCTGGAGACGCGTATGCGTCTTCCCGGGCTGCGGGTCCTGGTGCTGGGGGCCGGCGGTTCAGCTCGGGCGGCGGTGTTCGGACTCAAAGAACGCGGAGCCGAAGTCTCGATTCTGAATCGCACCGCCGGACCGGCGCAGAAGCTGGCGAAGCAGGCACGCGCCAAGGTGATCAATCACACCATGCTGAAGAAGCTCGAGTTTGACGTAATCATCAACGCTACGCCGGTGGGCATGGATGGCAATCGCGACCCGCTGCCCATCTCCGAAGTGGAGATGAAAGCTCGCTACTTCTTTGAGATGGTGTACACTCCGGCGGAAACCAGAATGGTCAAGATGGCGCGCGCCAAAGGCTTGCACGTCATTTTGGGATCAGAAATGTTCGTCCAGCAGGGCGCGCGTCAGTTTGAAATCTGGAGCGGCAAACCCGCGCCGTTGCTGGAGATGCAACGCGTAGTCGATTTTGCTCTGGCGCAGCGGGCCGCCGAGAAGAACGCGAACAACCACGCCAACCACAAGAAAAAAAGCAGATAACGCTCTCGAATTTCCTTCTCTAGGGCTGACCTCCAGCTGGCCGCCGACTTAAGAGTCCCCCATTGCGACCCACCTCGAGAATCAGGCCATGGCCGCTGACGTCGGGCGTAGAACTCACCGCCCGGATGCGGCTTGACCCAGGAGCGTAACCACGAAATTCTTGCTGTCATGGCAAAGGCGGCGCCAGCACCAGCTAGCGAAGCTCCACTGCGTTTCGATGGCCCCTTTTCCTGTCACCCCAGCCAGGATCTCGGCTGTGCTGGTGTCCACCATTCTTGCGGACCAGCTAAGATAGATGTTTTATCGATCTCAAGTGAGAACGAAGAAGCATGAGCGAGCACAATTCCAACCTGAAGGCTGCCGCCGATGGCGACGCCAAGGAAACCCCCAACATGAAGAGAGATCCTTCCGCTTCCGAAGGCTCAGCGCCAGGCTTCCCTCAGCAGGATCCCGCTCTCACGCCTCCCGTCCGCCTCCTCAACTTCATCCGCGAGATCGTGCGCGAAGACCTCAGGACTAACAAGTATCACGGACGTGTTTGGACGCGGTTCCCGCCGGAGCCGAACGGCTACTTGCACATCGGCCATGCCAAAGCCATCTGCCTCGACTTCGGGTTGGCCGATGAGGCCAAGGGCGGCACCAACCTCCGCTTCGACGACACCAACCCGGCAAAAGAAGAGACCGAATACGTGGAGTCGATCGAGGCCGACGTCCGTTGGCTGGGCTACGAGTGGGAGAACCTTCGCTACGCCTCGGACTATTTCGAGCAGCTTTACGATTGGGCCATTAAGCTCATCAGGGACGGAAAGGCTTACGTCTGCGATCTGACCCCCGATCAGGTTCGCCAGTATCGCGGCACTCTGACTGAGCCCGGCCGAGAGAGCCCCTACCGTAATCGCACGGTGGAGGAAAATCTCAATCTGTTCGCGCGCATGAAGGAAGGCGAGTTTCCTGATGGCGCCCGCACCCTGCGCGCCAAGATCGACATGGCCTCACCCAACTTGAACATGCGCGATCCCATCATGTACCGCATCGTACACGCCGAGCATCACCGCACCGGCGACCAGTGGTGCATCTATCCCATGTACGATTATGCCCACGGCCAGTCGGACTCAATAGAAAAGATCACCCACTCCATGTGCACTCTGGAGTTCGAGGACCACCGCCCGCTCTACAACTGGTATATCGAGCAGCTGGGCATCTTCCCGTCCCAGCAGATTGAGTTTGATCGTCTCAACCTGACCTACACACTCTTGAGCAAGCGCAAGCTGCTCGAACTGGTACAGGAAAAACGCGTCCACGGGTGGGACGATCCGCGTATGCCCACGCTCTCCGGCATTCGCCGCCGCGGCTACACGCCGGAGGCGATCCGCAATTTTGTCTCTTCGATCGGAGTTTCAAAGACCAACGGCACCATCGAGCTGGCCATGCTCGAGCACTTCGTTCGTGAAGACCTGAACCGTCGCGCGCCGCGAGTGATGGCCGTGCTGCGCCCGCTTAAGGTCGTGATCGACAACTATCCCAAAGGCCAGACGGAAGACATGGACGCGGTTAACAACCCTGAAGACGACGCGGCCGGCAAGCGCAAGGTTCCCTTCAGCCGCGAACTTTACATCGAGCAGGACGACTTCCGCGAAGATCCGCCCAAGGGATACTTCCGTCTCTCGCCCGACAAGGAAGTCCGCCTGAGGTACGCTTACTTCATCACCGCCAAGAGCGTGGTCAAGAATGCGCAGGGCGAGGTGGTGGAGGTCCACTGCACCTACGATCCCGCGACGCGCGGTGGCCAGGCCCCCGACGGACGGAAAGTGAAATCGACCATCCATTGGGTCTCGGCCGCTCATGCTATCGACGGGGAAATTCGCCTGTACGACAACCTCTTCAGCAAGGAGAATCCGAGCGACGTCGAGGAAGGTCAAGACTTCACGGCGAATCTAAATCCCAACTCCCTGGCCATCATCAGCCCAGCCAAGCTCGAGCCTTCGCTGGGGACGACCCAGGCCGGCGATCGCTACCAGTTCGAGCGCCTCGGCTATTTCTGCGCCGACCCGGACACAGCCCCAGGCCGACTCGTCTTCAACCGCACTGTAGCTTTAAGAGACACCTGGGCAAAGGTAGAGAAGAAGCAGTCAGCCAAGGGCTGAACCCAAAAAAATCTGCCGCGGTAACCCAGCGCTACCAACGAAGGTCAGAAGCCGGAGTTCAAGGTTTCCTTGGGTGTGAACACCCGGCGTTTAGAGCTTCGATCCTACTTTTTCGGTCAGAAACCCGGCATTCCTGCCCAAACGGTCCATATTCCAAAGGTTCCTAATGTAACCTTGCAATCCCCTGTCGCGATGCTATGCTGCGCACATGATGAGCATCACGCCCGATCAGGTACGGGCGGAAATCCGAAGATTCTGGCAAATTATGTGCGGTAAGGCTCCCGATAGGCTGGAGGATCTCTATTCTCCCTCCGCTCTGGTCCTGACCGGCAAGGCGAGAAAGCCGGAAGAGGCGAATGCGGCCCTGCTGCGAAGAGCCCGCCAGATCAGCCCGAACTCGGACTCCTCGGCCGACCTGGGCGCGGTGGAAGTACAGATCCCGGACCCTGGAGTGGCGATCGCTTCCTATACCTACAAGTTTCATCAGACCCGTCCCGGCGAACGCGGCAGCGTGGAGAAGCGCCATACGCTCTACGGACGCGCAACCCAGATATTTCAACAGGACGCGCGAGGAGCCTTACGGATTGTGCACGAGCACTTGAGCGCGGCCACAAATCCCGAGTTGGAGAGGCGCGGCTCCTGAAGCGGCGCCTGCGCATGCATATGGAACCCATTACATCGGAACGGGTACGACGCGCAGTACAGGATTTCTGGGACGCATTCACACACCAGGCAAAAAACCGCTTTCAGGAACTCTACTCGCCGACTGCCGTCTGTTTCGCTGCCGACGGCCGGCGCAGCGAGGCGGCGCGGCTGATGTGGGTACGCCGCGAACGCGAATTCTTCGGCCCCAAATCGTCAGTGGGTGCCAAACTGGGCGCGGTGAGCGTACAGATACTGGGCCCTAACCTGGCATCGGCATCTTACGGCTTTCACTTCTCCATCATCAGAATCCTGCCCAATGGCAGCCGGGTCGAGGTCGAGGTCCCGTTCGGTCGCGCCACCCAGGTTTTTGAATGTGAACCAGACGGACGCATGCTGATTATCCACGAACATCTCAGTTCCGCCGAGCCGGTCACAGCCAAGGAAATCCGGGAAGTGTCGCCCGCGCGCGCCTAGCCAGACGGGAGCGAGTCTCCCGCTGTCCTCCATTCGAGCCGGTTGTGCCCCGGTCACGAAGCCTGGTCTCCTGGCCGCGACAGCTCGGAATAACAGACCACACGATTGCGACCCTCCTTCTTCGCGGCATAGAGCGCGGCGTCAGAATAGTCAATCAGCTCTCGCTTGAAGCGGCCATCACGATCATAGACCGCCAGCCCCACGCTGATCGTCAGGTGCTGAGGTGCATCCGGCAATCGGGCGGCAAAGCGTGCTTGCTCTACCGCCCGACGCAAACGCTGGGCCACGTACATGGCTCCCTGCTCCGTGGTCTCGGGAAGGATGATGACAAATTCGTCGCCGCCGTAGCGGGCCACAGTGTCAATCTCGCGCATGTCCTGGCTCAAAATGTTGGCCACCTGGCGCAAGACCTCGTCGCCTACGTGGTGACCGGCGCTGTCATTCAGTTCCTTGAATCCATCGATATCGACCATGAGCAAAGCAAACTTCTGCTGCCGGCGCTCGGCGCGTTTGAACTCGAGATCCAGCTGCTGCTCGAAGTAGCCACGGGTGCGCAGTCCGGTCAGGTAATCGGTAAACGCGAAATGCACCAGGCCTTCGCTCGAGTACTCGCGCGTGAGCAGGTTCTCTGCGACCAAGGCGAGGATCCACAGCAGCTGCGCGTCCTCCTGGGTAAAGGCGCCGGGCGCCGAAGAAAACAGTCCCAGGGACCCCATGACCCGGTTGCTGACGAACAGCGGCACCGCCAGCGCGGACTGGGCTTGAACAAAGTCCAGCAAAGCATCCGCCTGGGGCTGGTGGCCGCGCGGAATCAGCAACGGGCGTCCGTACCGGGCTAGCCACAAATTTAGGATGTTGCTGCCAGAGATCTCCGACACCGCCTCCGTGCCTTTGGGAAAGCCGCGCATGCATCGGAGCTGCATCTGGTCGCGCGCTTGGTCCCAAAAACAGACCACCGACTTCTCATGGGCCGCAATCTCGGCCGCCAGGTCCGAGATGAGGTTCAGCGTGGCCTCCAAGTCCATCTGCAGGCCCGACATCATGCTGAGCCGGAGAATCACATTGATGTGACGCGAACGCCTGCGTATGGTGGCTTCACCCAGCTCCGAGGAAACCTCAGCGACGAATCGTTCCGGGGGATAGGAAGCGGCCTGAGCGGACAACGGCGACACCATGCGCGAGGATTCGCCGCGGGATACGGCTGTGGCGCCTTTGTTGAGATGCTGTCTCGCCGTCGCGGGAAACTGTTGCTGAGGTGGAACCAGTGCGGGTTTGAGATCTGAAGGCACGACGAGATTCCACCGACCGACTGCACAACTAAACGGGGTGCAAACAAGAGTCGCTAACGCGCTCAGAAACCCAGAGCCGCGAGCCAACGAATACACGTAAGGATATAGAAACAATAGCCTTACGTTCAGAAAGCAGGGAGCTCCGAACCTCGATCACCAACCTTAGGAAATTCTTCTCTCTCGTGCACAGTATGTGTTGCATTTCATCCTTGAGCAGCATAGGATGAGACTTGAGCGGATCGGAAAACTCGCCGATACGCCTGATCGACACTCAGTCGCTGTTTCGTGCAAGCTCTTCGCTGTATTTCGCCCGTTTAGAAAACTCAATAGCCCGGCCCACAACGTTTTTCCGACAAGGAGAAGCATCCGATGGCATGGTACGCGTATTGCATCGTTGAGCAGCAGTCCTTCCAAGGTGGTATTCGAGCCCGTCGCCCTGTTCCCGTAGAGAATCTTAAAGGCATAGGCGAGTCCCAGACCTTCGCCTATCCGAGCGGCGAGTTCGCGGTCATTGTGAGCGAATACGTATCCACCGCTGATCTTGGACAAACTGCCCTCCTGCAGCACGCCCACGTGGTGAGCGAATGCTTCAAGCGCACTACGGTCCTGCCGTTCCGTTTTGGAACCGTATTTGATTCTGACGAGGCACTGCGGCGCGCTGTCCGCTTGAACCGCAAGGCTTTCACGGAGAGCGTAGTTCGCCTCAAGGGCAAGGCCGAAATGCACCTCAAGCTTCTGATTAAGGATGGATCACTGCGCCAAGCGCTCGAGGAGATTGAGCTGCCGGACACAGTGGGCAGCGAGTATCTCAGCAAGTTGCGCGAAAAGGCTGTTCGCCAGCGCGAGCGCCAGACCAAAGCCCGGGCCCTCTCCGTTCAAGTACACAAGATCTTCGATCCCCTGGATCAAGATGTGTGCTGCCGCAAGATCAATTCCGGCGGCATGCTCATCGACATCGCGCACCTCATCGACCACAAAAAGGTACAGAAATACCAAAACCGATATCAGATGGCCACACGCCACCTGCCCGGGATCGAAGTAGTGATGAGCGGGCCTTGGCCGCCTTATCACTTTATTCCTGGAAAACGTCCCTAAACAGGAAGCTAAATCGGCCGAAATCAACTCTTAGAGGATTCCTTTCCTACTGTTCGTGCTCCTGGAGCCGTTTTTTGCCCAACAGCGTTTTTGTGGGCATCCAAATACCCGAAAATGGAATCGGAGTACAATTTGTAGGGGCTAGTTTCCCTTTTACGAAAGTACGCCGGCCCGGATCGTGTCTCGGCCGTTGCTGGACAGTCAATGAATCAGAAAACTCGTGTGCTGATTGTGGACGACGACGCCGCCATGGCCAAATACCTGGCCGGGCATCTCACACGAAGGAATTTCGACGTCACCGTCGCCCCCACCGACAAGGAAGCGATGCGCATCTTCCGCGGTGTTGATCCCATGCTGGTGTTGATCGACACTTCGATGAGCCCCGCCGAGGCGCTCATCCTGGAGCGGCTGAAGCAGATCAAGCCCGGCGTTTCCATCATTGTCTTGTCATCCAATAAAGACCCCGAATCGATTTTCAGAGCTTCCAAGCTGGGCGCTGACGATTACATCAGCAAGCCGGTCGATCCCAAAGAGCTCGACGTCCGCATCACCAAGGTGCTGGACAACCAGCGGTTGTACGCGGAAGTTACCCAGCTGCGCGAGCAGGTCCGCCGGCAAAGTGACTACACCATGTTGTTTGGGACCGGCGCCAAAATGACCGAAGTCAAGACCACTATCGAGCAGGTGGCTGACACTACGGCCACCGTGCTGGTCCGCGGTGAGAGCGGAACCGGGAAAGAAGTGGTGGCGCGCATGGTGCACTCGGAATCCTCGCGCCGCGATAAGCCGTTCGTCAAAGTGAACTGCGCGGCCATCCCGCATGAGCTGCTCGAAAGCGAGCTCTTTGGTTATGAACCAGGCGCTTTCACCGGGGCTACGCGGCAAAAGTTGGGCAAATTTGAACAGGCCAACGGTGGCACGATCTTCCTGGATGAGATCAGCGAGATGCATCCCTCTTTGCAAGCGAAGCTGTTGCACGTGCTCCAGGACCACGAGTTCTCGCGCCTGGGTGGCAAGCGCGATATCCAGGTCGACGTCCGGGTGCTGGCTGCGACCAACAAGCCGCTGGAACGCGCGGTGGAAGAGGGCGTCTTCCGCGAAGACCTTTATTACCGGCTCAACGTGGTCACCATCCACATCCCGCCGCTGCGCGAGCGCCGCGAAGAGATTCCGGTGTTTCTGGAATATTTCCTGGAGAAATACAGCCAGCACTATGGCAAGCGCCCTCCGGGCTTCAGCGAATACGCTATCGGTCGGATGATGGAGTATGCCTGGCCGGGGAACATCCGCGAATTGCAGAACTTGGTCAAGCGGTACGTGATTGTGGGAAACGAAGCGCAGATCATCCGCGAGCTTTCAACGCACAAGCCGATCGTTTCGTCGCTTTCAGCAGGGGCCGCAACCGCGGCGGCTCCAGCGCCATCCCTGCCTCCCGTAGCCACAACCACAAACGGCACAGACGCGGAAATGCCTTCCCTTTTGGAGATTGGCCGCCGCGCTGCCATGCAGGCAGAGCGGGAGGCCATCGAGCGCGTTCTCGCACAGACTCGCTGGAATCGCCGCCAGGCAGCCAGGATTCTTAAGATCAGCTATAAGGCCCTTCTCAATAAACTCAAGGCGATGGAAGAGAACAACAAAGGACAAGTTGGGAAGTAAGGCAACATATTTGTGGTATGCGGATGCCACTTCAAAGCTCGATTCGTTGACTCTTACTGGCCATCAGATCAAGAAATGTGTCGCTCAGACATCGCTAACTTTAAGAAAACAATGTACCCGTGCCTTTCCACAGGCCGGTCCTTGGGCCTTTGGTTCCCGAGTTGCTCTATTGTTCGGCAACCGACATAAGAGGCCATCACTCAGAATGACTTCAACCCTCTTCCAACATCTTCGACTTCTCTGTGACGAGCGTCCGGGCTTTGGCCTTGACTTCATCATCTTCTATCGCCTTTCCTGAGAAACATTCCTCCCTCTTGCCTCTTTGTAAGCGGCTCCAACGAGCCGCTTTTTTATTTTGCTCTCCGGCTCTGGCGGCGTAAACAGTGCGTCGCGCGGACGATTTGCAGCATCTAACCCGGTTCTTGGAGGATTTGACGGTTAACATATATGGCGGCTAACATTGGTAATTTATCGAGAAACATGGACAAGAAGAAGCTGGATAGTTTCAAAAAGCGACTGGAAGAGCGCCAGCAGGCCCTGCGCAAAACCGTCAGCCGAACGGAAGAAGATGGCCGTATCGCTGACCAGGATTCCGCTCAGGACATCGCGGATCGCGCCGCGAGTTCTTATACCAAGGAATTCCTTTTCTCGCAGAGCAACAACGAACGCCAGCTCCTGCAGATGGTAGAAACAGCCCTGCAACGCATTCGCGAAGGCGCGTTTGGGGAATGTGTTAGCTGCGGCAGTGAGATCAATGCCCGACGGCTGGAGGCTGTGCCTTGGACTCGTTATTGCATTGAGTGCCAGGAGAAGAAGGAAAAGGGACAGCTCGAAGAAGCCCACGAATAACCGGACGGCCTAAGCAACTTCAGAGATCCTCTAAAACGCAAGAAAGAGATGTGCGGCGCACATCTCTTTCTTATTCTTATCTGCGCAAATTATGCTGCTAAGAGAATCGTATCAGTACAGGTGGAAGTCCACCTCGATATTGAACATGCACGCCACTGCGCGTCCGTCTTTCTTGGCCGGATCGAACTTCCAGAGCTTCACGGTCTCGAGTGCCTTTTCATCCAGCCCCATGCCCAGTGAATGCACGACTCTGGCGTTGTGAACGCGGCCATCCGCTCCGACCACGATATCCAGCGTGACTACACCCTGATACTTGGCCTTCCTGGCTTCTTCGGAGAATTCGGGTTCGGGTGTGTAGAGGGGTTTGGGAGCGCTCACTCCACTTTCGCCCAGATGAAAGATACCCGGGCCTACGCCGGGACCGCCATGGCCTGAGCCCACCCCGCCGCCGTCACCCGTGCCGATACCGCCACCGACGCCACTTCCGTTCGAGGGTATGGCCAGACGGGAAAGCGGATCGCCGATCTGAGAGCTCTGTGGAATACGCATGTCTGCCACCACCGTGGGCTCGACCATCAACTTGCTGGTCTGCGTCTGTAGTACCACGGGAGGCGTGAATTGCTGCTTCGCTGACCGGGGTGGAGTACCTGCAGAAGCTTTGATCTTGCTGGCATCGCCGCCGCCACCGCCGCTGGGCCCGCCTTTGCCTATCTTCATGACGTAGTCCGTCAGCTCGATGGGATGAGCAATCGATGGTGGCACGATCTTGGGTTGCACCACCACGCGGAAGATCCACAGCAATAGAATGACTGCCCCGGTGTGCGTCACCAGCGATAAGACAAAATTCTCCGGGCGCTGGCGATAGGTTCCGTAGCCGGCTCCGAACAGTGTCGGTAACACCATCCCGCCGGAATTATCACCTGGCTTTGGGTCAGACGAGGCCATGTACTAACAGTATAGACCGATTGTCACTGAAAAAAGTTTCACAAAAGTCTATGAGCTAAAGTTTAGTTTAACCTAATTCCCCTAAGAGCAATAACTTAACGGTGAAACAATCCTCCGAAAAACCCTTTCAGCCGAGCCATGAACCCCTTCTTTTCTTTCTGGGGCGGAGTCGGCATAGGTGCAGGCTCGGTCTTGGCTTGCTCGACCGGCGGCGGAGGATTCTCCGGTAGAACGATCGGTTCTGGGTCTTCTTGCACGAGAACCGTATTGGGCAACGACGAAAACTGGATCTTTGCTAGAGTTCCGGGAACGACCGAGGCGCCTCCGCTAAACACGAATGGCGTTTCGACTTCGACGTGCGTTTCCTCTGACTGTCCCGCGTGCGCCGGCGCTGTGACATCGCGCGCAGGCGAAGAAGCTTCCTTAGGCGGTGCAGCCGGACCCTCCGGAGGTTTCTGAGCTTCCGGAGCTTTTGGCTCCAGGGCAACTTGCTTCACTCGCGGAGGCGCGGGACAACCGCAGCTATCCGTCAACGCGGTGCGCCCCGTCACTTTGCCCTCGGGAAACAGTGTGGGCTCCTCGGCGCCTGCACCGAAAATCTCTTGGCCTAGCAGTTCGCTGAAAACCACGCCGGAAGTATTGCCGAGCAGAGGCTTGAAGCAGGTGTTGCCGTTCGCCGATACACCAAGGGCAAAGTGATAGTGGGCCGGACCGGCAAGGCGGATTTCAAAGTCGGGAGTGAAGACCACGTCGGTTGTACCGGCCGCAACGCCATAGTCGAGTTCGGCAGCGCCCACACCCATGCCCAGCATCACCCCGTTGGCATCGGTGTTCACGCTGAGCTGACTGCGCGGACAAATACGCACTTGGCCGCCGCGATTGAGCCTAAGCACCGCGGGCGCCATGCCCGCTGAAAGCTCTGATCCCGCCAGTACCGCCATGCCGGTGCCCGCCGGCTGCTCTGCGGCCGGTGCGTCCGGTGTGGTAACAAACATCTCACCCAGCGGGGCCTGCGCGCATGCTGAAGCAAGAAAGAGCAAGGGCGCAACGCATCGCCAAGAAACCCGTGTCCTCAAAATGGTCTCCCCATCACCGGGCTAGAATCACTTCTCGCTGACGAAATCGTAGCTCTCGATAGCTACGGCAATACCCGGCTTCGTTGTCGATTGTTCCACACGCACTACCTTGCCGCTGCACAAGACATAAATGGGGTCGGCCAGCGTGACCTCGACGGGCAAGGTCATCAGGAACTCAATGGCGGCACCTTCCGTCGCGTCCGACTCCACATAGACGAAAGCTCCGCGCGAGCTCACGTCCCGGGTGACACCACGCAACTCAGCGGAGGCGCCGCCCGGATTCCGTACCACGATCGGCAGACTCAGTGAAAAGCGCCTGATATTGCGGTTTTCCGGTTGCAGTTGCGGCTGCGCCATCGTCGCTCTCCAATCTCAATCGCGCGCCCATCTGCAGAAACGGGCGTTCCTAAAATTCTAGCCCAAGCGGCTTGGGAATCCCGGGAAAAACGCGGGCTGTTCCCACACTAAGAAACAGCTCACCGATGGCATTCTCTGCAGACACACGGTTTGAAAGAGAGCTGGAGTCGGCACGCCAGCTCGGATCAGCGCTACTGGCTGCCCTCCGCAGCCTTGCTCGAGCCGGAGTGACGAAGGTCGAGCGCGACGCGCGCGATGTAATGAACGCCGGAAAGCACGGTGAGCGCGACCGTTACGTTGAATCCAAGCTGCCTGCCTTTGGCAATCCAGACTTCGCCGGAAACCTCGTGCAGCAGCACAAAGAGCACCGTGAGAATCTGGGCTCCGGTGTTGGCCTTGCCCAGCCAGCTAGGACGAAACACCCGCAAGGCGCCGGTGGCATAGAGCACAGCGCAGACGATCACAATAATGATGTCGCGACTGAAAACCAGCACGGTCACGGTCAATGGGATCTTGTGGGTGGCAAACAGCACCAGGAACATGGTGCTCAGAAGAAGCTTATCGGCTATGGGATCGAGGTATTGGCCGAGCAGGGTCTGCTGCTTCATCAGTCGGGCCAGCAGCCCGTCCAGCCCATCACTGATGCCGGCGATCACAAAGATCGCGAGTGCCCAGCCGTAGTGACCTTTCAACACCGTAATCACAATGAAGGGCAAAAAGATCAGCCGCATGAGCGTGAGCAGGTTGGGGGCCGACCTGAGTTGCTGGAGAACTTCGATCATTCTTGTGGCTCCGCGAACAGCCGCATCACGTCCGCACCGGTCTTCGCGCGAAACTGGTCGGCAAGCGACGGCAGGTCTCCGTTGCGGTCATCTTCCTCAATCCGCTGGACGCGGTGCATGGGAAAGAACACCGCACCGGCGGTGGCCGACTGCCCCGATTTGACCAGCTGCGCGAAGTCGTCGAGCGACTGCAGATCGACGCCGCGCGCGCTGACTCCGGCAGGATTCAGGGACAGCATGATCCCCCAGAATTTTTCCTTAGGATTGTTCAAGGTGATGAGAACGAGTTGTCCCGAGATCATTCGGCCGTCCCCCCACGATGCTGCTATTGATTTTCCGGGGAGACGCGGGGAATTGCAAGAAGGCTTTTCAATTTAGGCCACTGGGCGGGCGCTACTCTGGCTGGCCCCAGCCCTGAAGGCGCAATGCCCCGGACCGCCGATTGCGACGGCTCCGGGGCTGGCTCGACCTTAGATTGTCTGTGGCTTAGCTCTAGCGATCATCGTCATCGTGATCGCGCGGCGCGAAGGCCACTCCACGCAGCACTTCGCCCACTCCCGCCGAGCGAATGGTCACGAAGTGATTGAACGAATCGTCGCCATCATGATCGCCGTCGCCTTGCGGCAGAATCTGTGCGCGCAGGCGATCCTGGACCTTCACCAGCTTGTTGGGATCGGCGCCCTGGTCGCCGCTGGCGCTGACCGTCGACGTTACGGCGTAGATCTCGACGGTGTCACCGCGCACTCGCCCGGTGAGGTTGCGGCAGCCGTCCGTGGCGGGGTTGAATGTGGCAGAGAGGTTGGGGACGCTGTATGGCACTCCAATGTTGAGGCCGTTCTGCAATACATACAGAAGATGCCAGGAACCGTTCGAGAACCCCCACTTTTGCACTCCCGCCGTAGCCTGGCTGCCCGGCGTGGCTACGTTGCCGTTGACGGCCGGAGTGACCAGGGTACCATCGCCTTCATCGCAAACGTAGAGGGTGTTGGCGTCGGCAAACCAGATCCCGAACGGAAACGCGATCGGCGCCGGGTTGCCGTTCTGGTCCACGCCGCTCGCCAGCGACGTCGGGAACCCCGGCAGAATACTGATCGGCTCACCCACAAGTTGCGCGGTTGTCCCGGTCGGTAGCACGCCGTGATTGCCAACTTGATAGACCGTATTGATGCCGTTCCCGCCGCTACCCTTGGTCACATAGAGGGTGTTGTCGTGGATGGTGAGGCCGCGGAAGTTGTTGTCTTTCCCAGGCTTGTCAGGCGCCGCATAGCCTGCTTGCGTAATCGAGAATTCGCCGATCTTATTGATGTTCGGCGGCATCGGAGGCGGTTCGTGCGGCACCAGAAGTTCGACGCCCGTCGACGTGATGAGGTTGATTCCGACCAGGGTATCGTTGACCTGGTTGTCTCCCGTCGGGGCGCCTTTAATCTGGGTGGCGGAAAGGCCCCCGTTGTTGTCGTTGCCCGTCAAGTAGTAAAGACCGTTGGCCTTGATCGCAGCGCGACCGTTGTTGCCGCTGTATGCATTTCCGGGCGTGATGCGAATGTGGCCATCGGAATCGACTTCAGCTACAGCTCGGAAATATTCGGAGACTACGGGATTGGTCGGGTCGACGACGCCCGGCGTGTTGGAGTTAGAAACGTCGAGGACATTGGGCGCGGTAACAGATCCCGGACCTCCCACATAGCCGACGAAGGTGATCGATCTCCCGTCGACCGAGCGGTTCAGCGCGAGCTCGGACTTTGAGCTGAAGCTAGTCACGATCATGTCGCTCGGTATGGGAAGCGTGCCAATCAAGTCGCCGTCCGTTCGGATGTTGTCCAAGAAGATGGGAGAGGTGATGCCGAAGCTGCCGTCGGGGCTGTCGTTGTTGAAGACCGTGGGGTAGGTTCCGTCGGCAACGGCCACTGCGCACTTGACTTTCACCGTGGTCGTGCCACCCGAAAGAAGCGGCAGCGTGACGGTGCCGGCCACGCAGCCCGGGGGCAACGTCTGTCCCACGGTAACCGATGTAGCGGTACCGGCATAGACGCTGCGGCTGAGCAAGAGCGTCCCGGGTTTGAATTCGAACCTCCCCGAAAAGCGATGATCGTCTCCATCGGTAGCCTCATTGCTCAGGAATTGATTGCGTTTTGGTTGCGCCGCGAGTAGTGACACCGCGACCATAGCGAGCGCGGCTAAGAATACAATCTTCTTCACGAGTTGGCCCTCCCGAGCCGCCTGAACCCTAGCACGCCAGACAACTCAGGTTTCTTACGCGCTTGTTAAAATTCTATGAAACCTTCTTTGCAATTCGCGCTTGCCGAACATTTTTGAGATTCCCACACATAACAACCTCGGGTTTGCCGCTATTACGGTGGCCCGCCCACCGCATCCAACCGGAGAATTGTTGCCTATTTCTTCCGCCGCGCGTCCGGGCCAGACGCCTAAAGTTGCGGCACGAGCCAGGGGCCTCCCGGTGTTGCTGGTGAGTGCGCTTCCTGCGCACGGCGGTTTTTCGCCCGTCTTCGACGCGCTCAGCTTAGAATGACGATGTGTAGAAAGTCGGCCCAGTAAGAAACTGCACAACAACTCGATGAAAGCTTATGCGTGAGCCGATCTTGTATTCATCTCTTGACGGGCTTAGGAGGGTAGAGGAACCTCGGCCTCCCGCCGACAAGAGTCTCTTCCGCCGCACCGTCTCGCTGTTCGCGAAGTGCTTTTGCGTTGCCCTTCTGTACTATCTGGCGGTTGTGATCAGCATGAAGCTTCGCTTTTCCACGTCAGGCCTGTGTCTACTTTGGCTCCCGAACGCAGTGCTTCTTGGAGTGCTGACACTGAGCCCGAAAAAGCGGTGGTGGGCCTACTTGCTTGCTGTCATTCCTGCACATATAGCGGGAATGAGTTCTTATTACACATCTCTGTCATGGTTAATGTATCAAGTAGCGTTCAACGCAGCATCGACGGCCACCTCTGCTGCAATCCTGCAACGGTTTAAACCAGAAATCTTTTCCTTCAAATCGCTGCGGCCAGTTCTTATTTTTCTCGCGGTGTCAATCGGAGTTCCCGGAATCATTAACCTGGTGGCTGTGTATCCGGTCGTCGAGTTCACATCGAAGTCTTTTCTTCTCGCTCACAACTGGCTTCAGGGCGTCGTGGCTGTGTGGATTGCTGGTTGGATGAATAACACCGCGTCTTACATAGCTTTCGTGCCCACGGTTCTGGTTTGTGCGACGCAAGGCAATTCTTGGCTTCGCGCATTGTCTCCGGTTCGAGTGGCTGAGAGAGTGCTAGTGGCGATCGTGTTCGTCACGGTTACTGTCCTGGTGTATAGACACGTCTATGTGATCGGCGGCTTGCAACCAGCTTTCTTTATCGTTCCGATAGCGCTTTTGGTGTGGATTGCGGTTCGATATGGCCCGGCAAGCACGTGTTTGTCCGTCACTGGGCTGGTCTGCATTTCCACTTGGTGCGCGTACGCCGAAGAAGGTCCATTTCTGCAATCCGGCTCCATCGATCGTGTGACGGCTATGCAGATAAGTTGGATCATGATCTCTGCTCCCGTGCTTGCTTTAGCTGCGGTTGTCTGCGAGCGTAAGCTTGCCGCATTGGCTTCTTTGAAAAGCGAGGGTCGATATCGACAGACGGCAGACGCACTGAACCGCGCTCATGCCGAACTGCAGCGGTTGACACATCGGTTGCTCGGGGCACAAGAAGCGGAGAGGCGCAGAATCGCCCGCGACTTGCACGACGACGTTAATCAGCGACTCGCTGTCCTAATGTGGGAATTGGATGCACTCGCCGGAAAACTTACTGACAAGCCGGAGCTTACGTCCTTTATCTCGAAAATGAGGGCTGAGGCGGCCGGTGTGGCAGACATTGTGCGTGATCTATCCCATGAATTGCACTCGGCCACCCTCCGACATCTCGGCATCGTCAGAGGATTGGAAGCCCTCTGCGAGACGGTTTCTGAACAGCACAATGTCAAAGTGGATGCAGAGATAGACCCGGTGCATGATTTGCCCGACGATCTGAGCCTATGCCTGTTCCGTGTCGCTCAAGAAGCGATGAACAATGCAGTGAAACACGCGAAAACAAGTCAGATCGAAGTAAAGCTGGTAAGACAAACAAACGTGCTCCGCCTTGTGGTCCGAGATATGGGCGTGGGTTTCAACCCCACCACGGCTCCGACCGGCTTGGGCTTGATATCTATGCGAGAGCGGGTGCGGATGGTTGGAGGTTGTTTCATGCTGCAATCGTCGCCTGGCTGCGGGACCATCATTGAGGCAACCGTGGACTGTGCTCAGTTGCGGCACCGAGTGCAGGCAGCCGCGTCCTAGATATTGCTCGCCAGCCGAGCCCGCCTCAGCTTCCCCGTCCGCCTCTCCTGCTGAAACTTCGGTTCTTCCGCCAGAAGGTTGCCAACCCGCCTGGTCCAAACAAAACCACCCGATTCTGTAAGAACCACGGGATCAACACCGTCTTAAACAAGCCTGAACAGTCGAGGTAAACCAACTTCCGCTTGGCGCCAGCGCCTAGACCGCCGACGCCAAACTAGGAGCCGCTTCTGTTCAAAAACCGATGTCTAGAACGGGAAGCCGAAATGCTGGCAAGCCTGCCCGTTCTGAATCCCGGTCAGCACGTTGCCGGCAACCGTGAGCGTCTTCGAGTAGCAATTACCCAACGTGTCTTTGGAAACGTAGGTCTGTTTGCTGCTCTGATTGGAATTCGGTCCCAGCTCAAAACCGTTTGGCGTGGCCACGAACAGCGCGAAGTCTGCAGGCGTCACCTCGTTGGAAACGCTGCTCTTGAAGATCGCGAAGCCTTCGAGCGTGTCGGTCTCATCGCGTTGGAACTTCTGGTCGACGGAGGTCTGTTCGGTGATGTTGCCGTCGCTCAGCAGCTCCTCATCCAGGTTCAACGTGATGGGATACGAGAAGGTCGTCTCCTTGGTGCTAAAGAGCGGCCCTTCCGAGGTGGTCGTCTTGAAGTGCGTGGTCGAGGTGTTGACGATGTCCTGGATGAACGACGTCTGCGTGCTGGTGACATTGGTCACGCTCGAGAAGTTGAGCTGTCCCTCGATCTTCGTGTCCACGCGCCCGTGCGAGGTGTTCACGTATCCGGCAATCGTAAAGTTGTCGTTATTGGTCACGGTGACCGTGCCGCCGCCAAGACCGCTTGCGTCCAGGGTAACGTTGTCGGTGACGGACGGATTCGGGGCCATCAGCGTGTTCTCCGTCAGCGCTCCGGTAACGTGCGGCTGTCCGTGGTCCTGAAACACCAGAAGCTGCGCAGTTACGGTGAAGAAGTTGAGCGCGTTGAAGACGCTGACGCCCACAGTGTGCGGCTGGCCGTCATTCAGCGTGCCCGCAAACGGCGTGAGATCCACGCGGAAAGCAGGGAAATTGAGCGTCTGCACACCCGGCACAGGAATCCACAGGCCGGGATCGACACCGCCCGTATAAATCCAGGGATAGACCGGAGCGGCGCCGGCAGGCTTGCCGTCGACGCTGATCTCTACTTCGCGAAAGTCGGTATTACCGCAGTCGCCAAGCTCGGGAGCGATCTCGTTGGGAAGGCACAAGAACCATTGTTCTTCGACCGACTGGCTCTGCGCGATCACGTCGAGATACGCGGCCTCGATGTTCATGGGAAGCGTGAAGGTCTGGACCACCGCTGGATTGGAGGACGTGATCTGGAACGAGCTGTTGCCGCTGTCCTGGATAGGCAGGACAGCGTCAGCCGTGTGCGGCGCGGGATTCAAGAAGTCGGTTTCGTAGAACTCAAGATTGAACGTGCCGAAGATGATCGAGGTCAGGCCGTCGGCGCCCACGATGTTCCCCAGGCTCGCGAACCCAGTCTGTGCCGTCTTGAACAGCGCGCTGTAATCGGTAAGATCGCGCTCGACATGCCACGTATCGGTCAGGGTCTGCAGCGGCTCAGCCGTAGTACCGAAATAGATGTTGACTCCGCCGAAGAAGACCTGTCCGGTGCGATCGAACTGTATGCCGGGCTGGATCGAGAAGTCGCCCGTGAAGACGACCTTCGCCCATGGACCAGGACAGTCGGCGGGTGGAGTGAAACTGAAGTTCTTGTTATTGAAGTCGTCGAACGCCTGGCTGGAGAGAAGGTTCACTACACAATGCTTGGTGTGCGGCCGCGTCACCGGCGGATCTGCCGTAGCCTCGAGGGACGAGCCAACGGTTTGCGCCCAACCCAATGATGAAAGTGCAAGCCCGATCAAAGACAGCCAGACAAATGCCATTTTCCTGGTCATGAATCCTCCGTGAGAACTTCCTCGAAGCCAGCAGCTACTCTCAAAAAGCTCGCGAGGATCATACTCGCCGGACGGCTGTTCTGTCTTGAAGAGGTGAGGTTAATTTTTGTTTTTTCTGGTCAACCGCGTGGACGCCCTAGAGTGCAACCAGCAGGGGTTTAGGTCTCGGATGTCCTCTCCGGTGGTTGGTAACTGGTGGCGAGCTATAAACGGATTCTTCATTCCAAATTTCTCAAGTACTCTAGCAAAAGGAGTTATCTTTGCAGAACACATCGTTCTGAGGTGGATCATGGCTGTTGCCCCGGATGACAAGAGCAACGGTTACGAAGAAGTGGCCGAGACTTTCATGAAGGTGCGAGATACCTGGATCGGTCCCACCACGGTCCGTAAGTGGAGCCGCATTCTACCGCGTGGTTGTGCAGTCCTCGAGCTCAGATGTGGGCACGGCGTCGTTTCGCAAGCGCTCATTGACGAAGGCTTTGAGGTGTACGGGATTGATGCATCGGCGAAGATGATCGAGGCATTTCGCAAGCGATTTCCCTATGCCAACGCCGAATGCTCGGCTGCGGAAGACTCGGAATTCTTCAGGCGAACATTTGACGGCGTGGTCGCATGGGGATTGATGTTCCTGCTGCCTCCCGATGTGCAGGTCGCCATCATTCCTAAGATTGCCAGAACACTCAATCCGGTAGGCAAATTTCTGTTCACTGCTCCCACACAAGAGTGGACTTGGCAAGACGCCCTGACCGGACGTAAATCGTTTTCCCTCGGAAACGAGCGCTATCGACAACTCCTACATACCGAGGGCCTTGTTCTCGATGGCGAGGAGCGGGACGAAGGAGATAATCACTACTACTTGGTTTCGAAGCCGTGAACAAACCGACCGGGGTGTCGCAGGCGGTGGCGCTCAGCATCAGTGGAAGGCAGTCGCAAACCTTGCGCGAATGGTGACGAGTGGCCGGAGATCGCGGAAGAGTCGCCGATGCGTACTCAGCAGATTCAATGAGATGAGTGGTAGGCCCGAATGGACTCGAACCATCGACCTCTTCCGTGTCAAGGTTGGAAGAAATGGCGCGTCAATGACTTACGGGCACACTCGGGCACGTTCGGGAGAACTTAGAGCAAGGACTGGCAGAATCATTTCGGGAAGTATTCCTTCCAGAGGTCCACGGTCAGCGTATGGCGTTCCCGGTTTCCGATCCGAGGAGCCATTTCCTTCTCCCAACGACCATTAAAAGTGGCGAATTCCAGGTTTAATTTCCGAATTAGGTACTTGGCGTCTTCGCGATCCTTTGGGCTATTACGTGGGACTTTGGAGAGCAGCAGATCATAAGGCTCCAATACCCACAACTTCAGCTTTCGCAGATTTAATTTCAGCTCTTCGATCCTGGATTCATATTGATCCGGCCAGTAGGCGATACCCACGTTCTGGAAGCACACTCGATACTTCTTTGCGAGTGCTGAGTTTGGACCGCCAACCTCATCAATCTCATTGGCGGCCTCTCGCGGTTGCACTTCGATGTAATCGATGTCGCCCGTTGGCCTTGGCAATCCGTAGAGAGCCGTAAGAACGAAGCCACCAATGCAGGTGAGACTTACGGGTTGAGAAAGAGCAGAATCCGCCTCTTTAAGAAAATCTGACCATGGTTTCGGCAGTTCTATAGGATCATTCGCCACTGGGTCACTCACTGTGGATACTGCAATAGCTCTGGACGCCAATCCGTCAACAGGTGCCAAAAATCAGCTTCTGGTCCACGATTAGCACGGAGCCAATTGCGCTCTGTATCGCTGAGAGAACTCTGAGCGAAAGTGTCTTCAGCTTCGAGACGGCTGTGACGCAAACTACTTACCAAGTTAGTGAGAGCCTGGTATCGCACAGAATTCATTTCGCCCTTTTTCTCGGCCACACGTAGCGCAAGATCGACGACGAATCCAAGACGATTCGTCAGATTCAACAGGCGCGCCTGATCCCCAAGCCACTTGGTATCAAGATTTGGATAATTCAAAAGGAGCCAGGGCAGGGCCTCTGCAACTCTAGACTCCAATTCTGGCTGTGCCAATGCAGCCAGGAGAACCTCGCCTGGATTTTTCCTCCACCCTCCTCTTACGTATGCGAAACCGGGATACCCCAGTCGGCTGAAACCGCGTGTGAGTTGATAGGGTGTCACTTTGGAAGGTCTTTTGCCGGTCAGAGGAAGCAAGACAGGAGGAAGTCCAAATACCCGAACAGCCTTACGTGCGAGTTTCGCAGGCACCCTACGAGCATTGTTCTCTAATAGAGCAACGTATGCCTGCGATACACCCAGACGCGCACCTACCTCGGACTGAGTCCATCCACGCCGTTTACGAGCTGATCGAAGTGTGTCTCCGTTCACTTCATCTCTCCCGCACATTAGATGAAATCAGTATTACACATGTTGTAATATTATCTCAATAATAAGTTGT
>DATDGP010000309.1:0-1561 GCA_036522035.1 Terriglobales bacterium
GGCAAGGGTACCTGAGAACGTTTTGGTGATTGACCAGTTGCAGAAGATACCAGCAGAGAATTGATATGATGCAACCTAGTCTCCTGTCCCAGTGGTTCGTGCGATAAGTCCGGGTGAGTGTGCGGCGCTGGTGCGTTGAGCAAAGCGAGCGATGCTGGCTAGAATCTGGTCGGCGGACTTGGTCCAGACGAAGGGAGCAGGATCTTCGTTGTGGACCTCGATAAATTCGCGTATGGCGGTTTCCAGATCTTTCACGCTGCGAAACACGCCGCGCCGAATTCGTTTGTTGGTGAGTTCGGCGAACCAGCGTTCCACCAAATTGATCCACGAACCGTAAGTGGGCGTGAAGTGAACCTGAAATCTGGGCCGCTTGGCGAACCATTTGCGGATGATGGCCGTCTTGTGCGTGGCGTAGTTGTCCACGATGAGGTGGACATCTAACCCGGCCGGCACCTGAGATTCGATCACGTCCAGGAACTTGCGGAATTCCACCGAGCGATGCCGGCGATGCAGTTGGCCAATCACTTTGTTGGTCTTCAACTCCAGCGCGGCAAACAGCGAGGTCGTGCCATTGCGTTTGTAGTCATGCGTGCCACGCTCCACCTGGCCCGGCCGCAGAGGCAGGAGCGGTTGCGTGCGGTCGAGCGCTTGAATCTGGCTCTTTTCGTCTACGCACAGCACCAGAGCGTGTTCCGGAGGGTTCATATAGAGACCTACGATGTCGCGGACTTTGTCGATCAACTGCGGGTCCGGCGACAACTTGAAGGTATCGGTGCGATGCGGCTGCAAGCCGAAAGCGTGCCAGATCCGGCTGATCGTCATCCGGCTCAGTCCGGTCGCCTCGGCCAGGCCGCGCGTCGACCAGTGCGTTTCTCCGCGCGGTGTGCTTTCCAAAGTCTGGATCACGACCTGCTCAACTTGTGCGTCGCTCACCTTCCGCGGCGCTCCCGGCCGCGGCTCGTCATACAGCGCTTCCAAGCCACCTTTCAAAAACCGTGCGCGCCACTTGCCCACCATGCCCAGCGAGCAGCGCAGCCTACGGGCCACCGCCTGATTTTCCAGCCCTTCCGCGCACGCCAGCACCACCCGAGCTCGCCGCGCCAGAAGCGGCTGGCTGCGCGACCGATGCGCCAGCGATTCCAGCCGCTCTCGATCTTCCTCGCCAAGTATCAACGGCTTCTTCGGTCGCCCAGTACGCATCTACGATCTCCTAAAATCATAGACGCACTCGCCCCGACTTCGTTTACTTGTTTCTGTGACAGGAGACTAGCATACAATCAAAGCATGAAGCCGATGAGCCGGACCGTCGCGGTATTCACCGCTGTGGTTCTGGCTGTCGTCAGCCTAATCTGCGTGGCCTCCTGCGCCGATCTTTCGGCTTCCGTTCCGCCCTGTCACCAGCACCACGCCAAGACCTGCGCGCCTCTGCTGCTGACCGCCGAATCGCCTAGCCACGTTTTGGCCCACGCGGTGCCCGCGATGCCCGTCATTACGGTAGCGCCCGGTCTCTTGGAAACATCCTTCCCGGCGCCCACCGCCGCAGCCGTCCCCTTAGTAGAGT
>DATDGP010000310.1:0-1586 GCA_036522035.1 Terriglobales bacterium
AGCGCAGGTAAGGCTACGAAAGTACCTACAAAGACGAGATGCCGTACTGCATCTTAGGAGCCTCCGCAAAATAACTTGAACAGGTTCGTCCAATAGTGTAACTTAGGGTTGTGTCCGGTGCAGAAGGGTTTCAAGATCGGCTGCTGACCCTGATGCCGCACCTCAATGAGCGGCAACTTCGCTTGGCTGCTGCTCTGGAGGCGCGTTCGTTGGGATACGGTGGTGTATCGGCGGTAGCTCAGGCCACGGGAATTGCACGCGGCACCATGCACCGGGCGCTGGAAGAACTTCAATATCCACAGGCGACTTCGGCTCGTGAGCAGGTACGGGCTCGTGGCGGCGGGCGGAGGAGAATTGTTGCCGAGAATCCGCAGATTCTTAAGCGACTGAAGGAGTTGGTGGAGTCCAGCACGCGCGGGGATCCGATGTCGCCCCTGTTGTGGACTTGCCAAAGTACCGGGCAACTGGCGGAGGCCCTATCCCAAGAAGGACATCGGATCAGTCCCGATACCGTGGGCCGGTTGTTGGGCGAGATGGGTTACAGCCTGCAAGCCAACCTGAAGACGTTGGAGGAAGGCGCCAACCATCCCGATCGCGACCAGCAGTTTCAGTACCTCAACCGCCACGTTCGGCGATTCCTGAGACGGGGCGATCCGGTGATCTCGGTGGACACCAAGAAGAAAGAACTCATGGGCCGCTATTTCAATAAAGGCCGCCAATGGCGGCCGCAAGGGAAGCCGGAGAAGGTTAAGATTTACGACTTTATTGATCCGGAGGAACCCAAGGCGATCCCCTACGGGATCTACGATCTGGCCCGCAACCAAGGATGGGTCAATGTCGGGTGCGATCATGATACCGCCAGCTTCGCGGTGGCCAGTATCCACCGCTGGTGGCGCTCCATGGGCCAGGAACAGTATCCTCAAGCCCAGCGTCTTTTGATTTGTGCGGACAGCGGGGGCAGCAACGGATACCGCGTCCGGCTCTGGAAGTATGAGCTGCAGGCGTTTGTGGATGAAACCGACCTCGAGGTGCTCGTGTGCCATCTGCCGCCCGGGGCCAGCAAGTGGAATAAGATCGAGCATCGGCTGTTTTCGCACATCAGCATGAACTGGCGAGGTCGACCCTTGGTCAGCCACGAAGTCGTTGTAAAGTCAATCGGAGCGACCATGACCAAAACCGGATTAAAAGTGAAGGCCAAATTAGACAAGCGTAGGTATCCCCTGAAAGTCAAGGTAACGGACGACCAAATGCGCTCCCTAAACATCGAGCCTCATCAGTTTCACGGCGAATGGAACTATACCATCCGGCCCAGAAACCAAAACCCGAAGCGGTAGAAAGTTGTTCAAGTTATTTTGCGGAAGCTCCTTAGTGGACCGCGCAGAGCAGTTGCTTAAATAGCAAGAGGTCTGGACTTGAGCTCACGACGGACCGCCATAACTTTTTGTAGCGGTGGACATTATGCCCGGGGCTCGGACAGCCGACGTTCGACGAAGTCTCGAACGCAGCAAACAGCTCGTCACGCCTTCCCGTAAAAGAACCCAGGTCCGATTCGTCTCCTCGTCGCCCTCTTGTGGAAATCGGTAAGC
>DATDGP010000311.1:0-2240 GCA_036522035.1 Terriglobales bacterium
AAAACCCTGCTTTCAGCTTCAGCGTCGTGGTGGCAGGCTTTTCGCTGCTCGGCGAATCCATGGAGGCCGAGGCCGTGCAAAGAACCATTCAGCCGCCCGCGCCGGTTTATTGAGTCAGTTTCCGGAGTACGTTTCTAGTACTACTGTGTTATAAATGGGTCTCGGCACGTAAAGGGATAGTGCTGCGCGCGGTATCGTGAGTGGAATGGGTGTCGTCACGGCAGAGATCCAGACGGTCGAGGACATGTATCGGCTGATTTGGACAGCGGTCGCAAATAAGCGACCGATCAGCGCCATCTATAAAGAGCTTCCTCGGTTGTTTTGTCCTCATCGGTTGGGCCGTAATCGCCTGGGACAACCCCGCGTGCTCTGCTACCAGTATGGCGGAGAGAGCGAGAGCGGATTGGGGCCGGCCGGGTCGCCGGAGAATTGGCGTTGCGTCGTTTTCGAGAAACTGCGCCGGGTAGAATTGGTGGACGGTTCCTGAGACCGCCCCCAACCATTCTCGTCCAGCGACTTGCGTGGTGGAGGCAGATATTGACGCCGAAGATCAGCCGGAGCGCGACCCACAGCAGGGACATTGAGCGATCCCGCCGATCAGGTGTCGGGCCAGAACCATTCTCAAGGTAGTGATCGATCGCGGATTATGCCGCTCGGGGCGCACGCGGCGAACCGCGCGGCCGGAAGGCTGGCGGGAGTTCGGGCGTTGGTAGTCCAAGATTGCCGACTTGGGCTGAGGGGGAAAAACGACTCCGTTCGGCCACCAGGAATCCAAAGGCCGCGATACATAGGGTGGCATGATGATGAAAGCCGCGCCAACCACGTCCTTCGTAGTGACCCAACCCGAGTTCCTGCTTCAACTCCTGATAATCCCGTTCGATGATCCACCGATGTTTAGCCAGGTGCACCAGTTCCCGGAAGCCGATATCAGTCGCCAGAGTGGATAGCCAATACTTGGTGGGTTCGGATTCCCCAGTTGGCCATTCCATCAACAACCATTCTTCCGGATGTGGTTCCGATCGCCAGTAGTCCCGGTGCGCTGGGCGCACCCGCATGGCGGCGAAGCGAGACTGCAGTTTCTGCTTTACCCCTTGCCGCCAAGTCACTGTTTTCCAGGCCTCAGTGGGCAGTGACAAAGCAAGCTCTTTCACCGAGACCGGTTGGCTCTTGGCATCGCGTTGTAGCAGTTTGCGGGGCCGCCCGGTGTTGCCTTTGCGTGCCGGCGCTGGTTTCGGTTCTTCGCCCGGCTTCCAGACCGTCGTGGTGCTCTGGATTCCCACGACATAGGCCATCTGCAATTTCGTCAATTCCATGCGGAAACCGGTGTCGGTTCCGTAGGCGGCGTCAGCCAGCACCACGCCTTGTGGGATGCCCCGCTCACACGCACGCCGAATTTGATCGAGAGCGATTTCTGGCTTGGTCTGAAACTGAATCGAGTCCGGCACGCCGGTCTTCTTCCGTCGCTGGCGGTCGTCGATCCAAGACTGCGGGAGATACAGGCGGTACGTCACCGGCATGCTCGCCTTTTCCGTGGTCACCGAAAGACTGACCGCCACCCGGCAGTTGTCCTGTTTGCCAACTTGGCCGCAGTACTGTCGGGCCACTCCTACGGACTCATGCCCCTTTTTCGGAAATCCGGTGTCATCTACTACCCAGGCCATGACTGGATCACGCCGCAGCATTGCGGGGATCACAAAATCCAGACAGCGATCCAGGACACCTTCGTCGCTCCAAGGGGCGTCGGCAACCACATGGTGCAGCGACTGGTGCATCCGTCGGACGTTGTCGCCAGCAAGTCGCGTGGCCATCGGCTCGACGCTCTTCCGTTCGCCGGGTAACAACAGGCCGGTGCAATAGTTCTTCAGTGGAGTGTGACGATCGGCATGCCCTGCGGCTTCGGCCAGGCCCTCGATATATGCCGCAAAGCGCAGTTCCTGTGGGCCTGGCGCAGTCTCTTTGCCCACAGAACAATTCTATACGAAATTGTTATTTTAATAACACAGTAGTACCAGCGCGTTGGTTCTGTATGTTGCGTCGACCGTGGGTTCGCTCGCCTGACTGCGGGTATTCCAGGACAGCGTCCTCGTGATAGATGAGGTGCTCCGCTTCAAAATCGTTGGCATCGGACGCCGCCCAATGCTGATCCAGTGCCGCACGGATCCTTTGATCTCGCGCTTCAGAAGAGAGCTCGTCATTCTGTTGATCGGTCATCTGATCTTAAATACATCATCTCCCTTGCG
>DATDGP010000312.1:0-2884 GCA_036522035.1 Terriglobales bacterium
CCAGCATCGCGGCTCGGGAAATATTGCGGTTTCGCCGGACATGGCCATCCGCCTGGAAAAGGCCGGGGCGCCGAATGCCGACCACTGGCTCCCTCTGCAAGCCGCTTACGATCTGGCGCAGGCCCGTTGGCATGAGCGCGATATCAAAGTGCGGCGCTACGAACCACGCCCCGCCGCTTGACCTTCGCAATCGCCCGGCCCGTGCGGCTCGACGCTGCCGAAAGATTGTGAAAAACGCGCGGTTATCACACTCTTATCTTGAAAAGGGATCCTTTGCGCCTTTTCCTGCCCGCCGTTACCATTGTTGCTATGCTGCGTTGTGGACCTTTTGCCGATTGCAAAATGGCTCCTGCCGTCAGGGGCTACAGCGTGGTTGGTCGGTTCATATCGTCAAGCGATTGAATGACAGCCGCGAACGCCGGATCCTCGACGTTCTGGAACGCTCCGGCCAGCCTCTAAGCGCCCGCCCAATAATAAAGTACCGTAGTCAAGCATAGATCTGTCACTTCAACTTGCTTGCGCAGATTGAAGCCGTGGCCCTCAAGTATACGTCCCAACCATTGAATGTCGGGATTCCTGGCCGAGTCGGCTCGGTGGACATCATCGCGTCATTATGTTAGAGTTCTACCTGTTTGGCTCATTCATCAGGCGGACGTCTAACATTATGAGAACCGAATCCTTCCATGCCCAGGATTTGGCGCGTGTGCTGCGCCGCGCACAGATCGCCACCATGCCGGAACTCAAAAAGGCGTTGGGGACCGAGGTGGATGTGACCGTCTTCCGCAAGCTGCGGCAACTCGCTTATCGGACCAGCTACTCCCATCGAGGCAGCTATTACACGCTGGACGAAAACACGCACTTTGATGAGAATGGCTTGTGGTCTTTCCATTCCGTCTGGTTTTCGCGGCAAGGCACTCTGCTGGACACCGCGGAGGCCTTCGTCGAGAAGTCCCCCAGCGGCTATTTCGCCGAAGAATTGGATCACCTGCTGCATGTCGGCGCCAAGGAGCCCCTGCTGCGGCTGGTTCAGCAACAGCGAATCGCCCGCGAGTCCGTCAGCGGACTGTATCTGTACTGTTCGGCTGATCCAGGTTTGCGACGGCGTCAACTGGCAGCTCGGCGCCGTCTTCAAGCCGAGCCCCGTCTGAGCGGCAGTGTGGCGGAACAGGAAACGGTCCCCGAAGAAGTCAAGGCGGCCATCGTGCTCTTTCTCAGCACGTTGAATGAGAAGCAACGCCGCCTGTACGCAGGACTGGAGTCGCTCAAATGCGGCTATGGCGGAGACCAGCGCATCGCCGATTTCCTCGCCATGGACGCGCACACGGTGGGCAAGGGCCGGCGTCAACTCCTGGAACAAGATCTGAACCGGGAACGAATCCGCAAAAGCGGCGCGGGGCGTAAACCGGCGGAAAAAAAACGCCCGAAGTCATCGCCCGAATCGAAGAATTGATGCAGCACGACACGGCCGGAGATCCCATTACCGGAATCAAATGGAGCCGGCGAACCACGCGCAAGATTGCCGACCAACTTGCCACTCTGGGGATCGCTGTGAGCAAGAACACCGTCGGCCGCCTGTTGAAGCAACTGCACTACAAACTGCGTGTCAACCGCAAGCAGATCGCTTCCTCCAGGAGTCCCGTCCGCAACCAGCAGTTCTTGTATATGGGCGAGCAGCGCCAGCGCTTTGCCTCTCAGGGCCTGCCCATCCTCAGTGTGGACAGCAAAAAGAAAGAACTGATCGGCAACTTCAGAAATCCCGGCGCCAAGTGGGACCGCCAACCGCAACTCGTCAAAGATCACGATTTTCGCTCCGAGGCCACGGCGCTGGCCACCCCGCGCGGCATCTACGATCTCCCAGCCAACCGCGGATCGGTGTTCGTGGGCCTCAGCCATGACACGCCGGAATTCGCCGTCGATACGATTGCTCAATGGTGGCAATACGAGGGACGTTTGCGCTATCCGCAAGCGCACGAGATTCTCGTCCTCGCGGATGCGGGCGGAAGCATCGCCTCACGTAGCCGCGCCTGGAAAAAGGCCCTGCAAGATAGAATTTGCAATGCCCTGGGCCTCACCGTCACCGTGAGCCACTATCCGCCCGGCACTTCCAAGTGGAACCCCATCGAGCACCGCCTCTTTAGCGAGATCAGCAAGAACTGGGCTGGCCAGCCGCTCACCGACCTCGAGACCATGCTCAATTTCATCGGCACTACCAAGACCGCTACCGGCCTCGCTGTCAGCGCCTATATCGTTCCCGACAATTACGAGTGCGGAAACAAGGTCTCCGACCAGCAAATGCGCGAGATCAACCTGCTCAGACACGATACACTCGGTCTCTGGAACTACAGCGTGCGCCCGACACCGAATGTGAACTAATTCTTGGGCTGCGACTAAGCGTGAGCATCATTCATAGCGAATTTATTCGGCACGTCTTGCGCGATTTGAGACCAGCTCACGTTTTGCCGTCGCTCCGCGCGGGCGGGAGCTCGGACATTGAAGCCGATGACCTTCCGCCAAGACGCCCATCCACGTCAGGCTTCGGCACTCGCGGCGCCATATCGCTGGACTCGCCCTTTTCGCCGCCGCGCGGCCACAATGAGCACTGCACCGGTAGCGGCGAGTGCAAGGGAAGCTGGTTCCGGAACGACGGGTGCTGCTCCCTGGACCACTCCGGCGGCGGGATCGAACGAACCCACAGGAGTCGCCTTGCCGGTCAGCAAATCGAGTATCTCGATCTGGTTCGTCAGGTCATTGAATGCGTAATTGGCGCCGTTTATGTCAGTGACGCCGCCGATGCCCAGGTCCGTGGGACCGATGACGCTCGCAAGACCAGTTGAAGGATTAATCTGGTAAAGCTCTGGCGGAACTACAACGCTCGCGACCGAAT
>DATDGP010000313.1:0-6581 GCA_036522035.1 Terriglobales bacterium
CGCCCATTGTCGGGTTTGGATCGGATTGTGACTCTTGTGGGAAGAAACGGCCAGGCCTCCCGGCGGGCTCTCTAGCACGGTCGGGAAGCCTGTATCGTTCAGGTCACCTCAGAACATCAACCTCAACCCGAACTGGATGTAGCGCGGAGGCAAGCGGTCTCCGCTGATCGTGCCAAACGACGACGTGTCCAGTGTGGTGTTGGGGTTTCCGAAGTGGGGAGAATTCCACAGATTGAAGAAGTTGGCCTCGAACCTCAATTGTCGGCTCTCGGAGCCAAGCGAAGTTGATTTCGCAACCGAGAAATCCCAGTTGTTGATTCCCGGTCCGAAGACGTGACCTACGCCTGAGTTGCCGAACGTGTAGGCTGGAGGGTCAGCGAAGCAGGCCGTGTTGAACCACGCCTGAACCGTCTTCGGGGTGGAGACGCTGTTGCAAATGAGGTTCGCCGGATTACTGCCACCGTTGTTGTTGAGGAGCGAAGAGGCGACGGTGATCTGCAGTGGCGTACCCGACTGAAACGTGGTGATTCCGCTCGCTGACCAGCCGCTGACCAAGTGTCCCACCGCACCGGTGGACCCGCCCAGCCATTTCCGGCCATAACCAAAAGGCAGGTCGTAGCTGTAACTGATTACAAAGTTCTGCGGGATGTCGGCGCCCTTGAACCCGGAACTGAGACCTCGGTTCAGGTTGTCCAGGTAGGGAAACACTATCGTGTCGGTGTCATCGATTGTCTTTGACCAGGTGTAGGCAGCCAGCAGCGTCAAACCCACACTGGTGCGCTTCTCTAGCTTAAACTGCGCTCCATTGTAGATGGAGTACCCGTCGCCGTTGCGCTGATCCACCGTGGGAATGTTGGGGGCCACGGGATAGAAGGGCAGGCGAGGTGGTACCGGACCCGGTCCCGGATAGGCCTGATTGAGTTGGAGATCGCGGTAGAGGTTAGTGCCGTGCGTCCCCACATAGGCCGCCGTGAATGAGATGTTGCGGCCCAGTTGCCGCTCAATACTGAAGTTCCACACTTGTGCCACGTCCTGACGGAAGTTCTTGGCGATGAAGAAAACGCCGAAGCCTGGCGGAGGCACCAGGGTTCCGCCCGGGGTCAGGGGCACGGTGATGGGCGCCGGCAGCCCCTGGTTGAGGCTGTAGAACGGCGTGAAAGGTGTAGGGGTGTTGAGGACGGTGATGGTAAAGAGCGGGTAATTCCGCTCCAAAGTGCCTCCCGTGGCGCCAAAATTGTCCGGGAAATAGCTCATCCCGTAAGCTGCTCGAATCGCCGTCTTGCCGTTATCCGGAGAGTAGGCCAGGCCAACTCGCGGCCCCCAATTGCCATAGTAAGTGTCCACGTTCGGAGGCCGGTTGCCGGGAGACGCTATATCGATCAAACCCGTATTAGGGTCGAAATTCGTTTGCCGGTTGAAGGCGTCCACCGGCGGTGTGAACAGATCCCAGCGCAGACCTACGTTGAGCGTCAACTTCGGTGTAACCCGGTAATCATCCTGGGCGAAGAAGCCCGCAAAGGTCATGCGCACTCCTGGTACCGTGTTTACAAAGTCGCGCTGCATCTGGGAGGGATAACCCAGCAAGAAGTCTGCGAACCCATTCCCCGTGCCCGAGGCACCCTGGTTGCTGGTGTAAAGGCCTGAGAAGTTGAAGATTCCGCGCGGGTCGTCCTGCGCATTGGTGAGGGTCGATTGCACGCGCTGAATGTCTCCGCCAAACTTCAAGGTGTGCTTTCCACGGATCATCACGAAGTTGTCGGAATACTCAAAAATGTTGGCGATCCTCTCTGCGTTCGTCCAGCCGGGATCGCCAGTTGAGTAGAAGCCTGGGATGTTGAACTGCGCGATTCCGGAGGTGTAAGGGAGCCCCGGAATGTTGCCGTTGGGCAGACCGAGGGCATTGTTCTCGTCAATGCCGAAAGAGTTGGCTTGGTCTTTTACGAAGAAACGATTGAACCCAATGCGAAGCTCGTTGGTCTTGTTGGCTGAAAACACGTGGTCCCAACCCAGGACGGCGTTAACATTCTTGGCGTCTGAGCTCGGCCCGCCCATCATGAACACATTGCCGGGCGACGGCGACTGGAAATTGCGAAAGGCCATGGTGTTGCGGGCCAGGATGTGATCGCGATCCGTCGCCTGGAAGTCCACCTTGGCGTCAAACTGCGGGACGTTCTGGGGGTCCACGGTGTTCGTGACGTAATTGTTGGCAATTCCAGAGAGGTTGGGAAGGGGAAAGAGATTCGCAACCTTCTGAGCAATGGGGTTGATGTCCGCTTGAGGAATGGTATTGCCGGCGAACTGTTGGCCGGTCGCCGGGTTGTAGATGGGATTCTGACCGCCTTCAGTCAGAATGCCTTGCCGCTGCAGCGGCGTCGGAACCGTGATGAGATAGGTCTGGCCCGAATGCTGAAGGAGCTGCTGGTAATCTGCAAAGAAGAACAACTTGTTCTTGATAATGGGGCCGCCGATTGCACCGCCAAACTGATTGGACTGGTATTGCGACTTGGTCTCGGCGAAAAAGTCGCGCGCGTTCAGGGCACTGTTGCGAAGGTACTCAAACAGTTCTCCGTGAAGGTCATTGGTGCCGGATTTTATCGTGAGGTTGACGATAGCTCCGCCGAACGAACCATACTCGGCGCTTGGGTCGCTGGTCTCAACCTTGAACTCTGAGACGGCGTCGAGCGCTGGCGTGATGCTGATGAAAGCATTCAGCGGTTCGGTGTTGTGAATACCGTCCACCATGTAGTAGTTGCCGGACCACGGCAGGCCATTCACTACCGCCTGAGTTGGGGCCACGGCTCCCGCGGCGGACGGGTTCTCGGCGAAGTCGCCCCAGCCGGACTGTGCCGCGCCGGGCACGATTGTAACCAGTTGTTCGAACAGACGCCCATTCAGGGGAAGGCTGTTGATCTGTTTGGCCGAGACGACCTGGCCAAGATCTGAGGTGGTACTCTGAACCAGCGGCGCCTGAGCCGTGACCGTCACCTCCTGCGTCACCTGCCCGGGCTTCAAACTGAAGTCGACGCGTGCCGTTTGCTCAACTTGGACAGTGTTATCCCGCGAGACGCTGGTATTGAAACCCTCGTATTGTGCGGTAACACTGTATGTACCTGGGGCAAGATTGGTGACGGTGTAATTGCCGTCGGTACCTGTGGTGGTAGTTTTGGAGATGCCTTGGTCTTGGTTGGTGACGGTGACTTTGGCGCCACCGATCACTCCGCCGGAGGCATCAGAGACGGTTCCGAGTATGGTACCGGTAATCGCCTGCCCGAATGCCTCTCTGGGCGGATACGCAATAATCAGGAGCAATCCTGCTACGAAAGTCGCAATTAGCGAACGCATGGGTCCTTCTCCTCTCGGTTAGGACCCAACGCCTCAACGCGAAGCTTCCCCGCCCGCTCTTTTCCGGGCGAGGCTGCAAGACCCGCAACATGCATGCCCCCCGGTGCACCTGCGCCTACCCCTTCATCATGCCCCCGGTCTCTACTTTGTCAAGTCAATTTTTAATAGACAGGATAACAATCGGTTGTACTATAATCAAGCCCAACCTCACATTATTACTGGCTGTCCCTGGGACCGCCGAATGCGGCGGCTGACCACCCCCCTTTGGCTTCCCCCCAGTCGCATTCAACGTGACTTTCTCCTGCGTTGAGGACCGGTCCGCCCTGGAAAAGCTCATTGACCGGTAGCTCCAAAAGTCATTTTCGTATCCGATTGATTCCAGGGCACCTCCCAGCTTTGTTTGTCACGGTTCCGGGCCGGTGGCCTGGCTTTGGGCGACCACAGGAGGGCCCCTGACTCGGAAGTCCGGCCCTAGCCGCGTCGGAAGAGTGTCTACAGACGGGGCGCATCACTAGCTCGCCAAGGCAATGGCCTATCTAATCAATAGAGTATCTACCTTAGCGTAATAGACGGCTGGCTGTCAAGCTGGTTCGGCCGGACCGGCCAGACCGCTCTCGAGCGGCCTCGTCCGCAATAGTGATTAGCCAAAACCCAGTCGTGGACCCGGAACGTGCTCCCCACTAAAATGCCGGAATTGCCTGATCCGTTGAGTTAGCTCTGGCCTCCTTAATAAACACGAGTTCCGAGGATTCTGGAAGTTGAAGCGAAACTGTAAGGCCAGAATCCATGAGCACCTGGCCGGGCATCCTGTGATCAGCTGAGGTTTGATCCTCGAAGTGGAGATCGTAGGCGCGGTCGGCGCGGAGGCCCTTGAGCCGGTAAGTGTGCCGGCTCTCCTCGGGTGTTGAACCCCGGAAGGCATAGACCACGCCTTCGCCGGTATCGGGCGCGAAATACTCCATGCCATCCCACTGCACACCGTCCGGACGGGCCGAAATATGGTACAAGTCGCCCTCGCGAATCAGCGGGCGAAGCCGTGTCTTGTAGAGCTGGAAGGCGTGCCGGGCGGTGGTGTGCTGTTCGGCCGTCCAGGAGTTCGTGTCTTGCATGATGGTGCACCAGCCCATCATGCCGCTGCGCAGCATATAGACAAAATTGGCCAGATGCGGCGTGGAATAACGCTCCACATAGCATTCAAGCATCGGAGCCGGTAGCACCTGGCTGGCGTCATAGAAGGCACGCCGATTTGACGTCGGGTCATAGGTATCGGTGATCGAAAAGTAGTCCACGTGAGTGGCGGCGCCGAAGTCGACCATGCGGCCTCCGTCGTTGCAGGCCTCCAGCATCAGGTTGGGATATTTGTGACGCAGTTCCTGATAGAGCCCGTAATAGGCTCGGGTGGCATGGTAACTTACGTCGGTCGAGCAGGACCCTTCGAGCCAAGGCTCCGGACCCAAGGGACGTTGCGAACTCACCGGGCTGCCGGCACAGGCCACGTGCGGATGGTCGGTTCGAACACATCCCTGCGCCACCAGATAGCCGTCGTGCTCCAACATATCGAGGTGATAGTCCTTCACCAGGCGATCAAGCTCTCGCTGGCACCAGGCGCGGGCCGGAGGATAGCCGATATCGATCGTGATCCCTTTGAACGCCTCCGGCTTCCAGTCGGCGGCGACGTCTGTGGTGAGCCAATCCCGCGTCCCGGGATCGTGTACATTGAGCGCGCCGGCGGCCGTGTGGGTACCTGCCTGCGTCCAATCCACCCAGAGCCCGAATCTGAGTCCGAGACGATGCGTGTAGTCAGCCAGTGCGCCAATGCCGTGGGGAAATTTCTGAAGATTGGGATACCAGTCACCGACGCCGCGAAACCAACCTGCGTCAAGATGAAACATCTCGAGCCCGAGCTTCGCCGAATCCTCAATCATGCGATGGGCTGTTTCTTCGTTGATTCCCATCCCGCTGCCCCAACTGTTGTTAGCCAGGAGAGGGTACGAGGCGTTCGCGAGATCCGCAGGATTGAGCAGTACTCTACTCACCCAGCGGCGCAGAATATTGCCGGCGGCGTCACTGCCTGCAGAAAACGCACCCAGGAAAATCGTGGGAGTTGTAAACGAGCTTCCCGCGGGCACGCGGGTCAGGAAGGAACCCGGCGATGGGTTAAGGCCCGCCTGTCCTGATACGGACGTGCCCTCCCGGGACAGACTCAGCAGCGTCCGTCCGCTGAATTCGATGCCCAAATACCAGCCGGAGGACTGGCTTCCGGTGGTTTCCACCAGCAGCCACGGGATCGGCTCGCGCGGATCACCCGTTCGGTCGTGGGCGTAAGTGCTGGAGGCCCCTTGCCAGTGATACCGATCCGCCAGGGCTACTTCGTGTGTTCCCGTAGCTGAAGGCGCGCCCGCGCCCTTTTCGACCCACAGGTGCCGGAGCTCGACTGAGCGCGGAACAGTCCAGTCAAAGACAAAACTGTCCTGCAAGGGCAAACCCACAACGCGGTCTTCCAGGTTCTCGATCGTGATGGTGTGTTCGATAGGTCCGCTGGGAGCGCGGGCCCGCCACTCCCAATTAAGGCGCAGGCGCGGCCGAGACGATGTATAGATAGCCGTCAGATTCTTGCCAGTAGGGTCTCGTCGAAACGAATCAAGCTTCCAATGGACAGACTGCCACACTCCGTCGATCTCTATTTTGTCAATCAGACGTTCACTCCGTTGGTTCTTCCAAGCGACGGCGGCCGGACCTGCGAGGGACACAATGGCTGGCGCTTCAGGGCCGGCGGTCACCACCAGAATCGTGTCTGAGGTCACGAGCCTCTGAGCGCTGACCCCGGCCGTCCCCACCGAAGGCGCAAGCAAAGCCGCACATGCGACCCACGCCGCCATAATTCGCCGGCCCGGGATTTGAAGACACGTCATGACGACGCAACCGTTTGGAGCGTTGAAATCAGTTGGTGCCCTCCTCCGGCGATTAGGGCCGAGCTGAGCTCCAGTCCTCCAACCCCACCTACAGGCAGCCATGCGCGCATTCTACAGGCACCGCTCTTCATTCATCCCGAGGCAAAGAACTACTACTCCTGCACCGTGGATTGGCACCACTATGCCGCTAGACTAGTTTCTGGTGCGAAACGCAAAATCCCGCGTCAAATCAGGGCCGAACGGGTTTCGGACCGTGTGTTTTTGCGGTTTTTTTTATTCCACTCATAGTAAGTTTTTGCTTGACATGTATGTGTGCTATATGACATC
>DATDGP010000314.1:0-4197 GCA_036522035.1 Terriglobales bacterium
TGGGAGCGGAACCGCTAAATTGCCATAGTTGAGAATTGCTGCTGACTCCTGGAGAGTTGATACAAATCGTGATGGGTGTGAGAACTTGAGGGGTCGTCGCAAATTGAGCGGTTGTCGCCAAGTCGTAGTAAACCGGGGGAGTGGCGAGCTGAAGGCCGGTGGGCAGAGTTGGCCCTGAGCTATTGATGAAAAGACTGGTGTAGCCGGCCTGCGTGACTGCCGCAAATGTTACGGTCACCGGGGACGTACTCGTTAGCTTGTCCAAGGGCACTACGGGGGCTTGATTTGGCGGCGGGAACGTATTGTTATTTGGCGCGACGGCCATTCCCGCGGGCTCCCTACTAAGGGCTACCGAAAGCGTGGTGGGAAAGGCGGTGGTCGTAGTATCGACAACCATGACGCCGGGTACGGAGGAGGGACCCGCAGTAAAATCACCACTGAGGTATGCAAATTTGCCGTCCGGTGAGAATGCAACGAAAAATGGCGTGAAGAAGCCGGAGAGATCCCTTGGAGAGGTCTGAGTTGTTATGCTGAATGTAGTGGTGTCGACTATATAAAGCGTCGGACATCCCGGGTCCAGCACGTACGCGTGCTTCCCGTCTGGTGTAATCGCAATTCCGCCCGCTTCACAAAGAATCCCGTATGCGGCGCTAAAGAGTTGACTAGTGCTTGGCGAAGAGAGTGCCAGTGAGGTATTGAACGCGCCGAAGGATCCACAGTCTGACCCGTCTACGTACGCTTGGCTCCCATCCGGGGTGACCGCAACTTGATAGAGTGAATCGCAGGTCGTACCAGGGCCACCCCCCGCGGCAACCAGGTCAGCGCTTGAAACCACGGTGTTGGTCGCGGTGGCAATGACCGCCATTCCGCCAGGGCCGGCGACGTAAACGTGACCGCCATCGGGATTAATCGCGAGCCCGTCCCCTCCGGTGGCTAGAGTGGTCAGTACGGCGTTGGCGGAGGTATCGATTACGGATATCGTGCGATCATTGGGGTTTGCCACGTAAGCGCGGGTTCCATCGGGCGTGATGGCGATACTTCGGGGACATGTCCCGAGGGGTATCGTAGCGACCACACTGTTGCTCAACGTATCGACAACGGAAACGGAACCTTGGAGGGGAGGGCCAGTGCCACAGCTCTCATTGACCACGTACAGGTATCTTGTATCCGGGGTAAGCGCGAGGGAGTACGGGTATGTTCCCGTGCCAGTGGCATTAGCCGCCGCGATTTGAATGGTGGTCAAAACGGTGTTCGTCAGTCCGTCGATGACCGCGACGGAATTTGAGGCCGGAACCGCGACATAAACTTTAAAATCAGGCACCGACTGGGCTTGAGCGACATTGGGCACAACGGCTAGCAGGGCTATTACCCGCAACAACTGGCGGATTGCCATGAGCGATTTCATGGAGCATTGGTACTTATTCACGATTCGCTCCTTTTCGAAACGCTTCCCTTCCATCCTCCATAGCGGGAGTTGCGGCCGGGATGGGTAAGCTTGCTCTGTGAAGTTTTCGAACGTGAAAACGGCCACCAGGGCGGCCGTGGCCAGAGCACAAGTGCTTGGCCGTTTTTCCAATCGTCATGCCACGCCTCCCGAACGAAAGCGGTCTGCTGATCTCTCGTTACGAGAAGCTGATGTTCACCGTGGCGGCGATGGTCTGACCGGCGATTACGGCAATAGGCGCGCCAGGGAAATTCGTGCTACTGGTGAAGGACGCGGTGTTTACGTTAGTCGGGAGACAGTTGGGAGCAGAAGACACGCAGGCGAGGGTGCCGATGAGCGTCCCAACCGTGGATACTTGCCCATTTTGAGTTGCAGTTACACTCCCGCTCAGCTGTATGCCAGTAAAGTTTGGCGTGGTGCCCAATGGCGCGACCGACAGGTTGCAAGAGATACCGGCGGTTGGCGTAGGACCGCAGAGTGTCCCTGTTGGTACTATGATGCAGGCTCCAAGCGAGCCTGCCGTCCCCATGGTGTCTACACACGGAGCATTAGCTGTAATGGCGATGTTGTTCAGCCCTGACGCCCCGACAAGCACTATCCCCCAAAAACTTGACGCACCGGGCGCGGACCATTGGCCGCTGAGTACGCCGCTCAAGTAAGCCGCCCCGCCGGGCACAACGCTGGTGGGAGGCTGGCCCGCCGTCGGATTCGGGATCGAAAAGCCTGGGTCGAGCGAATTCTCGAACTCGATGTGCCGGACGAGCGAGCCATCGGGATTGCGAACTTCAATCGTCCAGTGACCATGAACCGTGATGCCTTCGTGAGCTCCGCCGCCAGACCGCTTGTTCTCGGCCGCGCTGCTCCGAGTTGTCTCGCCCTGCGCGTCCTCGACTAGCGTCTTCGCCGTGGTCGCCGTGGTCGCCGTGGAAGCTTGCTTTTCGCTCGATGACTGCGCACCCGCTTTCTCTGGCGATGCTGTATTCGGCTGGCTTTGCGGGTTTTGCCCCGCCCACGCGCCTTGCGCGAAGATGAGCGCGTACGCCAGCAGCATCCGTCCCGCAGCTCCTACCCACGCTTTCAGTCCGCTCTTGGTCATGACTCGCTCCTTTTCGAAAACAATTCCCTTCCACCATCAATAGCGGGAATCCAGCCTGGAACGGGTAACGTGTCCCAAAAATTTCCCGATAACCGCATCAGTCTTTATCCGGGGCCGCGAAGCAAACTTCTCCGCTGTAACGGAACACCGTCCCGTCGACCAAATCGACTTCGCAGATGGCAGTCAGGTCCCCTGTCGCTCCATCAAACGTTCCCGTGCCGCCCGTGAGGTGTACGGGATAAGTCACGATTTGCGAACAAGGTTTGTGAAAGTGGGACCGTCGTGGCAGTCGCTGGCGAATGGCAGCCTTCGCCCCGGGCAGAGCAGCTTCTCTCTAAGGCACGGTAATGGAAATCGTGGTGATAGTCGTGACAGTGCCACCTGAGGTGCCTTGGACTACGAGAGATACAGAAGCGGGTGAGCCGTTTCCACCAGAGCCGGTAGAGCTGGTCCCATTACCCAAGAAGGTAGCGCTGGTGCAGGAGTTCAGGCTGACTACCAACAAAAGGAGCAGCGCGAGCGTTAGATACGATTTCGCAGCAGACGCTCCGAAAGAGGCCGTGCGGCGCACACCGATCACAGCCATCAAAGTGGCGAGAACCAGCAGGCTCATGGCGAATTGCGGAGCTATTCTCGGATGTGAATGCTCGTCAGCGGGCGGCCATACTGATAGCAATCCAGCCCTGGAAGTGGGCTTGGCGCTTACCGTTACGGTGAGCTGGGTAGTGGCACTGGCGTTGGGTGCGAGGTTTGCTTGGCCCGGCGAGAACTTGCACGAAATGCCAGTGGGAGGATTCGCGCAACTAAAGGATACCGCGCCTTGAAGAGTGCCCGAGTTGATGGTGATCACAAAAGTCTGCGAATGCCCGACCTTGATGGTAGCAGAAGTAGGTGAGGCAGAGCCGCTGAACGTACCGGCTTGGACAGTAAGAGAAACGGAGGAAGTAGTGGAGTTGTAGTCGGTGGAATCGGTGGGCGTGAACGTGACGTTCAAAGTTTGCGTAGTCCCACTGGGCGGGACGGTGCCGGCGGGCGGATTGTAAACAAAAGTGCCGGGTACACTAGTCGTCGCGTTCAGTTGCGAAGGGCCGAGAGCCGTTCCCGCAGGAATAGAAGTGGGAGTGTTCCAGGTGATAGTGGGAGTGGCTCTGGAGATGGTGAGAGATTGGGTGGCATCCGCGCTGGGGGAAAAGGCTGCGGTGCCTGTATAGACGGCCTGAATCGAGTAGCTGCCTGCCGCCGTGCCACCAGGAATCGTCAACGCGGCGCTGACGGCGCCGTTGACGACCGGCTGAGAGGTGACCGGATTGCCTACGCCAGTGACAATAAAAGTTACAGTGCCGCCGTCCACTTGACCGGATGCACCGGATACCATCGCCGACAACGTCACGGTCTGAGCGGCAAGAGAGAAGGTGACGGTTTCACTGGAGCCCGCCACAGAGGTGGGAGCTGGACCCAAACCGTCCGAAAGCATCAAAGAGAATAGTCTCTGGTACATGGTCAGTAGGTTATACGGCGCCTCGACTGGAGTGGGATCAGCCTGAAAGTAGGCGGCGACAGCATCGTTCGCGCGGAAAAACGCCAATTGGGGATAGCCACCCGACTCGAGGAGGCTCGCCACGGCGCCGATTGCGTTTGCATCGGACGGCTGAGCGTC
>DATDGP010000315.1:0-19283 GCA_036522035.1 Terriglobales bacterium
TAGCGCCGGTAAGAATCGGCCAAGGCGCCTATGTGGCTGCCGGCTCCAGCATCACCGACGACGTTCCTCGAGATGCACTCGCCATCGCTCGCGCTCGTCAGTCCGTCAAACAAGGCTGGGCCAAAGAGCGGAAGGCGCGCAGAGCCGCAAGCAAGTAGGTACGTCCGACTTGGCGACCATAAACCCAATCCAGGCCTCGGGATCGAGACCACCTCAGGACCGAAACCTGAACCAGGCGCGTAGTCTATAGTAGCGAATTATGTTGACGAAGCTGGTGTCAAAGCAACTTCGGCTTGCGGCCGCCTTGGCTGCGATGGCAGCGTGCGCGCCACAGGCGCCACAGATTCTGGAAGGACTCACCCCCGAGAAACTAGCTGCCGGAATGAGGATCTACCTGCGCGATTCTGCCGAGTTTCCCCTGCACATGGATATGGTTTTGGTCGCCACCGACTCTTCTGGACAGGTTCGTCAGCGGAAGAAGGGGAGCGCGAATTACGATTTTCACGGCTACAATCCGCGATCGAACAACTCTGGTGGCCAGCTGCGCGGAAGCAAGGGCACGTTCCCCGCGGCAGAGAATGCGCTTCTCGGCGGCATTCTTCCCTCCTTTGCAGTTGTCGCGCTGTCTGCCGGTGCACAGCCCGTGACATCGGAAGATTCTGTCGCCGGTCTGGTGACGGCTAAGATCGAACAGCCCGGATGTGGGGAGTTCGAGTGGTCGAGCGCAAACTCAATGCCGAAGCGGCTATGCGGCTCGATGGAGTTCCAGCTTAAAGAGAGTGACTTGAGCCTGGTGCGCTTTAGCTACCAAGCCGGCGGATTGCCGATCACGACGGTGGTGAAGCCATTTGGAAAGTGCCAACTTCAGAGTTACCGTGTTGAAGCCGAATACCAGCAAGTATCGCTTCCCGGCGATCCCAAACCGTTTCTGGTTCCTCGACGCCTTGAAGCCAAAGTTGAAACCGACAAGGGAGGGCTGGTGATGACCAGCCAATTCGCTCCGCGCAAATAGCCTCGTTCGGTTCACGCCTTGGAGGCTTAGCGGGGCTGTCCGCTCGGTTGCGGGTTGGTCGCGGCGCCGGCGCCTTCTTGAGGATTGATGGCCGCTAGCCGGGTGATGATACCCCGCTCCTGATCGGAAAATGTGCTCTTGAAGCGGTCCGAGTCCAGGATCTGCTGGCGCTCTTGCGGATCCATCTGACGCAGGTGACGCAGCGCCTTGTGGACCATGATCTGACGGTCTTGGGGAAGCCCCTGCAGTTGCTGGCCGGCTTCGCGGACCTGCTGCCGCTGCCCTGGCGATAGGCTGGCCATATATTGCATTCGGTTGAGAGCCCGCTCACGCTGTTCGGGAGGCAGGCTGTTGAAGTTGCGCAACCGCTCCTTCAGCTCCGCCTGACGCTCCGGCGGCAGCCTCTTGAAATTAGGATCGTTTGTTAGGAGCTTTTCCTGCTGGTCGGGGGGAAGATTCTTGTGATTTTGCAGCCACTGGCCCATCTTGTTAGGCTGCGCGCCGCCCTTATTTCCTGGATTGGAGTTCTTGGGCGGATTGGTCTGCGCGGCCGGACGGAAGTGTTCCGCCGGGCGCTGGCCTGCCAATGGCAGACAGAGCGCCCCGGACATACACAAGACTGTGAAACCCTTGGCCCAGCTCACGAAGCGTGTTCCCCCCAAACTCAATCTATTCCTCAGCAACGTCGTCCGACGGGCTGCCGCTGAGTTCGTCGATGAGGTCCGTGTTCACCAGTACATCATGATTCTTGTCCAGCATTTCCACATCGGCCACTGGTGTTCCCGGTTCCGGGACGACTGGCGGTGTTTCGATGAAGCCTCCAAAGCGGTAAATCAATCCACCGGCGGCCAGCATCGTCGCCAGCGATACGGTCATCGCAGGGCGACGCATCCAGCCAAAAATACTGGACCGCGCCGGGGCCTTCTCCCGTTCTTCCTTGACATGCGCCCGCAAGCGAGTCAGAAAGTAAGGAGAAGGCTCTGGAGTCTCCCATTCGTCGAGCAGCGCCATCGTCTGCCGCAGGGAGTTCAACTCCCCGGTGCAAACCGTGCACTGACGGACATGGGCGGCGATCTCCGGATCGGCGGCATGGCCAGATGCAGCCGAGTCTTCGGCCAGTAACTCGATCAGATTTTCCCGAACATCCTCGCAATTCATACAAAATCCTTCAACCGCTCCCGCAGCGCCTCATAGGCGCGAAAGAGCAGAGACTTAGTGGCTGATTCGCTTAACTTCAAAATCGCGGCGATCTCGCGGTAATCCATTCCTTGGTACTTGTGCATCAGGACGGCGACGCGTTGCTTTTCTGGCAGCGCCATGACCTGTTTTTTGATAGCCGCCAGCCGCTCTTGGCGCAGCAGCTGCTGTTCCACATTCAGCGACTGATCGGCGACATCGAGCAGCGTACCGGTTTCCTCATCCGGTTCGTCCAAGCTGACCATCCGCCCGCTGCGCTCGACTTTGTTGTCACGCGCGTGGTTGACGGCCAGATTGGTGGCGATGCGGTACAGCCAAGTGGTGAACTTGGCTTCCGCGGCATAGCTCTTGCGCGAGCGATACACGCGCAGAAAAACTTCCTGCGCCAGTTCCTCGGCCAACGCCTGGTTACGGCACATCCGGTACATGAAAGCGATCATGGCCCGGTGAAATTTGTGGACGAGATACTCGTACGCCGCGTCGTCGTCCGAGCCGACGCGTAGCATTACCTCCGCGTCGCTCAACGAATCATATAGCGCCTGGCCTGCTGCCATCTCCGCAATACCCTGCATCCTGCCGGTAACTGTGGGCATGAACCATCCCGACTTCAAGGCCACGCTGCTCATACTCCCCCTAACCCTTTTTCTGCCAAAAAGTTGCTGGGTTGTTAAGGACGCAGCGGCCCCCCCGACCCAAGAGTTTAGTCCATGCCCAGGGGTCCTGTGTACCCTATGTTTTCCGAGGCGGGCCAGAGCAGCTGGGGGAGCGCTTTTTCTGCTAAAATGGCTTTTACCCACTGTAGTTTCAGCAAGCGCAGTGGGCGCTTAACTCAGCGGTAGAGTGCCATCTTCACACGGTGGAAGTCATAGGTTCGAATCCTATAGCGCCCACCATCCCTGATTTTTGAAGGTTTCAAAGCACAATCTGAACCTTGTCAGAGCGGGATGCGGCAGTTTATTTTGGTTTTGTTCAAGCGCTTGTTCGTGGTAACATCGCGGAGTCTTCAAAACGCCGCCCGTTCCGGGTGCGGCTGGCTCGCGCAGAGAGCGCTCCAGAAAAAGAGAAGATTTCTCGAAACAAATTTTGGCCGGAGCCAACCCAACCAGACCCTGGTGAAGACGCTTCACACGAGGTTCCACGTAAGAGGTCCGGCGCAAACACTAGTAACTCACAGGTTAACTCACAATGAATGATGCACCCAACCAGCCGCAAGGACCGGGAAATCGCAACCAGCGGCGTCGCAAGCGCAACTTCGGACATCACGCCCAGAACGGACAGGGCCAGGGCCAGGGCCAACACCGTGAGGGCGGCAGCCAGAAAGGCCGCACCCGTAACAATCGCGGACCGCGGCGCAATACCCAGTTTGTCGGTCCCATGGACCACAGTTACCGCAACCAGAATGGCGGCGGACAAGGCGGCCGCTTCAACGGCGGGCAAGGTGGCGAGCTCGAGCCGCTACCGCAGCGGGATAACGCTCCTACCCGTATCTTCGCCCTCGTCGACGATCTCTTCTTCCTGGCCAAAATCCAGGAAGTCTCCCGCAAGCTGAACGTTAAGGTAGAGTTCATCAAGAGCGAGAAGGATCTCGGCGAAAAACAAGGGTCGGAGGAAGTGGAAGAAAAGCCCTCGCTCATCATCGTTGATCTGAACAGCAATAGCATCAAACCCCTGCCTACTATTTCCAAGCTGCGAGCCAAATTCAAAAAGAGCACCTCCATTGTGGGATTCGTTTCCCACGTGCAGGGTGACTTGAAGGTCAAAGCCCAGGAGGCGGGGTGCGATGTGGTGATGCCGCGTTCGGCGTTTTCGCAGAACCTGCCCAACATCCTGCGTCGGCACGGCGCTGAAGACGTGCCCGACGAGAATTTCAATCGTGTGTAGCGTGAGGGTTAAGCACGCAGCCATCAGGGCTCAGCCAGTGCTCTAAGGCTCAAGGTTACTCGCCCTAGCTTTCTGCTTGAACTTGATCCGTGTCCATTGACAATCGCCGGCACACCGTCCGATTGGTGGTGCGACGGCTGACCGCTACCCTGGCGGCCAACCCATCTTTCTTCCCCCGAGCAGATGCAGATGCAGGTGGAAAACCGTCTGCCCGGCGTCCGGTCCGACATTGTAGATGGTTCGGTATCCGTGCTTGAGGTCGCGTTCCAGCGCGATCTTCGCCGCCACCAGGTTGCAGTAGCCGATCAGTTCAGCGTCGGTGTCGCTGGCTTCCTTGATGTCGACGATGTGCTTCTTGGGCACGATCAGTACGTGTGTGGGCGCCTGCGGCCGGATGTCTTCGAAGGCGAACACCTTATCGTCTTCGTAAACTTTCCGCGCCGGGACCTTGCCGTCGATGATCTTGCAGAAAAGGCAGTCGGTCATGATCAAGGAATACTAGCAAATTCTTCTTGCCTGAGTTCGGGACGACACGCTGGTTTCATTCGCCTTTCTCGAGACGCTCCAGCTCCCGGGCAACTAGGTTGAAGGGGCGGGAAAGAATCCAGGGAAGCGCAATGTAGAATGCCGTGAAATGACCGAAGGTCGCAAATACGTGCCGGTCAAGCAATGGCCGCGCGACAAGATCGAAGAGACGTTCGGATCCGGCGTTCCCGGGCAGATCGGGGAGGCGCTGTGGAGCGCCGCTTACTATGATCCTGACTGGCGCTGGGTGCAGACGCAGTGCCTGCTTTTTCTGACCCACGCCGACCTATGGGTGCGGCCGAACGCGGCTACTTGTCTGGGCCTGCTGGCGGTGTTCCACAAGAGGCTTGACCAGGACCTGGTGGTCCCGGCCCTCAAGAAAGCCGCGGAGGATCCCGAGGTAAAATCCTGGGCCGAGGACAGCCTGGGAGATATCGAGCACACGTTCAAGATGCAGTAGATCACTTCACCAGAGCGTCCAGAGTTTTCTCCGCTTGCTCATGCAGGTCGGGCGGTGCGCCGTAGAACACGCGCGCAGTTTTTCCGGAGCGGTCGAACAGGAACAGGGTCGGAACCGAGGTGATGTCGCCGAAGGATTGAGCGGTTCGGGCGTCGGTGACGGCCCAGTTCAGATCCGGGCTGAGCGAGCTGACGGTCGAACGGATCTGCTCTTCGGGCGATTCCACGGCCAGGGCAACGATCGCGATGTTGTCTCCATACTTCTGTTTCAACTCACCCAGCCAACCCAATGTCGAGCGGCACGGCGGGCACCAAGTGGCCCAGAATTCCACCAGCACCACGCGGCCGGGTAGCTGATCGGCATTGAGCGGCTTTCCGTTGAGATCGGTCAAGCTGAACGCGGGGAGGGAAGGAATGGGGCCGGGGCCGGAGCCGGCAGTTATCCCGGCGTGCTCGCGGCTGACTACGTCCTTTTTTCCCTCTAAGATCAGGTCGAGCATGCGTGTGAGGTCGGCTTTGAACTTGGCCTGGCTTTCGGCGTTGCGCCATGGCGCGTAGCGCCCGGTGCCTTCCTTGTCTTTTTCGCCGAAATAGCCGAAGTCCCGGGGGACCGCGACCAGCACGTCGCCCACGAAGACTGCGGGATAGCCTTGCACGCCATATTTGTCGGCGAGCTTGGAGGCGCCGAAATTCTCGCTCACAAATGTCACCCTTCCCGGATACTTGCCCGCGATTTCCTGTACCAGCAAACTTGCCGGGTCAGAAATATTTCAAGTGTAGGGCCAGCGGACCAGAGTGACAGTGGTGGTGATGCCCTTGGCGCGCTGAACAGGAGCGGCCGGCTTCAGCGCCGCATAATAGGCAGGCAACACCTGCTCGACGATGACCTGTGCGCTGCGCCACTCGTCGGCGAGAGGTGGGGAGCCATCCGCGTGAGGCGTTGACTGCGACTCGGCACGCTCCAGGAAGACCCGGGCGATGGAGTCATCGCGCTTGGAGGTTGCGATCTGTTTCTGCGCGGCGGCGATGGCTTCCTTCAACCGGGCTTGTTTCGCGGTGTCTGGCGCGACGGCATCGAGCATACCGTAATGTCGCGTGGCTTCCAGGTATTCGTACAATGTGCCAGCGTAGGCTTGAGCCGCGTCGAGCTCCCCCGCCAGCTTAAGAGTCGAATTTAGAGCGATGAAGCGAGGATGGAGCTCGATGGAACGAGGCGGCTGGAAAGCGGCGTTGGTCTTCGCCTGCAAGCGCTCGAGTTCCGGCAGCAACGAGCGCAAAGAGATCGGCTGTTGGTCGCGTGGCAGATTCAGGGAGAACGCGAAGGCCGCGAACGCGGCCTCGCCTTGGGCCTGGCCCATGTAGAAGAGACCGGCTTGGGGCCCGTTCGCGGTGGCAAAGCCCTGGCTCCCCTCCAACAGAGGGATGGCCTTGCCCTGCGCCGTCTCGGACAGCGCACGAATGCCTGCTTGCTTGTGGCTCCAGTCCCTCTGCCGGGATTGTTTATCCAGCGCGCTCAGTTCCAAGCTCGCCTTGTTCCACTCCTGCTCAAATGCCGGCATACCGGCCTTTAGGGCTTCGGCCTTGTCGACCGCGGTCCGGGCGCCTTCCAGCAAATCGGTGGCTTGGGCCAATTTTTCCAGGCTCAAATAAACGCGGCCGGCGGCGAGCGCGTTGCCGCCGTCACTGAGCGTGGCGCTGATCATGTTGCCGATCTCGGCCAGATCGGGATTTGCGATGGGCTTATCTTTGAGCGACTCCTGAACACGTTCCATCTCGGCTTTGATCTGGGAAGAAGCGTCCTGGGCCGAGGCCGTGAGCGTCAAAACGAGCATGAGCGAGAAGATAAGCAGCAACAGTCGGAATATGTGATTCGTGGGAGAGGCGCGCAAGCTCGTGCTCCTTCCGGAGCTGAGGCTCCAAGGACAAGATTTCCGCGCAATGCTTGGACGGATTTGCAGTCAGAAGGTAAGCGCGGGGAGCCTTTGCGCCCGGGCCATACATTCGTCGGGCGAGATTGAGGGGTCTTGAGGGTAAACGTCCGTGCGGCGAAGGCCTTGGCATCGATGTCGAATTGCCAAATTCGGTAATTCTGGTAATTTTGTCCGCTCAGTCCAGCCTCACCAGATATATCCCTGCCTCGGTATGAGTTTCGCGCATGAGCGATTCGGCGCGCTCTTTGTCGTCTTCCGCCACGCGGATGCGCAGCCATTGTTCTCCAGTGGGACTGGGAAACATTAGCACCTTGGCAGTGTGATAGCGTCGGGCCAGTTGATCCTTGAGCCGTGCTGCATCCCGCGCGTCAGTAAATGCGCCGATCTGCACGCACCAGCGGCCACCGCTCGTGATCGGTGAGGGGGTTTCCAAAACCTCAATTCTCACCAATGCGGTACCGTGCTGGTACACGCTCAACTTGCGGGCGGCGGCGCGTGAGAGATCGAGGACGCGATCGCTCACGAAGGGGCCGCGATCGGTGATGCGGACCAACACCGATTCCTCGGTCTTTACGTTAGTGATTCGGGCGATGGAGTTTAGCGGAAGCGTTCGATGGGCCGCAGTCATGCGCTCGGTGTCAAAGACTTCGCCATTGGCGGCGTGACGGTTCTGGAAGCCCGGTCCGTACCAGCTGGCCCAGCCAACCTCCGTGTAGAGGACCTTTAGGTCCTTGGGAACCAGAATCTCCAGGTCGTCTTTTCTTGCCGTGGGGGCCACGGGAGTAGTCTTGGCCGGCGCTTTCGCGATGGAGGGATTTGACGCGGGCGTGGGTGATGGTGACGGCAGCGGCGGAGGAGGCGGGACGTTGTTGGTTTGCGGTTGCCGGTGCGAACAGCCCGCAAGAAGCACCATCAGGACCACGATCCCGATTAACGGGAGCGGCGATTTCGGTCCATATACTCCGCGAGACGAGTGAGTTGGTCGGCGGCGGTGCGCAAAGCGCGAGTCGAGCCGTGGCGGATGGCCGGGACTACCTCGTCGTTGAGATAAGCGATCATGCGGTCGCTTTCTCGCTCCAGTTTGCTGGCGGCGTCCCCGATTTCTTCGTCGAGCTTGCGCCCCAGATGTTCGAAGCGCGCTTTCTGATTGGCTGCGTTTTTTGAGCTCATGTCGGTCTTCATTCACCATCACGCTCTACCGGGGCCAGTAACTCTGATTATGGATGGCCCAGCGCCCCGGGTCAATCGGCATTTCTCCGTCTGTATCCCGGCGCGTTAGGAAGTTAGATGCAGCTCCACACCGCGCATCGAGGGTTGAGAGATGGAACCTGATTCAACAGAGATGGAGTGGAAGATCTAGCTTCTAAACCTGGCGCCGAACATGAGTTTGGTGTCCGGCCAGTTGGCCAGTGTGCGCCGCACTACCAGCGCCTGCCGCGTGCTCGATTGCAACATAGGCGTACCTTTGGTCTGGAATGTAATTTCTACGTTCGCGTCCACTTCCAGCAGTTCGTTCGACGAAAAGAGCAAGCCCGACTCGCTGATGTTGACGGTTTCTCCGGGGTGCCATTCTTGCCCGCCGGATACGCGGTAGCGCAGGGGTATGCGCAGTTCGCGGCGGGTGGCGCGACCCGTCTGGCGCGGTTGACGAGGCTCTCCAGCCAAGCTCACTTTCGTCCTTTCCGGGTAATCTCGGTCCTCGACTTTCATAATCTGTCCGGGACCCTTGCGGGACTGCTGGCTAGTTCAGTGGGACTAATCGGCTGGTCGAAGGATTTTCCGCGTTCAGAACGTCTCTGTCAAGGAAAGATTGATGAAGTGAAGAGATTTAGCGATCGCGCACCAGAAAACTTCACTAGATGTGCAAGATATCGCAGTTTTCCGTGTTGCGGTGTGCAATTAGTTGCAAAGGAAAGCCAGTTAGATGGCTTAGAGTTGGTCAGATTGCACATAGAATTGCACATAGAGGAGCTAAAGGCCCACTAAGCCAAATCGCACCATGAGAAGCAAGGCCAACCTAAATCGGAGGATATCGCCCATCGCGCCCCACGTTTGCGCCCCAACGCCGTCTGACGCCAGTTGAGAATCCGTTGAGGTCACTTTTCGTGATCACTTATCTTGTTTGCTGCCAATAGCTTACCTGTTGACCCAAGTTTTACCTCAAATGGTGGCGGGGTCGATTGCCGGATTCTGGAGATACCTGCATGGTAGCTCTGCGCGGCCAGCGCCCGAGGAGGAACCAACGCCATGCAAAAACATCAAACGCGTCGTTTTCGCGAAGCCAAGCGAATCCAGAAAAGTTTTCTAGCAAGCGCGGAGAAGCGATCTCTGCTTTGGCTGGCGGCGCGCACGCCAGCCTGGGTCAACTCTGATCACTTGACCATTCTTGGCCTCACCGCCATGGTCGGTGCCGGAGCCAGCTACTGGTGGTCGAGATGGAATCAAGTCGGCTTGCTGGTCGTGGTTGCTTGCCTTGCACTTAACTGGCTAGGCGATAGTCTGGACGGAACCCTGGCCCGCTTCCGCAACTGCCCCCGGCCGCGCTACGGCTTCTATGTGGATCACGTGGTCGATGCATTCAGCGCCTTGTTTCTCCTGGGTGGTCTGGCGCTTTCAGGATACCTGTCACCATGGTTAGCCTTGGGGCTTCTGCTCACCTATCTCATGCTTTCGATCGAGGTTTACCTTGCGACTTACACGCTGGGCGAATTTAAGATCTCCTATTTCAAGATGGGACCCACCGAGTTGCGGCTTCTGCTCTCCGCCGGCAGTGTTGCCCTCCTGTGGAAGCCGATCCTGCATCTGGCCGGACGTTCCTACCGCATGCTTGACGTGGCGGCAACCGTCGGCATCTCCGGCATGATGTTGGTGCTGTTGATCTCGGTGGTAGGAAACACGGTGCGTCTGTACCGCCGTGAGCCGTTGCCCCAGACCCGCAGACACTCAGCTCTGAGGACCACAAGTCAGACCCCGAAGGTAGGTGAGCCTGCGGCGCGGCAGGCCTAGCCTGCCGCGCTCACGAGTGGCTTGCTGGGGACAATTGTTACTGTTTGGACGAAGTGCGCACATACGAGCCCACTTGCCCAACCTCACCGACTGCCCGTACTGGTTCGTTCGGTCACCGCGGCAACGGTCAAAACCTCTCAGGTCGGTCCAGATCCAGAGTCGGTCCCGCGTCAGGGCATCCGGCGGGCACGAACCTTGCGTCAAAACGCTGGACGAGGTATGCAGACTCCCAATTTTTCGACGATTATCCTGGCGGCTGCGACGTGCTGCCTGGCAGCCAACAGGCAACAGGCTAGCTCAGCGGGCGCGCCGACCACCAACAACAGTTCCTTCCAGATCACTGTGGAGGGCTCCAAACAGTGGGTTGACACCAACATCGACGTGCGTGCAGGAGAGAAAGTGCGCTTCAGCGCGACGGGCGAAGTGGCATATGCCCAGCAGGGAAAATCCCAGGAACGCAAGTTTGGGCCTGATGGCATGGCCCGCGGATTCTCTGACGTGATTCATCAATATGCTGCCAGCGATGCCGGCCACGGAGCCCTGGTCGCGCGCGTGGGAGCGGCCGATGTCGGTCAGCCTTTTCTGGTCGGCGCCAGCAAGGAATTCGTCGCCCCTGTGTCAGGGCGGCTCTTCCTGGGCATCAATCAAAGCCAGAAGGACGCGTCCAATGCGCAAGGGAATTTCCAGGTCACCATCGCTATCCTTGACCCGGGGCCCGCTGAGGGAGCGATCAACGCCGGCGGTCCCGCGGAAACCTCGATTCCATCGCTCACTGCCGCGGTTCTCGAACAGATTCCGCGACGGGTCACCGATCCCCAAGATAAGCCTGGCGACATGGTAAACGTCCTGATCGTCGGCAGCGAGGCTGACCTAGTCCAAGTCTTTACCGCGGCCGGCTGGGTCAAGGTCGATCGATCGGTCAGCGGTTCCGTGGTTAGCGGTCTACTTGATACTCTCCAAAAGAAAGACTACCTGACGATGCCGATGAGCGTCCTCTACCTGTTCAAGCGGCCGCAGGATTACGGATTCGCTCACGCTGAAGCGGTGCGGGTGGCCATGTCGCGCAATCACCTGCGGGCATGGAAATCGCCTTACTTAGTCGAGGGGCGTCCGCTGTGGTGCATCGCCGCCACGCACGACATCGGCTTCGATCGTGACCAGCGCAATAATGGCGTTACCCATAAGATCGATCCCGCCATCGACGGCGAGCGCGAGTACGTGAATACCACGCTTTCGGGAACCGGGCTGGTCGTTGAGCGAACGCACGTCACACCTGCGAATCCATTGAAGGAGGCCAAGACCGCCACGGGCGGGACCTTCAATTCCGATGGCCGCATCTTGGTGCTGGTGTTGAAGAGCGGGAAGAGTAACTAGCAATCTCTGGTAGACCAGCAACCAACGGGGCGGACGACAACATCTCGTCTGTGAAATAATCATCTGTTTTGTCCTGATCGCATTCCGCGCACGCCGGAGGTTGCTGCGCGTAAGGAGAACGTTCTTGGATTTCCAGCTGACCGACGAACAAAGCCATCTTAAGAAATCGATCCGGGAATTTGCCGAGCGCGAGATTCTCCCCCACGTACTGGAGTGGGACGAAGGGCGCCACTTCCCAGCTCACGTAATCAAAGAGCTGGGCAAAATGGGAGTGATGGGTATGATCTTTCCTCCTGAGTACGGTGGCGCCGGCCTCGGGTACGTGGAATACGTGATCGCCATCGAAGAACTCTCGCGGGTAGATGGTTCGGTCGGAATCACGCTGGCGGCCCACAATTCGCTCTGCGCCAACCATATCTTCCAGGTTGGCAACGAGGAGCAGAAGAGGAAATACATTCCACGGTTGGCTTCCGGAGAATGGCTGGGCTGCTGGGGCTTGACCGAGCCCGGATCCGGTTCCGACGCCGGCGGCGCGCGTATGAGCGCCACCCCCAAGAAAGGTGGATGGGTTCTCAACGGCACCAAGACTTTCATCACTAACGGTCGCCACGCCGACGTGATCGTTGTGATCGCCGTCACCGACAAGGCGATGCACACTCACGGTCTCTCTGCCTTCGTGCTGGAAAGAAGCGCCAAGGGATTCCGCCCCGGTAAAGAGGAGAACAAGCTGGGATTGCGCGCCAGTGACACTTCGGAGCTGATCTTTGAAGACTGCTGGGTCCCCGGCGATGCTCTGCTGGGCAAAGAAGGTGCCGGCTTTGTTGATGCCATGCGTATCCTCGACGGTGGCCGCATCTCCATTGCCGCTCTGGCTCTGGGCATGGCCCAGGGCGCTTACGATGCCGCGCTCCACTACTCGCAGCAACGCATGCAGTTTGGCAAACGGATCAGCGAGTTTCAGGCCATACAATGGAAACTGGCGGACATGGCCACGGAAATCGACGCAGCCCGGCTGCTCACGATGCGGGCCGCCAGCATGAAGGATGCGGGGCTGAAGACGACGCTGGAATCGTCGATGGCCAAGCTTTTCGCCGGCGAAGTAGCGGTGAAATGCGCCAACGAGTCCGTGCAGATTCACGGTGGCTACGGCTTCGTAAAAGACTATCCGGCAGAAAAGTTTTATCGCGACGTAAAGCTGTGCACGATTGGTGAAGGCACCAGCGAGATCCAACGCCTGGTGATCGCACGACAATTATTGAAGGACTAGCTTGGCGGCGGAAACCATCCAATCCTGGGTCGAACGCATTCGCCGGGGCGACGTGCGCTCGCTGGCCCGGGCCATCAGCGCCATCGAGGATGCGCGCCCTGAATCGCTCAATCTGCTGAAGGCTTTGTTCCCGTACAGTGGGCGCGCGCGAGTCCTGGGACTCACCGGGGCTCCCGGCGGCGGAAAGAGTACGCTCGTCGACCAACTGGCTCGCGAATACCGCAAACAGCAGCGCACGTTAGGCATTGTCGCTGTAGATCCCACCAGTCCGTACACTGGCGGAGCGATTCTAGGCGACCGTATCCGCATGCAGGCGCATCACGCCGATCCCGGTATTTACATTCGCAGCATGGCGACGCGAGGTTTCCTCGGCGGCCTGGCCCGGACCACTACGGACGTGGTCACTCTGCTCGACGCCAGCGGCAAAGACCTGGTGTTGATTGAGACAGTGGGTGTCGGCCAAGACGAAGTCGACATTGTGCGACTCGCCGATGTCACTGTCGTGATCCTGGTCCCGGGAATGGGCGACGACGTCCAGACCATCAAGGCCGGCATCATGGAGATCGCAGACATCTTCGTCATCAACAAAAGCGACCGGGAAGGCGCTGACCGCGTGGAGCGCGAAATCCGTGCCATGCAGACTCTGTCTGTCCGTGCCGACAAGTGGACCCCGCCCATCGTCAAGACTGTGGCTGTGGAAGGCAGGGGCGTACCGGAGCTGGCAACGGCAATAGCCGGCTATGAGAATTTCCTGGCGGCACACAACCTGCTACTCAAGAAGAAAGTCTCGAGCTGGCGCGAGCGCCTGATTGAAATGCTCCGTGAAGGCTTGCTCGAACGCGTTTTGCGCGAACGGCTCGAGGAGGACGAGATCGGCCGCCTGGCTGCGGAGATCGCCGAACATCGCCGCGATCCGTATTCGCTGGTGGAAGAGATCGTGAGCAGCTTTAGCTGCTCCGAACGCGCCGTGAAGCCCTGAAGAATTTTGCAAGCGTGGATTGATGATGTAACTTATTGAGGCCGTATTGGGGTAATGGCTGATGACTCACTATTGAAGGGTTTATGCCGTCCATTGATCATCTCGGCGTTGCCGTTCGGTCGCTTGCCCAAGCCCGGAAATTCTATGAACAACTGGGATTGGAAGTCGCAGGCGAAGAGGTAGTGGCCCACGAAAGGGTGAAAGTGGCCATGGTTCCCCTGGGCGAAAGCCGCATCGAATTGCTCGAACCCACCGGGGCGGATTCTGTGATCGCCAAGTTCCTGGAGAGGCACGGCGAAGGGCTGCACCATGTCGCTATCCATGTTCCCGATTTGGCGCAAGCAGTGGAAACCTTGAAGGCCTCCGGCGCCCGCTTCATTTCTGAAGAAATCAAGATCGGCGCGGGCGGACACCGTTATGTATTTGTGCATCCTTCAAGTGCTTGCGGGGTTTTGCTGGAATTGGTGGAGGAGTCACACACATGAGATTGCCAGAATTGATGGCTGCAGGTTCAGAACCCTACTCCGCTTTCGATTGACAATCTTTGGCAATCCTGGCAATTCAAAGGGATGCTTCTTCTCGGAATCGACACTTCCGGAAAGTCCGGCGGGATCACGCTCGCCGAAGGTGACCAGGGCAATTTTCGCGTTCTGGAGTCATCTCCCATCGCCGGCGGCACGTTCTCTGCGCAACTGGTGCCGACCATCGCCGCTCTGCTCGAGAGACACGCGCGCTCAGCCAACGATATAGGCGGCTTCGCAGTAGCGTCCGGCCCGGGATCGTTTACCGGTTTGCGCGTCGGACTGAGTGGTGTGAAGGGTTTGGCTGAGGTTCTGGGCGCTCCCATAGCGACCGTGTCAGTGCTCGAAGCACTGGCCAGTTTCTGTCAAAGACCCGGCCGCGTGGCAGCGGCGCTCGATGCCGGTCGCTCGGAAGTGTACTTCGCTCTGTATCACCTCGATCCCTCAGCGATGGTCAGAATTGCGGAGAACCTGATTCCTCGATCGGAGTACCTGCAGCAACTCAACGACCCTCAGCTGGAAGCGGCAGTGACCAGCGACGCTCCGCTTGCCGAGTTGGCGTCTTCCGTACCCACGGTTGTGGTCCCGGAGGTCGTCGATCGTCCGGGAAGCGAAACCATCGCGCGCCTCGGGCTGCGCAAGTTGATGGCCGGACAAACCGTCTCGGTAGAGGCGCTCGACGCGAATTATTTGCGCCGCTCTGACGCCGAGATCTTCGCCCCGCCCCAATCCAGCGTTTCAGGGAAAAAGGGCGAACGCTAGATGATCGCCATCCGGGCCGGAACCGCCGCTGATCTGCCCGAGTTGATGGGCATCGCCCGCGACTCTGCGACCGCCGCGCAATGGAAGCTCGAGCAATACGAAAGTCTCACTTCCCTGGACTCCGATCGCGAGTTCCTGGTGGTGGTTGAAAACAGCCAAGTATGCGGTTTCATCGTCGGACGCGAAGTCGCACTGGAATGGGAGATTGAAAACATCGCCGTAAGCGGCAATGCTCGACGTCGCGGATTGGGATCCCGTTTGCTCGGTGAGTTTCTCGATCGCATGCGCGCTGGCTCGAGTACCAGCGTGTTTCTGGAGGTCCGTGAATCCAACCTCGCCGCTCGTAAACTCTATGAAAAATGGGGGTTTGTTGAAACTGGACGACGCAAGTCCTACTACCATGACCCCTCTGAAGACGCGCTTTTACTAAGGCTTTCTTTTCCACAGCCGAGCTGACTTTCGGGTTGAATCGCCCTGGGAGCCTATGTTAACGTTTCGTGAAAGAACATGCAGGAGGTTCTTCCGGATGGTAGATTCCGTTCGCGAACAGCTTCTTGCCAGCCACGACGAGTTTCGTAGGCTGGCCCTGGAACACACTCAATACTCACAACGTCTGAACTCCCTCATCGAAAAACGATATCTGACTGAAGACGAAAAGGTGGAGGAAGTCCGCCTTAAGAAGCTCAAACTGCGCGTGAAGGACCAGATGCAGATGATCGAGCAGGAAGTCCGCCGCTCGACAGCGCACGTGGCCTGATCAAGCCAGTTCAGGAAACCAACCTCTCCCGTCGTCCTCGAAGGACCCGCGAGGAGAGGTTTAACTTTGGGACGAACCAGAGAAGCCAGTCCGTACCCCGCAGAACTTCCCTGAATCCGCGCTGAAGCACTGGCTATAATCAAGTTGCATGGTCCGTGACGGCATTTATTACGCTCTGGGAATGCTGCTGGTGGCCGCCGTTCTCTGGTGGCTGGCAGCCCCAGCATGGGCCGCGATTCCCTTGCTGGCTGCAGCCTTTTTCCTTTGGTTCTTCCGTGACCCCGAACGCGTGATTCCCGACGCTCCCGGCCTCATCGTCTCGCCCGCCGACGGTAAAGTTACCGACGTTTCTCCCGTCGTGCTCGCGGGCAAGCCGTGCACCCGCATCAGCATCTGTCTCCGTGTGTTCGACGTGCATGTGAACCGTGCTCCGGTCGCCGGCGTGATCCGCAGCGTCGATTATCGCGAAGGCAAATTTGCCAACGCCATGGGCGCGGCCTCGGCGGACGAGAACGAGCAGAACACGGTCACTGTGGAAAGCGCGGGCATGACCGTGGTGTTCAAGCAGATCGCCGGGCTGCTGGCGCGGCGGATCGTCTTCAACCAAAAACCCGGCGACACTCTGGCCCGCGGCCAGCGCGTAGGCATGATCAAGTTCGGCTCGCGCACCGACGTCATCTTTCCCGGTCCCGCAGAGCTCAGCGTAAAGCCCGGAGACCGCGTTAAGGGCGGATCGTCAATCCTGGCCCGAGTCGAGGTGGTGCCCAATCAGGTTTCCCGGGAACAGGCGCCACGCAATCTAACCATCAGTCCCGCGCGCCGGCCTTCGGAGGCTCAAACGTGAAAGTAGCGTTGCCGATGCGGCACCATGAGGACGAGCTTCTTGCGCCGAAACGAAGGATGCGCAAGGGCATGTACATTCTGCCTTCATTGTTCACCGCCGCCAACATCGGCGCTGGATATTTCGCTATCACCGAAACTTTGCAGGGCACGGTGGCTGATAGCTGGCATTTCGACCTGGCCGCCAAAGCCATCGGTATCGCCATAGTCGCCGACGGGCTGGACGGCTTCATTGCCCGGCTCACCAACACCACCAGCGCTTTTGGCCGCGAATTCGATTCGCTCGCCGATGTCATCACTTTCGGCGTGGCTCCGGCTCTGCTCGCCTGGATGTGGGGTTTTCGCTGGCTGCCGGACTTCAGCCATCCTGAATTGCGAATGCGCATGATTCATCTGGGTGTCATGGCGACCTTCTTGTTTCTTGTGGCCGGAGCCAGCCGTCTGGCCCGTTTCAACATCCAGGTCAACCCGCAACCGTCTAATCCCGGACGGCCTGGGAAAAAATACTTCGTCGGCATGCCCATTCCCGCCGGTGCCGCCGTGATCGCATCTACCGTCCACTTGCTCGAGGGCAATCCCATTGAATCCTGGTGGCTGGCCACCTTCTGGTTTGGCTTGATTCTCAGTGCCGGCTTTCTCATGGTGAGCACCTGGCGTTTCTATAGTTTTAAAGATCTGAATCTGCGCAACCGTCATCCGTTCCAATTGGTGATCCTCATCGGCGGTTTCTTGTGGCTGCTGATCATCTTTTCCGGACCGCTGCTCTTCGTGCTCTCGACGACCTATATGTTGAGCGGCGTCATGACCCGTCTGGCCTCTCTCTTCCGGCGACGCCCGCCGAAAGCAGCGGCCGGAGCCGCTTACCAGGAAGCGCCGGAGCCGCGATGAGGACTGAAACCTCCAGGCTTTTCCGCGCCGCCATCGTCGGTGGGGCCACGCTCAAGGGAAAGGAGCTCAAAGACGTGCTCGAGGAGCGCAACTTCCCCGTCGCCGACATTCGCTTGCTCGACGATAACGAATCCCTGGGACAGCTGGAGCGCGTCCAGGACGAAGTCGCGATCGTCCAGCCTGTCAATGCCTCGCAATTCGAGAACATGGATTTCAGCTTCTTCGCCTCCGACGCCGCTTTCACTCGCGCCAACTGGAAGCTGGCGCAACAAGCGGGTAGTGCGGTCGTCGACCTCTCATACGCTCTTGAAGACGAATCTTCTGTCCCTATGAGCGCGCCGTGGATCGAGCGCGAAATCGGCCAACACGCGCCGTTGAATCTCGATTCCAACGCGGTGATGATCGCGCATCCGGCGGCGGTCACGCTGGCGCTGTTGCTGTTACGAGCGGGCAAAGCCGGCAACGTTCGCCACGCCACGGCCACGGTATTCGAGCCGGTCTCCGAGCGCGGACGCCGCGGCATGGACGAACTTCACGAACAGACTGTCAACCTGCTCTCCTTCCAGCCCATGCCCACGAAGGTATTCGGCGTTCAAGTCGCCTTCAACATGGTCGGCCGTTACGGTCCGATGGCCGACCCGGACCTTGCATCCGTCGAGCGCAGAATTCAGAACCATGTCCACCAGCTGCTGGGCGGCAAGGTTCCCGATCCAGCTCTGCTCGTTGTGCAAGCGCCGGTGTTTCATGCCCACACCTTCGCCGTGTACCTAGAGTTGGAGAAGGCGGTGTCGCCGGAAGAGTTTTCGCGTGTCATGGCCGGCGAGCATGTGCAGCTGGCCAACTCTGTGGAAGACTCGCCCAACAACGTGAATGTGGCCGGCAAAGACGATATCCTGTTGTCCCTCGAACGCCAACCCGCGGACGAGAATGGCTTCTGGCTCTGGGCTGCGGTCGATAATCTTCGCCTCGCCGCGATCACCGCCACCGACTGCGCCACTGCTCTGGCGGCAGTCCGGCCACACGGGAAGGTACAGTGACAAGAATTGATAGATTTTCCGTTTTCTTGATCCTCACTTCGCTGGCGGCGCTGTGCGGCTGTGGTTATCACACGGCCGGCCGTGTCAACCGTCTGCCGGAGAACGTAAAGGTCCTTGCCGTCCCGATGTTCGTGAACCAGACGCTGACCTATGGCATCGAGCAGATGTTTACCCGCGACGTGGTACGCGAGCTCATCGACCGCACGCACTACAAAGTAGTCTTGACAGCCGGCGATTCCGCGGATGCCACCCTCAACGGCACCCTGCTCTCGGCCCAAACCGCGCCCCTGACCTACGATCCCCAGACCGGACGCATCTCCAGCTCGCTGGTCACCGTGAGCATGAAGGTCTCACTCGTGGAGCGCAACGGACGCGTGCTGTTTGAAAACCAGAACTACACCTTCCGCGAGCAATATCAGGTCTCTGCCAACACCGCCAGCTTCTTCTCCGAAGAGACGCCGGCCTTGCAACGCATGTCGCATGACTTTTCCCGCACCTTGGTCAGCGACATCCTGGAGGGCTTCTGATGTCCGCACTACCGCCCCAACCCGCGAAAGCCGCGCGCACCGCCATCCCAGATCGCGCAAAAGCGGCGCAATCCGGGAGCCCTGGTGTCGGGGGCCCCGGACGCAGCTTTGCGCCCGCAGAACGCTTTGTCTCCGAAGTTGCCGGCGGCAAGCTGCGCCCCGCCTACATCTTCGTCGGCGATGAGGTCTTCTTCCGCGACCAATGCCGCCAGGCCCTGCTCGAGCACCTGGTCCCCGCCGATCTGCGCGACTTCAGCCTGCACGATCTCGACCTCGGTGAAACCAGCGTGGCCGAGCTGATCGACCGCGCGCGCACGCCC
>DATDGP010000316.1:0-17176 GCA_036522035.1 Terriglobales bacterium
TGCCGGGATGGCGGCGGTGTTTGGATCCATCGAACTTCTTGGCAATAAGCTTGCGGTACCAAGCCAGAATGGTGTCCGGTTTCGCCACGCAGGCCACCTGCGCCAGCGCCTTCCGCCCCAGGCGCTTGCCGATTTCGGCCAGTGTGGACCTTTCCGGATCGGACAACCGTAGGCGGGCTGGCAAGTGGGCCCGCAGGATGCGATTCTCGGTCGCCAGGTATTCGTTCTTGAGGAGCAGTTCTTGATTGATCAGGCCGGTTACATACGCCAGCAGCCGGGTCCAAGGGTTTTCTTTCATGTCGAGGGTCCATAATACCCTGCAATCCTCAACTGTTTCGATATTTTGACTCTACGGGCACACTACAACCAGAGCCGCCCACACTCGAGCCTGGGGCCGGGGATTCCTGAACCCTCAGGAGGCGTGCCGGCGCCACCCGTTTCAGGCTACGGTATTCCGCGTGGTCAGCGGGTGGTCGGAATTCCCATCTTGGGCGGTCTGCATCACGACTACCGGCTGGAGAAGGTAGCGGCTTGAAAAGTGAGCAGAAAATCACGAACGACGCGATTTTTTGCGGTGAACAGGGGCATCCGTGGTTTGAGCGATTTCTAACCCAAAAATCGCCGAGAGGTCTTCGCTCCCGAGGGCTCTCTCCGGAACTAGGGCCTTGCCACCTAAAGGAAGGCCCTTGCCCGCCTGGGCAATCAACTCTTTCTCATCGACCTTGTGCAACTTAAAAAGAAGCTCGGGCCGCTGATCGAGGCATGCGCCAATGCCGTAAAGTACCGCCGCCACATGCTTGCACATCGAAGCCCAGTCCGGACAACTGCACGAAAGCTTAATCTCCTGAGGCGAAGGGAACAGGCCGCTCCCCTGCCGACACAGGCGCTCCATGACGCCCTGGGAGAAGCGTCCCTGGAGAAGCTCTACGAGCGAGTCGATAGCGCCTGCGCAGTCCGCACAGATGGACTGCCACCGCTTCTTTGAAACCGGCGTCACCTTCACCGCCACCTGATAAATCTCCGTGCCGCTGACATAAGCCTTGACCTCGCCGCCGCTGATCTGAAGGTCCACCACCGACCCGTTGCGCACGTAGGTGCGACCGCGCGGCAGCCGGTTCGTGAAATCGCTGTAGCGTTCCAGATTGTCGCACCAAGCCTTGCCCCAGAACGTCCTAGCGATGGTGCGGCCTTCGAGGATGACCGGTGATACCGGGTGACCTTTCTTCCTGAACTTCTCCATCTCGCGCAACGCGTTCCGCCGCCGCTCGGCGACGCTCACGTAGGGCCGCCACCCAGAATCGTAGTACATAGCTTAAGTTTCACTCAGAGCCGTATTGATATCGAGTGCGACGAGTTTGAGTAACTCCTCGTCTTTCATCTCAGTGAGCAGCATTTCGGCGCTGCCTTCCAGCAAGTCCTTCGAAAGCTGCCGCTTTGATTCGATGAGTTGGTCGATCTTCTCCTCGACCGTTCCTCGGCACACAAACTTGTGGACCAGCACGTTTTTCTTCTGTCCGATGCGAAACGCGCGATCCGTAGCTTGGTTCTCCACCGCAGGGTTCCACCACCGGTCAAAATGCACCACGTGGGAGGCGGCGGTGAGATTCAGTCCGGAGCCCCCGGCCTTGAGAGAAAGGACGAAAAACCCCAGGACCTCATCTTCCTGGAACTTCCGCACCAACTCCTGACGGCTCCGCACCGGAGTTCCGCCGTGCAGAACCAGGCCGGGACGCCCAAACACTGATCCCAGGAATGCCGCTAGCGGTGCGGTGACCTCCCGGAACTGCGTGAAGACCAGCACTTTCTCCTGTTTGGCCGCAATCACCTCGGCGATATCGCGCAGGCGGGTCCACTTCCCGCTGTCTTCCTCGGACCATTCGCCGTCGCCTAGCCACTGCGACGGATGGTTGCAAATCTGCTTGAAACGCATCAGGAAAGATAGCACAACACCCTTGCGCTGGATGCCCTCCGCGGCAGTCTCCAGTTGGCTGGCAAGTTCTTTCACTGCCTGCTCGTAGTGCGCGGCCTGCTTGCGGCTGAGCTGGCAGAAGGCGTTGATCTCGGTCTTGTCCGGGAGGTCCGCGATGACCGTCCTGTCGGTCTTCAGCCGCCGCAAGATGTACGGCCGCACCAACTCGCGGAGCGAAGCGTAAGGATTGTGGGGCCTGTTCGCTAGCTGTTTGACCATGTTCGTAAATTCCTTCGACGATCCCAGCAGTCCCGGGTTGAGAAAGTCGAAAATGGACCACAGGTCGTTCAGCCGGTTCTCGACCGGCGTACCCGTGAGTGCAAATCTCGCCTGGGCATTTAACTTCTTGGCGGCCCGCGTCTGCTTGGCGTCGGGATTCTTGATGGCCTGAGCTTCGTCGAGGACTACCAGGCGCCATCGAGCCTCCGCCACCCAGGGGAAGCGAAGAAGCGAACCATAGCTGGTAATGACCAGGTCCACATCGCCGAGCCGCTCCGACCCCAGCGTTTTGACTTCGGAAGCCGGCATCGCCGAGGGATGAGCCACGAGCGCTTTCAAGCTCGGCGCAAAGCATTCGATCTCCGCCGCCCAATTGGCCAGAAGTGAGGCGGGGGCTACCAACAGGCTGGGCTGATTCGTTTCCTTCATCTGGCTTCTCAGCACCAGCAGCAGTGCCAGTATCTGGATAGTCTTGCCAAGGCCCATATCATCAGCAAGGCAAGCACCCAGACCAAGCTTCGAAAGGAAGTAGAGCCAGCGCACACCTACCTGTTGGTAGGGCCGTAACGTACCGTTCAGCTTTGCGCCCGGTTCAACGCCAGCCAATCCTTCGGGGCTGCGCAGGCACTTCAGCGTTTCGCCCAGCCAGGGTCCCGCAACCACCTGGGCCCAATCGGCCTCACGACCGCCGTCTTCGGCAGCGACATCGGCGCCGGCAAGCATGCGCAGGGCTTCACCGAAGCTGAGCCCACTCGCGGCGGCGTGTCGCTCGACCTGTTGGTAGTGCTGAAGCATCCGGCTCAGCCGCTCGTGGCTAACTTCCACCCACCGCCCTCGGACCAGCGCAAGTCCGTCCGACTTCGCCAGCAACTCCTTGATCTCAGCGGTGGTCAACGTCTCACCATCGAGTGTGACTTCCAAGCTGAAATCGAGAAGCGAATCCATACCCAATGCGGACGGGACCCTTGCGCCAACCGTGGCCGTCACTTTGGGGCGGGCCGGACGGTTCACCGTCCACGTCGCGGGCATGCGCACCACCACGCCGGCGCTCTCTAGTTGCGGGACATCCTGGAGAAAGCGGAAAGCGTCGTCGGGCTCCCAGCGCAGCGGGTGGAAGATCTCGCTCGACTCGACCATGGCTTTCAGCCAGGGGCAGGCCTCGGCCGCGCGCTGAACCGGGAGCAGCAACGACAGCAGGCGTTCCTTGTTCGCAGCCCCGGCATATTCACGCAGGGCCTGGCCGAGCGGGAGGTGCTGGGCTTTGGCGTGGGCAGAAAGCCGGGTTGTGTAAGTGGCAAGAAAAGCGAAGGGAGCCTGTTCGTCCTTGCGGTTCTCAGCGAGGTTAAAGTGCACTCGTCCGACAAAATTCCAAGCAGGGTTCCGCTGCTTGAGAAAGCCCTGGATGGACTTTCCCGATGCCGCGAGCTCCTGGGCAAAAGCTATATCCATCTCCTTCCAAAGAGATTGGAGAACCTCGAGAGTCAAGTACTCTGCCCCCGTCATCGGGGGCGATGCCAAGGCCAGCGGTTCTAATTCCCCCGGCGGGGGGACCGGGACATGAGCCTTTGAGGGATCTGTCGCGAGGTCGGGAACCGTGCAGAGAGCCGTCACATACCGCGTGCCGAGTTCTCGCCAGTAGGAGAATACCAGAGGAAGCGCCACGCCGACTTCGCCCGCTCCAAGCTGGAGAAGGCCGTGACCGGAGCCTCGCGCGAAAGCATCTTCAAGGCGCCGTGCAAGATCGGGGTCCAAGGCAGGCCCCTCGTCTCCCCGGCCTAAGACCAAACGGCCATGCGGTGTGAGGATTGGAGCAAGTGAGTTCGAACTCATGAATGCCGTCCAGCCTCCAACATCGAGCCGCGAATGTCGATGAATGATTTCTGCAGTGCGCGCCGCCAGAAAGTATAACCGAGGGAGAGCCTCTGCCGGGGATGCGAATTCCAAAACCATCCGCGATGATGGGATTGGCTCATGATCGAGATCAGCCCGCGCTCACAGCGCTTCATCGGTACCGTAGTCCCCAGCGAAACAGCTCAAATACCCAACCAAGGAAGCAAAGAAACTGGTTTCAAGAAAAAGAATTAATCAGCGGGCAGAAGTTATACTCCGCGTAACTTAGATCTTCGGGCTTTCCCGGATATCTTTTTCTACGAGACGGGCTACTCGATTTACACGCTGCGCCAAGCGAGCCGGCGGTCGTGGCGGATCGGGCAGCGGCTGAATGTCAATGTGAAATTCTTCTTCTATTCCGCGACGATGCAAGAGACGTTGTCCCTGGCGAATTCCTAATTCCTGAAAGTTGTTGCATTCGCAATCTTGGCATACCGCACGCTTGGGCCGACCACCAGAGGACACAGCGCCGCGGCCGATCGCGAAGCTCCAATCGTACCAATGGGAATCTCATTGCGGAGGCCTGTATTAAACAACGATAGCTGCGATTCCCCAGCTACGCTTCCTGGCTCCGTCCTTGGATAGCACGCTTGTTCGCCAATCGGACCGCGGCGTCGCTACGCATTCCCGTGAGAGTTCTCAGATTTCCGCCATCGGCTATAAAATCCGCTTCAACAGCAATTCGCCAGCGACACGCTCCAGAATCTGGAAGCAGTCGTCGATCGCTGGGTAACACAGATCGGACGCCGAAGTGCCGGCGGGCATGGCCCTGGCACCGCGACTTCAAGTGCACATTCATCGGCCCGATAAGCTCGTCGAGGGCGAACGCCAGAAGATTGAAACAGATGAGATCGCGGCCTGGATTGCGAGGCAGGTTGAAACGGTCGAATTAGACGATTCTTAACGAGTGGACCATGGGCCTGCGGCCCACCGAAGGTGATGAAAATCCGGCCGAGTCGCTGGCGGTAACATACGTCTGGCGTGGAATGGTGAAGGCCATCGGCGCTCTGGGTAAGTCGAGACCGTTTTCGAGTCTGGCCCGGAATGTGCGTTTTGAACCGATAAATGTGTCGCTGCCCTTTCCGTCCTAGCGGGAAGGGTAGTAGCGCGTGAGAGTGCGTAACCTTTATTCCCGCACGTTCTACCCTTCCACGCCAGGAGGGACCATGGCGTATAAGGTAGCAGGAATTGACGTGCACAAGAAAGTGTTGATGGTGGTGGTTTGCGAAGCCAGTGATCCGGAGCGGGAGCCGGAGCGGAGGCGGTTCGGGACCACGACGAGCGAACTGAATTGGATGTCGGCTTGGCTGCGAGAGCGCGGCGTGCGAGAGGCGGTCATGGAATCCACGGCGCAGTATTGGCGGCCGGTCTGGTACGCGTTGGAGCCGCCGATGCGCTTGCATTTGGCGCAGGCGTTCTCCAATCGTGCCCCCCGCGGACGCAAGCATGATTTTCGGGATGCCGAGCGCTTGGTGCGGCGTTTGGTGGCCGACGAACTGACGTTGAGTTTTGTTCCGCCCCCCGAGCAGCGCGCCTGGCGAACCATCACGCGCATGAAAGTGCAGCTCACGGAGGAGAAGTCGCGGTTGTACAGCCAACTGGAGTGCCTGCTGGAGGAAATGCGCCTCAAGTTGTCGAGTGTAATCAGCGATCTGTTGGGCGCCAGCGGGTACCGGCTTCTGCGGGCGCTGGCGCGAGGGGAGACCGAGGCCCAGCGATTGGCGGACTTGGGAAGCGACCTGCTGAAATGCAGCAAGCAGCAGCTCCTCGAGGCTTTGACCGGAGATCCCCAGCCGGTCCATCGCCAACTGCTGGCCCTGTATCTGGACCGCTACGACGTGCTGGTGGAGCAGATCGCGGAGCTCGATCGTCTGGCCGCGCAGGCCTTGCATGCGCACCAAGAGGCGGTGGTGCGCTTGGCGGCGGTTCCCGGTTTCGGGGTAGATTCGGCGCAGCAAGTGATCGCCGAGGTGGGAGCGACGGCGAAGACGTTTCCCTCGCCGAGCGAGTTGACCGCTTGGGTGGGTACCTGCCCGGGGCAAGACGTCAGCGCCGAAGAGAACCACAGTAGCCGCTCGCCTAAGGGCAATAGGTATATGCGTCGTCTCCTCAATCAAGCCGCACATGCGGCGGTGAAGACGAAGGGCTGCTTTTTCCAAGCTCTGTTCCGCCGTCTGCTGCCGCGGCTGGGCTACAAGGGGGCGATCTGGGCTGTCGCCCATCGACTGTGTCGGTTGGTCTGGATCGTCTTGCATCGCGGCGTGGAGTACATTGAGCATGGTAGCGAACCGAACCCCCGAGCCAAACGTCAGCGCGTCCAGACCCTCGTTCGAACGCTGCGCAAGCTCGGGTATACCGTCGAACTTAAACCGTTAACCCCCGCTCCTTCACCGGCGTAGGGGGTGTTTTTCGGGAGTGCTTCATGGCGACCGCGCCTGGCCACGCGCGGACTTTCCGACTCGCTTACCCGGGCGACGGCCGCATCGCAATTGTCGAAAAGATCGATCAACTCATAGGACCTGTCTGTGCCGAATTGCTAATTTGCCCGGAATTCTGCGACTTTTCGCTTCTTGCCACAATTCGGGAATGCGCGATCTCGCGATCCTTTTCATCCACATAGACAGGCTATAAATCGGGCGCACGGGCATATTGCTGGACGACAACGGCGAACATGTCGTGGAATGCGCTACCGCTTCTCCTGGCAGCCAAGAGGGAATAAGGCCAATAGGTGAGGTGCCGGCCCTGATTCAGGCCGAATGCCAGGCAGGCGTTGTCTACCCACAAGCCGAAGGCGCTCTGGCCCTTGGCGATCGTCTACTCTCCGCCGAAGAACACAGATGGTGAAACGTGAAAACGCCGACTGAGGCGCTCGATGTGGTCACGATTCAGCCGGCGCTTCCCGGAAAAGACCAGAGATACAGTGCTCTCACTGCCAAGCTCAGTGGCGACATCTCGCTGCGAGAGCCCGTTCTGATCAAGCAGGAACCTGAGCACATCCACCGGATGGGCATCCGGCACCGGGTAGTGCTCGCTTTCGTAGCGTTCGATGAGAAGCGTCAGAAGCTCAATGGCCTCTTGCTCTTGGGGCGTTGGGTCTGATTTCGCCGTAACCTCGAAGAGCGCCTTCGTGTACTCCGCAAGTTCCTCATCCGAGTGGATGACGTGAGGCGCTCCCTGTTTGATCATCTCGGCTGGATTTGCCAGTACTGTGGTCATCTTGCCACCCCTTCATCCCCAGTTCGCGGGATCGTCGTACTCTTTGTGCGTCAGGAAAGACCGGATGTAGACGTGCCCCTCAGTGAGCCTCCCATCCCTTTCCCGCGAGTAGTGAATAATCGTGACGAGACGGTAGCGGTTCTGGCGGATGTTGAAGATCGCGTAGCCCTTCACCGCATCAGCATCTTTGAAGACCTGTCGGATTTCGACGAAGTTCCGCCACCGCGCGGCTCTTATGATCTTGCGCCAAGCCGCAATTTCTTTCGCAGCATCCGGATATTTCTCCGCTGCTCGGTTCAGGTGCTTCTCGGTGACAATGTGCATGAAGGTTCTTTTCAAAACTTCGTTACAGCCGGAACCGAGGCATCTTCTAGAATACTTTGCAAAATGCAAAGGGTCAACCCAAAAACTTTGCGCCTTGAAAAGCAGGATAGTTGTAGCTCATCAAAATCCAGTCGTGTGCGTCATCAAAATTGGGTCGGCTCGTAAAATCAGCGACTTTCACCCCAACCAGGGTCCCTCGAGTGAGTCGTGTAAACTGGACCTTATGACCCGGCTTCTCCTGGCTTTTCTTTCTTGGTTCTGTACATTCTTCCGCTCGCGACATGACCTCGCGCTGGAGCTCATCGCCTTACGGCAGCAGGTCGGCGTTCTCAGCGCAAGAAGCCCCGACCGCAGTTGAGTCCATGGGATCGCCTGTTCTGGCTCGCTCTCCGGCGCCTGTGGTCAAGATGGGCGAGCGTACTGGTGGTCGTGAAGCCTGAAACCGTTGTGAGCTGGCATCGCGCCGGGTTCCGTTGGTACTGGCGCTTGCTTTCTCGCCGCCGCTCCGGCCGACCTAGAATCACCCCCGAGCTTCGCAAACTCATCCGATCCATGTCCGCCGAGAATCCAACCTGGGGCGCTCCGCGCATCCACGGAGAGCTCTTGAAGTTGGGATTCGAAATCTCGGAGTGCACGGTAGGGCGGTACCTGGCTCGAAAGAGCTCGCCTCGAGGCTCCGGCACGCACTGGCTGACCTTCCTCAAGAACCATCGCGAAGCGATGGCCGCGATAGACTTCTTTACCGTTCCCACAGCGACCTTCCGGGTGCTGTACGCCTTCTTCGTGATTGGCCACGGCCGCCGCAGAATCCTGCACTTCAACGTCACGGAACATCCCACCGCGCAGTGGATCGTACAACAGCTGCGAGAAGCCTGCCCGGAGGACCGGGCACCCAAGTACTTGATACTCGACCGCGACGGGAAGTTCGGCGGAGAGGTGGCCGTGATGCTGGAAAGCCTCGGCAGTGAGCTGATTCGGACGGCCTATCGCAGCCCCTGGCAGAACGGCGTGGCGGAGCGCTGGGTTGGAAGCTGTCGCCGGGAACTCCTGGACCACGTGATCGTGCTGAACGAATCCCATCTGCGTCGGCTGGTTCGAGAATACCTCGAGTATTACCACCAGAATCGGGTTCACGACGCCTTGGGAAAGGATACGCCTGAGGGCCGACCGGTCGAGCGTAAGCCGAAGGCAAACGCGGCGGTGATTTCTCTGCCACGGCTGGGCGGTTTGCACCATCGCTATGCGTGGCGCGACGCGGCATAAGCCACCTGGGAGGCTGAACGCCGGAACGACGAACGAGCTTTGGGCAATGCCTCACCGAGTTGTTCACAGCGGTGCTGCGTCCACGGTTCCTCCGACTTATCCAGGCACGAGCGGGAATCTGAAGCTGCCGCACCCTGAACTGAACGAATCCACATTCGGTCCGCTGTTAATGTCTTCAGCGTGCCGATCTGATTCTGACTACCCACACCAACTGCGGAGGACGCAGACCTGCTGCCGCAGGGCGACGAGCTCCAATCCGAGGTCATGTCGCGAGCGGAGGAAGGCACCGAACCAAGAGAGAAAAGCCAGGGAAAGCGGGATCATGAGTCCAGCTTACACGACGCAGTCGACTGGGAGGCGGATTCCTGCAGGTTGCTGATTTTCCGAAGCAATCGGATTTTGAGGACAGACAAGGATCATGAGCCTAGCTTACACGACGCAGTCGACCGGGACGCGGGTTCCTGCAAGTCGTTGATTTTGCGAGGCAATCGGATTTTGGCGACACACAGGCTTGAACCTATCCCATAAATATGGGAACATGGTGCAGTGAAGACCACGCTGGAAATTCCCGACGCTCTTTTCCGCCGCGCCAAGTCGGCAGCGGCCGAGCGTGGAATTCCTCTTCGCGAGTTTGTCACTGAGGCGGTAAAGGAGAAACTGGCCGATACTCGCAAGGACGGTGATAGGCCGTGGATGGCCGGGTTTGGCAAACTCCGGCACTTGCGCAAGGAAAGCGCCAGGATCAGTCGTCTGATTGAGGAAGAATTCGAGCAGGTCGAGGCCGAGGATCGGCTGTGATCTTGGACACGAATGGGCTCTCCGCTCTGGCCGAGGGCGACTCCGGGCTTGAATCCGTCCTCCGCAAAGCGCCTCAGCTCGCAATTCCCGTCATTGTTCTCGGCGAATACCGGTATGGGATTTCCCAGTCGCGCCAGCGCGCGGACTACGAACAATGGCTGGCCGAATACTTGCCCAAGTTTCGCATCCTCGATGTCGATGAGCGAACCACGATCTCCTATAGTGTAGTGCGCGGCGAACTCCGAAAAGCGGGAACGCCGATTCCTTCCAATGATGTGTGGATCGCGGCCTTATGCCGTCAGCATGCTCTGCCTCTCGTCAGCCGCGACCGCCACTTTGACGCGGTTTCGGCTGTCACGAGAATCGATTGGTGATCACTGTTTGCCGAATTGGCGCCGCAAGAGCGGACTCTACACGCCATTGAAAGCACCATCTCAGCCTGCGCAGCAGGCGCATGCATTGTGGTGGCGGCGGAGCCGCCGTTTTCCACAGAATGTTTCCGTCTACTACAGGTTAACTTCAGGACTACAGGTAAATAACTACAGGAGGCGCCACCAATCGAATGACGCCAAGGCACTTAGGCAGCACTCGCGCGAACTAAATCACGTGTCACTGCGAACTGAATCACGTAAAAGCGCGAACTAAATCACGTGTTTTGTGCGAACTAAAACACGTGAATTATTCCGAGTCCGCTGTGGAAAACTTAAGACAGGATTTGACCTGTTTCAACAGCAAGCTCGCCCCTGATTCTGCAAGGTGCGCCGGGCAATCCGGCCAGAGCTGCTGGATGACCCTCAACCAGCGGACGATTTGTCGGCGAAAATCCCGCTCGCGTAGTTTGTCCGAGATCCCCAGTTGCAAGACGAGACCTTCTGGGCCGAACAGGGGAATGCTAACCGTGCCCTTCGCTGTCCAGCAGCGCCAAACCAGCCAGATGTACAGGTCCAGGTTTCCCGGCGAATCCGCGAGCGTCTTGACGACCCCGAGATCCACCGGAATGGGGTGTTCCTGGACTTCTTTGCAGAATTCTTCTGAGAGAACGATGACATTTTCAGTTCGGGGCTCTGAACTGCTTTTGGACTCCGAAGGGGAGCGTGCGGCGTACCAGAGCTTGGCGTCTTTGACGAAGCGGAAGCTCCGCCGTTCCAGGACCGTAGCCTCGCACAGCTGTTGATCGCTGGAAAAGAAGAAGGTGGAATAGAAGATGCCCTCGAAGCCGGCAATCAGCCGCTTATAGTAGCGACCGTCTTTGGGCAGGCTAAAGGTTTCGAGGATCGTCGCGGCGGAGCGAAAGCGAATCTCTCGCGCCTTATGCCAGATCGCCATCGTAGCAATCCAGATCAGCAGGAGGCGGTGGGCGATAACACGGAGCTGGAAACGGCCGTTTTGCCGGGAATATTCCAGGGTATTCCTGGCAAGCCGCCGGACCGGGATTCCACAAAGAACGAACGGCCTTGCATTGTAAGCTTTCTCTGCTTTAGGGTCTCGGTACCACTGCCGGGCTTCAACAATCGCATCGAGCTTCTTGATCCGCCGCCGAGTGATGCCGGCGGATTTGAGGATGGCAGAACTAGATTCTAGTCCGGTTCGAGAATGACTTGGCGGACTGGCGGAAAACGTGACTGGAAGGTCCGGAATCATTCGTCACTTTCCTTGTCAGGCCCTGGCTGAGAGTTTTTGGCGATGGGTCGGTCGTTGTTGCGCGGGTGTTGCGGAATTTTCCGGACTTGTGCGGAATCTGCCGCGCCAACGTGTTGATTCTGTTCAGAATCAGCAACCTGAGCTGAATTCGTAAACCGTAGGTCGGGGGTTCGATTCCCTTCGCCGGCTCCAGTTCAACCAATAAGTTTCTCGGCGCGGCCTTCTGTTTTTTTGGAGTGGTTCCTTGGCCCCCGGACGATATTGTGGCGAACGCGGATGTAGTGGGCGCGATCCAGTTCAGTGGCCCCGAATCGGATGTAGTCCTATTTGAGAGCCAGCGACTTTCCTAGCGGAGGCTGCTGCGGGCAGCAGTGGAAAAAACGGATATGGCTTGGGGTGGTGCTGTCTTGCGCCTTCAAGAAGGGATGCTGCCTCTCCACGAGTGTGAAAATCGACGCGGCGGCCGCGTCCTTTCGAGAGGTTAAAGTGGCCCGACAGCGGCGTGCCCGGCCGACGTCAAACCTTTATGAAGATCCGCCTGCGATACAGAAGCCAGGTGATGAGCCAGCAGAGCAGAACGTACGCCAAAGCGTAGAGCAGCGAGGCGTTCGGCGGGCTCGCCAGATGCGCAAAAGAGTGCTGGTAAATGAACTCCTGGCAGCTCAGGACGCTGCCGTCCGCCAGATGGACGTGCCAGCCATCCAGCGCGTGCGCCAGAAGTTCCGAAAACACGTAGGCTGCGATAGCGTTCGTGCCGTAGACCACGGCCGGCAGGCTCCAGCGGCCTCGCCTTTGCTTGAGGTCCAGCAGCCAGTAGCACAACGCCAGGCAGACCAGGGCAAATCCGCCCGTGAAGAGAACGTAGGAGCTGGTCCAGAGCTTCTTGTTGATAGGGAACCACACGTCGAAGATCTTGCCCGCCAGCAGGCCGGCTGCGCCCATCGCCAGCATCCACCCGGTCTTGCGCTTGCGGCTCGCCGCCGATCGCAGCCCTTCGCCGGTGAGGACTCCGATCAGCGTGGTAGCAATCGCCGGCAGGGTGCTGAGCACCCCTTCGGGATCCCGGACGCGCTCGTAAAGATGACCCATCAAGAGTTTGCGATCAAGCCAGGCCGCGAGATTGCGATCGGGATCGAGCAGCGGAATGCTGTGGGTGGGTACTCCGAATCCCGGCACCGGAACGAAGCGCATCAACACCCAGTAGCCAATGAGGCAAGCCGCCATGGCGGCCAGGCGCGCTCGCGGGCCGGTCCACAGCACCAGGGCCGACGACACCAGGTAACAGAGCGCAATCCGCTGCAGCACGCCTGCAATGCGAATCGTGCCCAGATGATAGCCGTTGGGAAAGCCGTTGAGGAACACGCCGATGGCGAACAAAATGACGGCGCGCTTCAACGCGTGTGCCATCAGGCGCCCGCGCGAGTCGCCGCGCTTGAGGCGCGAGGCGAACGAGAACACCATCGAGACGCCCACGATGAAGAGAAAGAAAGGGAAAATCAGGTCGGTGGGTGTCCATCCGTTCCAGCGAGAGTGCTTAAGAGGCCAGTAGGTGGCGGCGCCGTCCCCGGCGTTGTTCACCAGGATCATGGCGGCGATCGTGAGACCGCGGAAGACGTCGAGCGAGAGCAGTCGTCCGGCCAGGGGCTGGTCGGCCCGCTCCGCCGACGGGTTTGCGGCCCGGCTCGCGGGTTTCGTAGCGTCTTCTGAAGTCAATGCGCCCATTCGAAGATCTGAGTTTGGCTGGGCTCGGCCATGACATTTTGTCTAGCCCGCATATCTCACGACCGATTTCGCAAAAAGCCGTTCTTCTGGCATGGACACATTTGCCACAAGAGGTTTCAGCCACGGAGCAAGCGGCCATTACTATGACAGAGTCTTGCCGATCTAGCCTCGAATTCAAATCCTTCAAATGAAGGGACGCGGTGGGGAAGCTTTGCCTGAAAGGCAAAGGAAGGGGCCCAGGAGCCCTCCTGACCGGACGCCCCTGCCGCTTGGGCCATGATTCGCAGAGCCGCTCGCTGCTTTCGACAGATCGCCTGGTTCACTTTCGTTCGGCTGCCGGTGGGTCCGCCGGCCGGAACGGTTCAAAGGAGACGGCTTGTCCTTCTTTCCTGGCGCGCCACATTTGACCCGTTGGGAGAGGTTTCAAGTCCACTCCGTTGCGCCACATGAGCGTCGCGCGGCCTGGCTCAAACAGCGCGTCGTAGGTGTCGCCCATCCACTTCTGGTTATGGACAAATACTTTGCCGGGTGCGTCATCAGCGGCGACCACCAGGTCGTCACCAGCCCACATGCGCAGGCCGGCCACATCCGGGAAAGCCAGGCAGTCGAGGGCATCATAGCCCATGATGCGAACCTGGCCGCGGGCATGCTCGCCGGGCGGGTACACTCTGGGATCAACGTTCTCCGGAAGAAGGGGGCCGAGATTTGAGTTGATGGCACGCGCGAGCCAGTCAAAAGCCAGTCGGGACTCACCCGCCCGCGCCAACGCCAGGCTGACATAAGAGAACACTCGAGGCCAGGCTGGTCCGCGCCAGTATCCTCCCCATTTGGGGGTGTCAAAGGCCAGGGTCGGCAAGAGCGCACCGTTGAACTTTGCTGGATCGTTCAATCGCTTCATCATGGCCGCGATTCGGGCGGAGTCGGGTTCGAAGTAGAGGAAGTAATAAGCATCCAGGCTCTCGCCTTGGGTCCATAGTTGGCCAGTGCGCAGGTCGAAATCCCAATAGCGCTTGGTCTCAGCGTCCCAAAGCCTTGTCCGGACGGCGTTCTTGGCCGCTTCGAATTCCGCCTGCCACGGCGACGCGTCCTCACCGCGAATCCGCGAGAGATAGGCCATCTCTTGCAGGCCCCAAAGGTTGAAGACCTGTTCATTCATGGTGCTGGTGGGAGAATGGTGGTCATCCACAAACGGCGAGTTCTTGTCATCCCAGCCGGTCTCGTAGGTATGCAACCAATCGATGAGGTGATCGTGATTCGGATCGCGTACACTGAGCAAATTGCGTTGATACGCCAATAAGGCTTGCCACAGCGTTCGACTTCCGGTTGCCCCGCCCAGCCTTTCATCGAGAATGCGGGTGTCACCCGTCAGTCGGACGTATTGCCCAACCAGCGAGGCTTGCAGCGGAACGCTTTGGGTTTCGTGTTCCGGACCACTTGCGGCGAAGGTATTTCTACCCGTGGGGAAAATGGTCCAGGCGCAGGTCCCGTCTCCTTTGGCGTTCACTGCGTAGCGGAACCAATTCAGAATGGCCGCGCGTGCCAAGTCTTTCCGGCTGGTGGCCGAGAGCGCAACCGCCTCCGAAATGCCGTCGTTGCCCCACATGCCCATGAAGACGTTCCAGTCCGCGATCATCAGGGGGGAGGCCGGTAGGTAGCGCACCTGGCATGTTGTGGTTAATACGCCTCTCCAGAACCAAACTTCACTGCGAACCAGTTCCTCCGGCGTGATGGTTTCCTGCTGGCCTGAGGTCCCAACGGCAAAAGTGATCGGATCGGCCGGCGCCACCAAGGGACAAGAGGCCAGGTAACGGTTCCAGGCTTGATGGGTTGACCCGTCGAAAAGATCTCGCGAGGCTTTCACGGTTTGAAGAACCGCTTCCGCTTCCTGGCCCGTGGCACCCAGGGCAATGATCGCCGCGGCTTCACTTCCATTGTCGAGCTGCCATTGGAACTCTTCTTTCTCCACCTTCGCACGCGGACGAGGCCCGAACAGCAAGCGATAAGGCCAACGGGGCGAGCCGTATCGCACGATGCCATCACCCTGCGCAGGAAGCGCGTCGAAGCCGGTTCCGCGCGTGCGTAACATCGCAAGAATCGGTCCTTCGCCCTTATCGATCTTCAGGCGGATGACGGCGGCCGCCTGGCCGTAAACGGGATATACGGCTAGCGATACGGCCGGCCCACCGTCGAACGCTGCCCGATAGACCGTTCGGTCCGCAAAATAAGTCAGGCCGCGCTTGGCCGGGCTCGTGGCCATGCTGTAAGTCCGATGGGATCTGTCCATAAAGACAGGAGCATCGATCTCCAGGGCCAGCAGGCGATCGCTCGTATTGGTCGGCAGGTCACCAACCGGCGCGGGAATGATCACAACTTGTCCCCCGAATCCCTGTTCTCGCAGGGCCATGAAACCGTTGGATTGGTAGATCCAGTCTTTCGGAGGGCTGGCCGCATCGAAGCGGGCAAACGAGGCGTAATCGAACCGAGGGTTCAGGTAAGGCGGAAAGCGACGTTCTGGATTCGGCGATTGTGCCTTGGCCACAGAACCCAGAAACAGGATCGATGTCAGAAGTAACCTGAGACGCATGAAGCCTCACCTTTTCTCGTCCGGTTTCGGGACGTCCACGCGCACCGTGTCGCCGGCTCCCACGGGCGCTCTTACCCACGAGGTGGCGCGGCCAAGGTACTCCTTCCCGGGGTTCGCTTTCACGGGTTTGCCATCGACAAGCAGCGTGGCGACAGCGATAGGGAACGTTGCTTGCCATATCAATGAAGGTCCGTCCTGATTGGTGAACACCGTTCCCCGTACTCCTTCATGCCGGACCGCCACGTTATTGCGTCCGATCGGCAGGTTGCGGATCTCCGCCCAGGCGGTCTGCGCGGTAAGCCCCGGCAGGGTCTTTATCACCACCTCCACATTCCCTTGCGCCGCGGCCTCGAGTGGCGACGAGGCCTGAACGGCGATTCCCATCAGGCCGGTCACGATCGCCCCGACAACGGAGTAGGAGACCTCGGGATACTCCCGGCGATCCCTTCCCTCGTGCGTCAGGTCCATAATCTGGGCGTAAGCCACCTCGGGCGCTCCGTAGCGATACAAAATCTCCGGATAATGTGACTCGTCCTCGACCGCGCTGGATGGGTGACTCTCGATCTTGTCCAGAAGATCGTTCAGTGCGCTCTGCGCCTTGGGTCCGTCATCCGCGACATCACGATACAGCAGGTCCGCGTCGCTGCGCCCTTGAAAGTGTCCGTTCTGATCGAGGAAGGCATAAAACTGGTGTGTGCCCTCGTTCCACCAGGTCTCGTTCACCAGGCGCTTGACACTTGCGGCCTTATTCAGGCAGGCTGTCGCCAAGCCCGTATTTTCGCGGACCACCTGGATCTGGGCGTAGGCTCGGTAGGCTGCGTACTCGGTGGCGAGCAGATCCGCTCCCAATACGAAATTAGCGCGGGCTTCCTCATAACTCGGGTCGCCGCGATAAAGCTGAAACTTGTTGTGAGGATCAAACTCGCCCCGGATGTTCATCCAGCGCCTTCGCTTCATGACAGCGTCGAGTCCAAGACTCCAGCGGTGCACATAGTCAGACATCGTCCGCTCGTAAAAGTTCAAAAAGACGGGATCGTTCACATAGGCTGGGTCGCCGGTCCAAAGGTACATCCGGTAACAACTGTCGAGAACGTCGAAGTTGGCCGGCAGGTTGTACCAGAACTCCGCGTCGTTCTTGTAGTCCACGGGCGCTGGGCGGTTCAATCGGTCGATCTCCCAATAGCTGCACCAGTCTCTGGACTCAGAAATGTTTTCCGCGAATCGCCGCAGCATATTTTGGGTGTAGGGTGCAAGACCCAAGGCTTGCGCGCCCATACTTTGATGAGAAACATCTCGCATGCAGAAGGCTTGACGCCCCGGAAGCGCCGCCTCGTACCAGGGACCTACCGGGTCGCCGTCGAAGACGTAGGCCATCGCCTGTTGCCTGGCCCAGTTGAATGCCTCAACCAACCGCGAGTCCGAGGATTCGAGTTCGAGGTTCGACGCCTGCCTCGGGCCAGCGGACAATCCACGGACGGTCCCAATCACCACCAAGATCGTGCAATAGATCAACTCAAGCCACTTACGCATCCGCCGCGTCTCGCACGAAT
>DATDGP010000317.1:0-5968 GCA_036522035.1 Terriglobales bacterium
GTTCGGGGGCTTCAAATATACGTATACCCTGCCTTGCAAGTTGTTAGCACGCCAAGCCCCGGCCACCGCCGCCTTGATGCTCATGGACACGCTCCGACCCAGCTGGTCACCAACTTGTCCGTTCCCTGCGGTTAGTTTGGCTGTTTGGGTTCCGTTAGTCCAACCGCTCGATGGCTCTACGAAAACATAGGCAGCTCCCTGCTCGGAGCCGGGCTGCCCAAAGGTGGTTGCGAAAGGTGCCCCCGCGAGGACCGTGTCGCCGTCGATCGCCACCGAGTAGCCGAGACGGTCGCCCGCTTGTCCATCGGACGCAGTTAGGGTGCCGGTTTGGGTTGTGTTTGCCCAACCGCTCGCAGGTCTCACATACACGTAGGCGGCCCCCGGAAACAGGGTGTTGATTATGGCCGGCGCACCGGCGGCGATCGTTTTCCCGCTGACAGACACCGACCAACCGAGTTCGCCATCTGCTTGACCCTCTGAGGTTGTCAGCTTTGCACGCTGGCTCATGTCGGCCCAGCCGCTCGGGGGCTTGACGAACACATAGGCTGCACCTGAGAGAGAATTGGCACCTGGAGCTCCAGCCACCACCGTGTTACCGCTGATGGATGTGGACAAGCCGAGGTTGTCCTGATAAGCCCCGTCTGAGGCCGTTAGCTTCGCGGTTTCCGTCATATCGACCCAACCGCCTGCAGGCTCCACAAACAGATAGACCGCGCCTTGAAGTTGGTTGCTGCCAACGGCAGCATTCGGTGCCCCGGCTACAATCGTACCGCCGTCGATTGAGACTGAGGAACCCAGGAGGTCACCTGTCACGCCGTCTGATGCTGTCAGCTTAGCCGTCTGCGTCATGTTGGCCCAGCCGTTTGATGGCCGGACGAAAATATAGATCGCGCCGGGCCCAGAAACTTCGGGGTATCCCTCAGGAGCCCCGACCACTACCGTGTCGCCGCTGATTGCGGCAGATGCCCCAAAATCGTCGCTCGATGCACCATCCGAGGCCGTCAACTCGGCGAGTTGCACCACAGGATCGAACACAACGGGATAGAGAGCGCCGGCATCATCTACCCTCAGCCGCAGTTCGCCGCCTCGCACTTCCATCCAGGTCAGCAGTTCATTGCCTTTGGCGTCATGGGCACCCAGCCCGGTGTACCGCAGCGTCGGGCTCCCTAGGGTGTTGATCAGCGTTAAGCTTTTGCTCTCCCGATCCACCCTGACCGCCAAGTCTCCCGTGAGCGCGAGCGCGATCGTCAACATTGAAGCGCTCGTTGTCTGTCGTTGTCCGTGGTTTGCACGCCGCAGCTCGGGGCGAAGTCGCTCGCGAATGGTAAACCCTTGTTCGAGGCCGAGGGGTCCGTTCACATACCACTCGGTAAGTGGCCCGCGCCGGTATTCGACGCGATTGGCTTTGGCTACCGGGTTGACTGTGTCGACTGCGCTCTGAGCGTCCCCGTACCCATAGCGACGTAATGCCATCCCCCACACGGCTCCCGCGGCGTGAACGGTCACACCCTCGGACGTGAAATCCGCCTTCAGCGTTTTCTTCGCATTCTCCGCTTCAAAGCCTGGACTCGCTGGTCGGACCTGGTATGCCGGTAGATCACGCCCGAGCCTAGCACAGATACTTCCTTGGGCGGCAACCGGCAGACTCGACAACCCCGCACACTGAGCCTTCCTGGGGCTTTCCGTCGCTGCCGTCAGTCCCGCCACACACATCAACACGAAGCCCATGGGGACACCAAATGACCTTAATCTCTGCTGCATTTCCCCTCCTACTCCGTTGTTTATCGCCGAAAGACTACCTCGTTCATCGAACGCCATACCACCACATCGACCCCTGCCGAGTCAAGCGCTGTTCAGGGCTTCATGAGCTCATTTCCGCCGTATGGTATAACCACCTCGCCAACTCTGCCTCGAAAGGAGCGCCAGTCTTCCCCTGGCCGGTGTGAAAGCGTGATTCTTGTTAACCGGTGGGCACAATGCGGCGATTCAGTAGGTAGAGCCAGACTGTCAAGGACGCTTACCCTCCGGTCCAATCCGACAGCGCACTCGGCTTTCCCCCCGCGTCACTGGCATTGCAGCCCAAAACCATCTCGCCCATGGTCAAATCGTGAAGGCGGCAAATGACGATGCAGCTGACCCGTTCGCACAGACGCAGCTTTCACCAGGCAGGACATCAGTTGGTGCCGGTTCCTAGCAATAATACGGCGAGAGGCGCGCCGCCTCCGCCGTCCACCTCCAGGCTTGCTTCTTTCACGCCGGTGCTTCGAGGTGTAAACGTGACGTTGATCGTGCAACTCGATTTACCCGGGATGCTCGACCCGCAGGAGTTGGTCTCCGCGAAATTCTGGGAGTAGGTCCCCCTGATGCGAATTCCGAAAACAGGCTGTGACACAGTGGCCACATTGGTCAGCGTCACAGTTTGCGGAGAACTGGTGGTGCCTACCTTCTCGTCGCCAAGATTCAGCGAAGTGGGGGAGAGTTCAAAGAACGTTCCAGTGCCGGTGAGCCAAACGAATTGGGGACTGCCCGCCGCGTTGTCAGTCACGCTAATTTGTGCGGAGCGCTTTCCAGCGGATTGTGGCCCGAATTTCAGCGATATCGTGCAGCTGCGGTTCGGAACGAGACTTCCCGGACAGTTATTTCGTTCGAGGAAGTCACTTGCGTTGGCACCTGCCAGCGCTATACCGGAAATGTTCAGAGTCACGTCGCCCGAGTCACTCAGCGTCACGCGTTGAACGGCACTGCCCGTGCCGACCGCCTGCTGAGCGAACGTAAGGCTGGTGGGAGTCAGAGCTGCCACTGGCGCTTCGCCGAACCCGGAGAGCGGAACGACTTGTGGGCTGCCGAGCGCACTGTCAGTCACGCTCAACGAGGCGGACCTCTCACCGTAGACCGTGGGAGCAAACGTGACGTTTATCGTGCAGCTCGCACCCGGCGCCAGGATATTTCCGCAGTCGTTAGTCTGGCCGAAGTCGCCGGGGTTCGTGCCGGTAACCGTAATAGTCTCAAGAGTGAAGCTCGTCCGGCCGTTGTTGCTCAGCACCACAGTTTGGGGCGGACTTGTCGTCCCCACTGCTTGATTCCCAAAAGTGGCCGACGTGGGTGAAAGTACGGCGGCGGTCTGGAGCAAGACTGAAACTGTGCTTGCATTATCACTGCCAACTACAAGATCGAGCCGCCCGTCGGCGTTAAAATCACCGCTAGTTATACCCCATGCGGGAATGCTCCCCAAAGGCTGGCTAATGGTGGCCTGAAAGGTTCCATCGCCGTTCCCTAACAGTATTGAGATATCCTCGGTATCAAGGTTTGACACCGCTAGATCCAAGCGGTTGTCTCCGTTCAAGTCTCCTAGGGTGAGAGAGGTCGACAGTTCCCCAGTGGGATAGTCCACGTGCACTTGGAACGTGCCGTTGCCTTTCCCAAGCAGAACCGAGACAGAACCGGCGCTTGAGCCGTTGCCGCTGTTCGCCAGCACGAGGTCAAGATTTCCGTCGCCGTTGAGGTCTTCGGTTGCGATGGAGATCGGGAATGATCCAGCAGAGTACTCAGTGTGGCCTCCAAAAGTACCGTCCCCGTTACCAAGGAGCACTGAGGCTGCATTAGAGCCGAAATCAGCAGCGGCTAGATCAAGTTTCCCGTCTGCGTTGAAGTCCCCGACGGCTAGCGAGGTCGGATCAGTGGCTGTACCATACGCGACCTGAGGCTGAAACGTGCCGTCGCCGTTCCCCAGCAACACGGAGATGGTGTTGCCGTAGGAATTCGCTACCGCCAAGTCCAGTTTACCATCACCATTAAAGTCTGCGGTTACTACCGAAAGTGGCGCCCCGCCGACAGGATAGTCCGTGTGTGGCTGAAAGGTTCCGTCCCCGTTGCCGAGTAGCACCGACACCGTGTTGCTCACACTGTTGGCGATGGCGAGGTCCAGTCTGCTGTCTCCGTTGAAGTCCCCGACGACCACCGCGTACGGCCCACCCCCAACACTGTATGTCGTCGGCGCACCGAAGGTCCCGTCACCTTTTCCAGGCAGGATCGATACTGTGGCATCACTATAGTTGGTGGTGGCAAGATCGAGCTTGCCGTCATCCTCAAAGTCTCCTGTAGCTTCCGAGAGAGGAGAATTTCCCACCGTCATTGAAGGACCGCTGAAGAAGACCGAGCTGGTGGCTGGGCTGGTTTCTAGGGTCACGACGTTAGAGCTGCCGCCACCAGGCCCAGGGTTCACAACCGTAACCGTGGCGGTGCCGGATACGCCGATGTCAGAGGCTGGAACGGTGGCGCTAAGCCGCTCGCTTGACACAAACTCCGTGCTGAGTGGCGCGCCGTTCCAGTTAACTACGGAACCTGATACGAACCCCGTACCAGCGATCGTTAACGTAAAGCTGGTCCCGCCCGGCACGGCCACGTCGGGCACTAAAGGTTGGTTGAGCAGCGGCACGGGGTTAACGGTATTGGCAGAGGCAACGGTTAGCGCGACCAGCCACAGCAACACTGTCCCAAATCCACTCAGCCGGATGTGGCAATCTTTCGAACAACGCATGATTCCTCCCGCGAAATCCTTTTTCATAACTTTCCAGGGGCCAGTTTCAATCTTTCTGCAGAAACACGCTCGCACTCGACACCATCGAGGTACCAGACCCCGCCGCCGCTATTCCAACTTGCTGTCCTGGACTGCACGTGCTTGTACTATTCTCGTGTCCCTTCCCAGAATTGCCCGAACAGATGTAGTCTCCACCGGTGACAACCGCCCCGCCCGAGTTATCAAGGCTGATAGTTGCGATGCCGGCGACTTGTATGGGTATCGGTGAGCCGCTGGTAGGCGTTACCATTGCCACCCCTGTAAAGTTGGTCGCCGAGGTGGCGCAGTTCTTCACGCCGAAGTTGACGGTGGTGGAAAAGCAGACGAGCTGATTTGCAGTGACGCCGGTCCCACTGACGGCCGCGTAGTACTGGACCATCGAGCTCCCTGGCCCTGCGAAGGCAATATTCTGCGCGTCGGGAGGAGCACCGGCAGTCTGCGTATTTACCCCACTGTCGCTTAGGTGAGCGGTGATGTTGCTGTAAGCCGGACTTGTGATAACTGTGTGCGTGCAATTCGAGGTCACTGAGATACCGGTCGAAAAGCTAGTAAAGGTCGAAAGGCTGATTTGATTATCGATGCAGTTGGTTGTCCCTGAAGTGCCGTCCACGATCATGCCTGTGCCGCTTGGGGCCGAGCCGATCACGTTCGTCGCGTTAGCTGCGGTCTGCTCTGCGTGAACAAAGATGGGATCAGAGTTCTGGTCGTACAGGTGGACTGCTACAGGAAAGTAATTGCACTGCGGGTAGAACAGGTAATTGTGGCCTCCCGATGAAGGAGACGGGCTGCTTTGGAAGTTGCCCTGGAAGTCGATGCAGGCACCTCCACCTACCTGCGAGCCCACGAGATTGCCGCCGATGATCCAATTGCTGGCATTCTGGCCGGTACTGAATTGAAACGGCGTGCGGACATTTACGGCGGTAGTGCCCACTATGAAGTTATACTGATTGTAAGACGTTGCGCCGCCGGCATCGAAAAATGCGCCGGCGCCGTTCGCGAAGTCGATAAACGCCAGATTGTCGAGGAATGCGTGGGAGATCGACTCAAAGTGAATTCCGCCGTAGGCATTACCCACTCCGCTTACATCACGAAAAGCGATGTTCGAGATTCTAGGCCCGCCGTTAAAGGATGATCCCCCCGCGCTTCCTACGGTTAGGGCGTACGTCCTGTCAGCAGTGACGATCTCGGAGGTGCCGGCGGTCAGCGGATTGGTTACAGGGCTTCCGGCAGCCAGGATCGTAGAATTCGATGCCCCGGCACCCAAGAAGTACACGAATGGCTGGCCTTGTGGTATGGAGAGGCCGCCGCCCTCGACCAGATAGCTGCCGGGTGGGAAAAACAACTTACAGCCCGCGCTTGTTGGGCAAAGAGTCGCAGTCGTAATGATGCTGT
>DATDGP010000318.1:0-11749 GCA_036522035.1 Terriglobales bacterium
TCGGCGTCGCTTTGTGCAGGTGATGCCCAACTTTCCCCAGGAGTGCCGGTTCGTGCTGGAAAGCTTGGGCGAAGTCTATCGCTATGACGCCGAGACGGAGGCGCAAGGCCTGTCACCGGAGGAACGACTGCGCGTTCACCAAGAGCACAGCCAGCCGGTGATGGACGCTCTCCACGCTTGGTTCGAGGCCCAGTTCGCCGAGAAGCGCGTCGAGCCGAACTCGGGGCTGGGTGAGGCGATCACGTACTGCTTGAGGCATTGGGAACGCTTAACCCTGTTCCTCCGTCAGGCTGGCGCGCCGCTGGACTCGAACATCGTGGAGCGGGCCCTGAAGAAATGCATTCTCCATCGAAAGAACAGTCTGTTCTATAAGACCACGAAGGGCGCCGAGGTGGGCGATCTGTTCATGAGCCTGATCCACACCTGCGAATTGAACCACGCCAATCCCTTCGACTATCTCACCGAGCTCCAGAAACACGCCGAGGAGCTGGCGAAGAACCCGGCGGTATGGATGCCTTGGAATTACCGCCAGAACCTGGAGTCCGGTAAGTCCGGTACGGGCGAGAATCCACCAAGGCCCTACCTGGAGTAGAATGTCTCCCGCCTGGCCGAAAACCATAGATAGAGGCCGTGCGGAGTGACCCTCGAAAATGGCCGGAAAACGGGCCTTCCGAAAAACGAAATTGCGAAGGGTTTTTGGCTACCCCTCTCCTCGAGCCAAAACTCCGTTTCGTGTGGGCCTCTACGCCCGCGTCTCCACCCACGACCAGCAGACCATTCCCCTGCAGACCCGCGCCCTGCGGGAGTATGCCGCGCGCCGCGGGTGGACGATCGCCCTGCAAATCCGCGAGGTGGGTTCCGGGGCGGTGCAGCGACAATCTCGTGAGAAACTGCTGGAGGCGGCGCGCCGCCGGGAAATCGATGGGGTCTTGGTGTGGCGGCTGGATCGCTGGGGAAGATCGGTCACCGACCTGCTCGCCACGCTGCAGGAACTGGAGCACCTCGGCGTCGGCTTCGTTTCGCTGACTGAGGCACTGGACTTGACCACGCCCGCTGGTCGAGCGATGGCCGGCTTGCTGGCAGTTTTTGCGGAGTTCGAACGGGAGGTCCTCCGGGATCGTGTTCGCTCCGGCTTGGCGCAGGCCCGCCAGAATGGTCAGCGCTTGGGCCGACCGCTCACCGCGGGACTCCAGGCCGACCAGGTCCGGAAGCTGTATCGTGCCGGCGTCAGCAAAGCCGCGATTGCGCGTCGGCTACAGATCGCGCGCACCTCCGTGCGCCGCATCCTGACGAGCAGAAAGGCGTCCTGATGGCTGGGAAGAAAAATCGTGCTTTGTATCAGCTCAAGGTGACGCTGCAAGACATTGATCCACCTATTTGGAGGCGCATCCAGGTCTGGGAGGACACCACTCTCGCTCAACTTCACCGGATGTTGCAGATCGTCATGGGCTGGGAAGATTGTCACCTCCACCAATTCGAGATCGGGCGCCGCATCTATAGCGTGCCTGACCCGGATGACGATCTGTACGAGCGCAAAGTCATTGATGAGAGGCGTGTGCGGTTGTGGGAGGTTGCGCCGCGGGTCGGAACTCAATTTGAATATCTGTATGACTTCGGCGATAGCTGGCGGCACGACCTGGTGCTCGAAGCCATTGCCCTGCCGAATCCGGGTACGGAGTATCCACACTGCCTGGCTGGGAAACGCCGCACGCCACCGGAGGATGTGGGCGGATCGTCCGGTTATGAAGACTACCTGAAGGCGATGGCCGACCCGGAGCACGAAGAGCATGAGAGCATGCTGCAATGGCGAGGCCCTTTTGACCCTGAGGAGTTCGCACTCCCTGTTGCGAACCAACAACTGCACGGGAAGTTCCGCTCGGCTCGAAGGAAAGCCACGACGCACGCTTCGCCACCCGAGCATACGGCCACGGATCGCTCACCCGACTCCGCGCTGCTGCTTCGCCTCCTAACCGATTCAGGAGCACAGCCGAAAACCCGGAAGCAGATTCGACCCGACGAAAGGGTTCTTAGAGCTGACCGCCCGCGAGCGTGAACTGATTCTGCATGACAGCTTCGCTGACCAGGAACTAACTGACCGTCTGCGCGTCATCCCCATGCCGGCCGAATCGCCGATCTATCGTTTTACCCTCGATGAGCTGGACGAACTGGCGGGTCATGTCGCCGCGGAAGCCAACCACACCCAGAACAAGAAGCAGAGGAAAGAATGGGATCAATTGTTCGATCGGATCTCCGCTACCCTCGATTCTTACACAGACGAAGACAATTAGCCGGCTCCATCCCAAACCGTCGGTCCCTCATTTTACGCAGTCTGCCGAAAGCACACATTGCTCCGTCACGGAGACTTTTCGTTCCTAGTCGGCTCGCAGCGCGATCAACCAAGCCAGTGTGTCTTAATGGGGGATCACCATTTCAAGAAAGACATCACCCGTGGCCTCCGTACTGACGGAGCAAGTTCGCCATTTGGTTGTCTGCCGCGAAATGCAACGGCGTTTTACCCAAGGCGTTTTTCAGATTGACGTTGGCCTTGCTGGCCAGCAACAGTTCTGCCACGCCCTGATGACCGTGCCGCACTGCGAGGCATAAAGGGGTCCGGTCGTCATCAGCCTTCGCGTCGACCTCGGCCCCGTTGGCGAGCAGCAATTCCGCCACGTCCTGGTGTCCCTGATAGGCAGCCACGTGTAACGGGGTCTGCCCGTCGCTGCTCCTGGCACTGACCTGAGCACCGTAGGCGATCACAATTATTGCCACCTTACCGAGGCCGTGTTGCGCCGCTCGGTGGAGCGGAGCTCGCCAGCGTCAGTCCTGGCGTTAACGTCGGCCTGGTTGGCCAGCAACAACGCCGCGGTGTGCTCGTCGGCTGCGAAATGTAAAGGGGTCTGTCCCTGGACTCTGGCATCAACCTCAGCATTGTTTGCTAGCAACAGTTTGGCCACGCTCGTGCTTCCTGTCTGTGCTGCGGAGTGCAAGGGCGTCTTGCCTCCAGTGGCCTTTGCGTTGGCGTCGGCTTGGTGGGCGAGCAACAATTCCGCCATCTCTTTGTGATCGCCCAACGCCGCCAAATGCAATGGTGTTCGCCCGTGGTGATCCGTGAGATTGGCCGCGGCCCCCTTTGTAAGAAGCAATTCGGCGATATCCTTACGGCCGCTTTCCGCTGCCAAGTGCAACGGAGTCTTGCCCTCCCAGGCCTGCGCTTGGGCATCGACTGCTGCGCCGCAGGCGATGAGGGCTTCGGCGCAGGCTGCGTGGCCATTCTTAACAGCGATCGCAAGTGCAGTGAAGCCGCCGGAGCCCTCCGCCCCCAGATCGGCACCGGCAGCGAGAAGAGCCTCCACACAATCCACATGATCGCTTTCGGCAGCCGTGATCAGCGCCGTTCGACCCTCACTGTCTTTCACGTTTACTTGCGCACCCGCAGCGATTAGTAGCTTAACGCTTTCATGATTCCCCTCGCCACAGGCACGTATAAGCGTGGTCTGACCCCGGCTATCCTTTTCATTGACATCGGCAGTTGGAGGTACCGCTGAAGTTAGTCGACAAGAAGACGCAGCGGTAGCGGTTGCCCGTAGTGTGTCTCGCAGTTGCTCCAAGTGTTGACCTAATGCAGGCTCGTTCATGGGCCAATATGACGACGTTTTAAGCGAGGCTAGAAGGTCGAGCCAATCTTGGTGATTCCACCCTTTTGGATGTGCCCGCACCCATGCTTCAGGCTCGCCGCTCGAGTTCCAACGGTTCAGGTTCTTAGTTGATGATTCCTCGACTTCCCTCGCCAACACTTTGGGTCGGAGCATTTCCACATGTTCGCCAATCGCAGCCTCCTCCATAGGCCAGTACGGCGATCTATGAAGTGAAGCCAGAAGATCGAGCCAGTTTTGGTGATTCCACCCTTTGATGTGTGCCAGCACCCACGCTTCGGGCTCGCCGCTCGATTCCCAGCAGTGCAGATTCGTGGTCGACACTTCCTTGACTTCTTTCGCCATCAGTTTGGCTCGTAGGATTTCCAGGTGTTCGCCAACCGCGGCCTCGTCCATCGGCCAGTACCTGGATTTACGAAGTAAAGCCAGAAGATCAAGCCAGTTTTGGTGATTCCACCCTTTGATGTGTGCCAGCACCCAGGCTTCAGCCTCGCCGCTCGATTCCCAGTGGCTCAGATTGGCCACCAAATCGGTACGCAGTTCGAGGATCTTATCCGGCTGTCTCTTCGCTCCGAAGAGTCTCTTCCAGAAGCTCATTGTGTGACTCAGACATTCTGTTCAATTGTTAAGTGATAGCGAGAGGCCATTGGCCCAGCTTTCAGGCTGTTTGACTTTGACGCGTATGATCCAGCGCAATTCCGCGCTCGACCGCGCCGACAAACGGCAGCACTACAGCGTCACAAAGTCATGTACTACGGCCCCCCCCTGATTGCGTAGAGTAATTATACACTTCGCCCGAGACTGAGAACCACCCGGGAGTGGTCCAGTCTGAAGGGGATAACCTTCCGTTCTTTTTAGGCTCGGAAGCGGAATCCGTTGGAATTCGTGTTACAGCGCAGCTCCGGACAGGGGAGAATACTGGCGGTGCTTGGGAAAGTGGAAGTTCTGCGCAATTTCTGCGTAGACAAAGGTTTGATGGAAACCGCGGCGTGCCCGGAGCACAGGAGCCGCAACATCGACGAGTCCCGCCCCATGGCTACTGTTTGCCCGGAAACTTGCTTGCGATCGTATCGCTCCTCCCCTCGGCGTCGGAAGTGAAGTGAGCGTTCTGCACGTGCTCATTGAATTCGCCGGCCAGCTTCGCCTTGGCCTCCGTCGGGCGTCCAGGGCCGGGCGCCGCGCCGCACCGGCGGGGGATAGAAGAGTTGATCGCAGGCGGAGCACTTCAACCGCTCCCCGTCGACCGGCACAAGCTTGGGCATCGTAGTCCCCCTCCTCAAATGCTGCCTGTCACTCGAAGAGTATAGCCAATAATCGCGGATTCATTGGCAGGAGCCACCGGCGTGATTCGACGCCGGCTAGCGTTCGATCAGATTACCGTCCGGCCTTCAAAGCTGCAACCACTTGCGTCACGCAGTGCGTGCAACTTAGCCGGAGTTGCCGACCATTCCTTTGATCTGGCTCTTTCCGTGTTCGGCGTGATGTTCGCGCCCACGTGTAAGCCTTGCCACCATCCTTGGCGGGAAAATCTACTGATCACCACTGATCTGGGCAGCCCCTGAAAAGACTGCGACAGGGCGCGATGCCGTGGCCGCCAAGCAATTCCTCGGCAAGGTCTTGGCGGCTGCGAATCATCCTCGTCCTCGCGTGATCAACGTGGACGGCAATCCGTCGTACCCTAAGGTGGTGAAGAAGCTGAAGCAGGAACGGATACTGGGTCGGCGCTGCCGGTGTCGAACTTGCCCCTACCTGAACAACCTCATTGAGCAGGACCATCGAGCCATCAAACGGCGGATCAACGCCAAGCAGCGGTTCCGATCGTGCGAGGGAGCCCGACGAACGATCCCGGGTTATGAAGTGATGCACATGATCCGGAAAGGGCAAGTGAGGTGGCCGCTGAAGGGGGATGTAAGCGGGCAGGTTCTGTTCATCAACTTAACGCTCGGCCTGAAGACCGTCTAACCCACTCAACTTCACCGGCGAACCACCCTGCCTCCTGGCTCGTACTTGCAATACTTCCGGTGCGAGCCCAGTTCGACAGTTTCGAGTCGGCGCGCGAGCGGATCCGGCTGTGGGTGAAGCATTACAACCACCAGCGGCCCCACCAGTCGCTGGACGGGTTGTGCCCCGCCGATCGCTTCTTCGCCATTGCCCAGGAGTTGCGGAAGGTCATCGAACGGGGCATTCAGGACAATGCGCTCGAACTGGCCTTACGAGGACAACCGCGCAGCCCTTCTACATGGTGGGACGGATGGGAAAACAATCGGTGGCGGAAGTCGGTAATTCCGGATCACGCGGAACGCGACGTCGCCAAGCGTTTCAGGATCGCGAAAGACAGACGGCATGTGGCTTTACGCTTTCAACCCAGTATATCTCCAAGAAGACGATTTTCTGGAGTTTTCCCAGACACGTGAACACGCGGGCGGCGAGGCAAAAGGGGGGAGGGTGCCGGATTAGCTGGGCTCAGCGGGTCCCTCCTCCCGTGCTTGACGGGCCTGCCTGCGCCCACCGAAAACGGTAAGCCCTCAGGCTGGTGCTCGGGCCGCGAAGCCCGCAGGCGTCCAGAACATCGTTAGTCCCCGCAGCCCCAGCCCTCAGATTCCAGATGTGCAGTGAGCTCATCGTAGGTGTTGACCAAGGATTCCACATCGGTTTCCCTCTGTCTCAGATCGAGTGCTTTGCTGGCCGGGATTCCGACGTCCCAGTGTGGATGTTCGTTGTAGAAACCCAGCAGGTCTCCGTAAGCGGAGGTGTCTATATGCTGTCTACGGCTGCATGCTTCGCGCGTCATAGGTGGCACATCAACTCCTCTAGGGTCTGCCTCAAATCGACTCTTTAGATTCTTGATGTAGTTGATGTTGTCCAGCAGGAATTCGACGTTAGTGCTGAGGAGTGCGCTCAAGTTGTAAAGACAAGTTGGATCGCAACGTTCCTCGTCTAGCACGGGGCTGCGCTGAGACAGAGGCGGCAGGGGTTCAAAACCTCTTATGGGTCTCACACCGTCGGCACCTGCAGTAGTAGGTGGCGATCCAAAATCTAGGTTGAAGCCTGATGACAAACTTCCAAATTTTCGCGCCGCTTCCGCCACAGACGCCCCCGAGTCCGCCAAAGCATGTGACCCAGGCTTCGGCAAGCTGTCCGCGGGAGCGGCCTGTTTTTCGTCAGACTTCTGCTTCATTGGGGAAGGGGTTGGGGGAGGACCGTCCTCAGCGCCCATCGGCTTGGCTTCCGCCATCGTGCCGATAATCTCCAATGAGACTCCGGCTTCCTGGAGAATCTCAGCGGCTCTAGGACTGGTGTCAAACGCCGTCTTAAGAGCCTTGATCTTCGTCAGAATCGTGTCCTCAGCGACGCCGTGCTGGACCATCGAGATGACATCGTCGTCGGTCAGCGCGGCGGAGTGTTCGCGGCTTGCGAGTGCTGCCGGACAAACAGTCAGCACAAGAATCAGAAGAAACCTCGATTTCATGGTGATACCGCTCCTCCTTTGTGTACAAGTCCTCCACAGTGGACTGTCGGCTGAAAGTCAATTCCGCGCTGCCGGACTGCCTGGACGATCCGCTGGCTGTCCACACCCCCGGCAACAAGAGCATCGATCTGGCCGCTGGTTAGCGGCTTCTGAACGGCTCCCTGGCATGGCGTGGTGACGATGGCGGCAAGCATGAAAAGCGCCACAAGCAACTTCATGGTATCTTGGCGCCCGAAGAGCGCGCTCTACTCAGCCACCCGGAACGTATACATCTTGCCGAGTTGCGCGGACGCATGGCTCGCAAGCGCGGCTCCGGGCGAAAGGAACCCATATTCCCCGGGACCCAGGTCGTCGGACAGGATCACCAGGTATGTTCGAGTCGCAGTCTTCTTGTACTCGAAAGGCAGAGTGTCCCGAGTCGCTCCGCCAGAAACGTGAAAGACTCCTCCAGTCACGGTTCGGAACTCCCGGCTGTCATGGTGCTGACGCAGACGCATGAGTTGATATTCAGTGATTTCTACGCCTTCGGGAACGTAGATCAGGAAGCCGACGGGCGTGAAGGTTGAATAGCGGCTGGTCTCCCCGTTGAGCCGCCCATTCACGTCGCCCTTAACAATACCGACCGTCACATGGCTCTTGATCACGCCTCCGGTCTTCCAGTTCACAACCTCGGGCATCATCTGAAGCCAGGCATCTTTGGTTCGCATGTAGACGCCCACCTCGGTGATTGAGGCGTTCGCTACCTCAGGGGGTACGGCGACTGGAGTCGCAGGAGCGGCGGCAGATCGCTTCAGCATTGCTGAGATCGCATTCTCTGAAACTCCAGCCTTCTTCATCGCGATCACATCGTCGGGAGTGAGGGAGTACCTGCCCGGCTGACTGCTCACCATGTTGACAATCACAACGTCGCTTAGACCGGCCTCTGCCATCTTTATGATGGAATCGTTCGTAAGCACACCCGGTTCATCCTTCGTGGGGGCCGCAGGAGCCCCTGGCTGAACGGCCGCATTCTCGCATTTGCCGATATTGCTAGTCCCGATCCACACGGCCGAGATAATCAGCACTGGAACGACGACGCCTCTTTTCATGGCTCTTCCCTTTCCCGAAGCACTCGCAGTATTGATCGACCTTGGGTCAGTGACGCACGCTCCCCGATTGGACCGTGTCGCCGCTCTGCATTCCTGTGAATCGAGGTTTCTCAGTTTCCGCCCTCGCTATAAAATCGGCCTCAATATCAATTGGCAGCGACAGCTCGGTTGTGCCCGACGGATCGAATTTTTGCTATGGACAGACAAACACCGCGGCGCTCACTGTCGGCCTCACGGGTGGACGCAGCATCATCTGTACCCTGCCGCGGAGCCGGCTGAGAGCCGCGGAATGAATCTGCGAGACGCGCGACTCGTCAATGCAGAGCTGATCGCCGATCTGCTTCATGGTGAGATCCTGCTCATAGTACATCGAGAGGATCAGCCGATCACGATCCGAGGACCGATCTAAAGCGCTGTTGATCAGGTCTCGCTGCTCCCGCCGGAAGCAAAGGTCAAACTGGTCCTTCTGATTCGTGGCGGGGAGTGCGTCCTCATTCACCTGCGGCGGATTGCCCATCAGGGTAGGCCGCAGCCAGTCCATGCCCGTGATCTGGAGCTCGCTCACCGTCCTGTACCACTCCTTAAGGCTCACGTGCAGGGCATCCGCCATTTCAGCGTCTGTGGCGGGACGGCCGAGCTTCGCTCCGAGCTCCTGAAAAACACGCTCCGCCCGCTTGTTCTTCTTGCGCATGTCCCGCGAGGCTGGGTCGAGGTTGCGCAGCGCGTCCAGGATGGCGCCGCGAATCCGGTAACGGGCATAGGTTTCGATCTTCACCTGTTTGCCCGCCTCGAAGCGGCGCACCGCTTCCATCAGTCCGAGGGTGCCGGCGCTCACCAGGTCATCAATGTCCAAGTGAGCCGGCAGATGCTCTCTCATCTCGAGGGCGACACGCTTCACGAGCCCAAGCAACTTGAGCGTCAGTTCCTCCTTCTCCCTGGCCCGCTCGGCATTCGTCGCCCCGCGCCGGGCTTTGGCGCGATCACGTGCCGGTCTCCTGTCTGCGGGCCAAGACCGGTGGCGGGTTGAACTGAGAGGCCGAACTTGAGATTTTAGTGTTTCGGATACCGTGGTCTGCGTCATTCTTGCGTCCCTCCAGGATTTTTCGGCCGGTCGCCCAAAGCGAGCGTTCGCATCACCGGCTCAAGGCACACTTCACCGGCCTCGCGGGAAAACCTCTTCCCGCCCTCGCGCCTTCGTTTGTCAGGTTGGCGTCGTCGCCTTGACTAACGCATGTGCCCTGCCAAGGTCAGGGAAAGCGCCGTGGCGTCGGCACCGGTCTCGTTAATCCTTCTATTGCAGGTAGTTAAGGGGATCGATGAGCGGCTGGGCGAGGCCCATCACGGCGATTCTGAGGCCTAAGAACCGTGCGGACAGTGCCATCCTGGGAATGCCTGAACCGATTTGGGACCGGTCTGGTGGTAGAAGGTGCAGGGCGCAGGTCGGGTGATCTTGCTTGCCTGCTCGACCTACTGCTGACCATTTTCGCTCTCTTGCTGGACGCTTTGAGGTTTGAGAGGGTCAGCCTCCGGCCACGGTGTGCTCTGGCCGCCGAGAACCTGTTGCTCGTACTTCGAGCGCAAGGTTCAAAACTCGTCGGGCCAAGGCTGCAAGCAAATTGACCTTGGTGTGGCTTTCCAGAGTGTTTGCCTGGCGAGAGGCCCTGACGATTCGCAAGCCGGACACTCTCATCCCTTGGCATCGGCTTTCGGCTGTTCTGGAGGTGGAAATCGAAGCCCCCGCGGACGACCGCGAATTCCAGCCGAGCTCCAGAAACTCATCGCCGACCTGGCCCAGGAACCCCGCCGAGCGTACGCTCTAACGCAGGGTGAGCCACCGGATGATCCCATACGCGAGACCGAGCATCGAGGCCCAGGCGAACAGCAATGGAGACACAACGTCCGTCCAGATATTCCCGTCGCACTGGCCGTACCAGTCCGAGCCAGTCATTTGCAGCTTGCTTCCTCGTTCGTTGGGATTCATCTGCCCTCTCAAGAGACATCGACCGGACTCGTGGATATCCTGAGAGCGGCTGTTGGCAGGCTGCAGGAAGACATGGAGGGAGGGTGCCGGATTTCAAAGACTCAATAGGACCCGCTCCCCGTGCTTGGCAGGCGGCTCCGAGCTCAACACGATGGGGATCGGCCAAGATCAGGACTGTGCTTCAGCCGGGGACGGGGGCCTTACGACATAGACGACGAAAACGACGCAATTACCTGGACAACGGAGGAGTCGGAAGGGCTTCTGTCCGTTTATGTCGTAGACCCGGGAGCAAGTCTGAAGAAAAACAACTGGGCTTCAGTTCACCCGCTCTTTAAGGTCAACACGGATCATGTCAGGTGAGGGCGGCGGGACGCAATTCCAGCACTGCCACACTGCGCCATCGAACCAGTAACGACGTGAGCCGCAGACAGAGCACGGCGTCAGCTTGTCCATTTCGTCGTAGTGAAGATCGCCCATAGGAAATAAGCCTATCAGAATTAGGACCACTTGCCCGCCCCACTGTCGGGTGATAGACTGCCCGCGTGCGGTTTACGATTCCTTACCTAGCCAGGGGTGTTCGCCGTGAAGAAACGGACGGCAACGATTTGGTTCGCGCTGGCGGCAGCCCCATCGCTCGCGTTCGGTTGGGGTCACGAAGGGCACCAAGTCGTCGCCCTGATTGCCGGGCACAATATGACGCCTGCCGCGCTCGAAAGGGCGAAGGCCATCCTGGGCGGTGCCTCGCTGGAGGACGTGGCGAGCTGGGCCGATGATTACCGGCACGATCACCCTGAAACCGGCCCGTGGCACTATATCGACATCCCGCTGGCCGACTCGAAGATCGATATGGCGCGGGAGTGCCCAGACGGCCAGTGTGTGATCGGCCAGACAGAGCACTTTCTGACGGTCCTGAAAGACCCCGCAGCAGACCCGGCGACAAAAGCTAAGGCTCTAAAATTTGTGATCCACTTTGTCGGTGATCTGCACCAGCCCCTTCATGACGAGGATAACGGTGACAAGGGCGGGAACGAGCGTCACGTTATCTTCGACGGTCGGCCTGATAACCTGCATTGGGTCTGGGACACGGGCCTGCTAGAGGACATCGGCCGCAATCCCGAGGAACTGGCGGCGGAATTGGAAGCGAAGATCACGCCGCAAGACCGCGCAGAGTGGATGAAGGGCAGCATGGAGGATTGGGTCCTGGAAGGGCACCGCCTGGCGCAGAGGGTGGCCTACGGGGACTTGGGGAGTGAGAATCCGGCTTCAATCACACCGGCGTATGAACGCCAAGCAGACCCGGTTATCGAGACTCAGTTGGAGAAGGCCGGAGTGCGGCTGGCGTACCTGTTGAACGACGCGTTGAAGTGAAAGTGCCTGGCGTACATCCAACCTACAATCGGCGCACATTTGCCGGCCTCCGTTGCGGTGGCTTCCAGGCTCTTTCGCTGCGAGTCAAAAGTCCGTCCGACCGGAAATAGTTGACTTCCCTACCCTCCGACCCTCAGGCTGGTCCTCATGTTTGCCCTGCTCTGTTCGCTGATCCGCCTTCTGGTTCTGT
>DATDGP010000319.1:0-32148 GCA_036522035.1 Terriglobales bacterium
CCTGCGCCGAGCGGCTGCCGAAGACACGTTTCAGCCCCCAATGATCGTAAGCGCCGGCCACCGTCTCGAGCGAACAAATGTAGGCCAGCCGCTCCAGTAGGGTCGGTAAAGCTCCTAATGAGCGTTCTTTGAAGTCTTCAACCGCGTTACGCGACATCTGTTGCTCCGGTACTGGTCAACGCCTTAAGGAGTGCAGGCTCCCGGCATGCCAAAATTACAGCCCCGCCTGGGGGGCGGCGGTGCTTTTTCAATTGTGGTTCGTGATCCCGGCTTCAAAATAACACGGGGCCTTGCCGTGAAGGCGGTTTTTTGTGTCTTTTTCCTGATTTCGGAAATAGTTGTGAATCAAGTAGAGTACCCCGCTCCGGAGGGGCTGCGGGGGACCGCGGAGTCCGGGTGCTTCGGGCTACGGCGGGCGGCCATCGATCTGGGATGGGGATCGGCTGTTCTATAATCGGGCTGGATAGGACCAATCGAGAACCAATACGCTGCCTTTTTGGGCCGCGGCGGGAATCTTCCATGGCAACGTTAGATGTAGGCATTCAAGAGAGCAAAGCGCAGGAACGCAGTGACAATGGCAATGTGAACGATTTTGCCATCCAGGTGGCCACGGTCAACGGCTCGGGATCGCAATCCGCCAACACCGTGCTGTTGCGCAGCATTTTTCAGATGGGTGTGCCGGTATCAGGCAAGAACCTGTTTCCTTCGAATATTGCCGGGTTGCCGACCTGGTACACCATCCGGGCCAACAAGGACGGCTACGTTGCCCGAAAGAAGGAGATCGATTTCCTGATAGCGATGAACCCGGAGACCGCCCAGGAAGATGTGATGACACTCACCTCAGGCGCCGCATGCGTTTATGACGAACCGCTGAATCTTTCCAGCCTGCGCCGCGACGTCACTTTCTATCCTGTTCCCTTCGACAAGCTGGTGGCGACCGTGTGCCCTGAAGCCAAGCTGCGCCGACTGGTCAAGAACATGATCTACGTGGGGGTGGTGGACTCCCTTCTGGGCATTGATCTCAAGCAGTCGGAGAAGGCGGTTGCTGCGCAATTCGCACGAAAGCAGAAAGCTGCCGAGCTCAATACCCTCGCGGTCCGCGCCGGTTACGACTACGCCAAGGCCACCTTTACCAAGCAGGATCCTTATTCCATTGAGCCCATGAACGAAAACGCAGGCAAGATCATCATTGACGGCAACGCCGCCGCTGCGCTGGGCTGCATGTTCGCCGGAGTCACGGTCGTGACCTGGTATCCCATCACGCCCTCGACCTCGCTCGTGGAGCAGCTGATCGATTATCTGAAAGAGTACCGCATTGGTGCGGACGGCAAAGCCACCTTTGCCGTAGTGCAGGCAGAAGACGAACTGGCGGCGATCGGCATGGTGCTGGGTGCGGGCTGGGCCGGAGCCCGGTCGATGACTTCCACCTCGGGACCCGGAATCTCACTGATGTCTGAGTTTGTCGGCCTGGGATACTACGCCGAGATCCCGGGTGTGATTTTCGACATCCAGCGCGTAGGCCCGTCCACCGGGCTGCCGACGCGTACCATGCAGGGCGATATCCTGAGCTGCGCTTTTCTTTCGCACGGGGATACCAAGCACATTATGTTGCTTCCTTCGTCGGTCGAGGAATGCTTCAGTATGGCCGGGGACGCGTTTGAGCTGGCGGAAAAGTTCCAGACGCCAGTGTTTGTGCTGTCCGATCTTGATCTGGGCATGAACAACTGGATGTCTCATCCCTTTGACTATCCGGCAAAGCCAATTGATCGCGGCAAAGTGCTAAGCGAGGAAGACCTCAGGCGTCTGGGCGGTTTCGCCCGTTACAAGGACGTGGACGGCGACGGCATACCCTACCGAACCATGCCTGGCACCAACCATCCTGCGGCCGCCTACTTTACCCGCGGCAGCGGTCACAACGAAAAGGGGCAATACAGCGAACGACCGGGGGACTACGTACAGAACATGGACCGCTTGTCGCAGAAGTTCGAGACCGCGCGACAATTCGTTCCGGCTCCGATTCTCGAGGCTTCCCGGAGCTCGAAGATTGGGGTCATCGCCTACGGGACGTCGCACTGGGCGGTCACCGAATCCGGCGATCAGCTCAGCCGTGAGTACGGCATCCAAACCGATTATTTGCGGATTCGCGCTTATCCCTTCAATCGCGAAGTGCACGAATTCATCGCCGGCCACGATCGCATATACCTGGTGGAGCAAAATCGCGACGCGCAAATGCTGTCCTTGCTGAAGCTGGAGGTTGCTCCGGAGCAAATCATCAAGCTGCGCAGTGTGCTGCACTATAACGGGTTGCCGATCGATGCGCGGTCGGTAACCGATGAAATTGTTGCTCAGGAGGGCAGATAAGATGTCGGCGACTCCCAACACGCCAGCTCCTAAAACCAACCACATTGGTCTGACGGTCGTCGATTATCGCGGCGGCAAGACTACGCTTTGCGCCGGCTGCGGCCATAACGCGATTTCCGAGCGCATCATCGACGCCGCTTACGAGATGGGCGTGCAGCCGGAAAACCTGGTCAAGCTATCCGGAATCGGCTGCTCGTCCAAGAGCCCGGCGTATTTCCTGAACCGCTCGCACGGGTTCAATGCCGTCCACGGCCGTATGCCTTCAGTCGCTACGGGTGTAGCCCTGGCCAACCAACGCACCATGCTGCTCGGTGTTTCCGGAGACGGCGACACGGCCTCGATCGGCATTGGGCAGTTCGTACATCTTATGAGACGAAACCTGCCGTTGATCTACATCATCGAGGACAACGGTGTGTATGGGCTGACCAAAGGCCAGTTCTCGGCGACGGCCGACGTGGGCGCCAAGCTCAAGACCGGCGTCATTAACGATCTGCCGCCCATCGATACCTGCGCGCTCGCCATCCAGTTGGGCGCGACGCTGGTCGCCCGGTCGTTTTCGGGCGATAAACGCCAGTTGCTGACGCTGCTCAAGGCGTCTATTGCCCACCGCGGTACGGTGATGGTCGATGTGATCTCGCCCTGCGTGACCTTCAACGATCACGAAGGATCGACCAAATCCTATAAATACCTGAAAGATCATGACGAGCCGCTGCAGGAAGTTGGTTTTGTGCCCAGCTTCGAACATATTGACGTCGACTACGATCCCGGTACCACCGCCAGCGTGCGCATGCATGACGGATCGGAACTGCGACTGAGAAAACTCGACCGCGACTACGACGCGACCGATAAATTGGGGGCTATGCGGACCCTGGCGGAAGCCCACGAGAAGGGCGAGACACTCACCGGCGTCTTCTATGTGAATGCTGCAGCGCCGACCTTTATGGACCTCCTCAACCTCACCGACGAGCCTCTGGCCCGGTTGCCCGAAAGCGTGGTGCGTCCGCCGCGGCAAGCCCTGGATGAAATCATGGAGAGCCTGCGCTAGCCGGGTTCTGTCCAAGAAATAGGTTTCGGGAAGCTTTGTGAGGTGGGTCACCCGGGTGACGGGCGTAACCTTGCCGGAGTCAGGTTCAGGATTCGCGAAAAGGGAAAATCGACTAGAATCCTCGCATGTCCACGCCCGGGCCCCTGTTTCGACCTTTCGAGAAGCTCGTCAGAATCACTGTTGCGGACAAGGAGTTTCAGGTCCCAGAAGGCAACATGCTTCTGCGAGCAATGCAATACCTGGCGCCTGAAGACATCTCCTACGGACGTTTCTGCTGGAATGAGGAATGTCAGTACTGTCGAGTGACGTTCGACCTTGGCCCCGGAACGAAGGAGCGCGTTGCGCTTTCCTGCAAACTGATGGTCGAGGAGGGCATGCGCATCGCGGAGATGGCACAAGAAATTCGTTACTGTTTAAGAAAGCTGGGATTGAAGGCGAAGGGGCAGGACAAGAAATGAGAGCTTAGCGGTGGCTGGGTGAAGGTCTGGAGGTCGTAGCAGCGACCCCCAGTTTGCTCAGACGTTCCCGGGCTTGCAGCGCTTCCGGGCTCTTGGGATAGCGGGCGACCAGGCTGCGCAATTCCTGGATTCCCTGGCTGCGCTGCCCCAGATCTAAGAGCGCGAATCCTTTCTTGAGCTGGGCGGAAGCAGCCTTGTTTCCTCCGGGATACTGATCTAGCACCTTGTTGTAGGAGAGCACCGCTGCTTGAAGGTCTCCCTGACGGTACTGGATTTCGCCCAGGTAGAACTGCGCGTTGCCGGCCAGGTCCGTAGTGCCATAAACCTGAAGGTACTGGGTGAACTCCTGGGAGGCCAGGTCGTTCTTGCCGGCATTGAAGTCACGCAGCCCGTCGTTGTAGAGCACGTCGGGAGGCGGAGCCTGAGGCGCATTGTTGTTGCCGCCAGCCGGCTGCGCCCCGGCTGGATTGGGGATGTTCTGCTGATTCGTCTGAATGTCTTTGAGCTGATCGCCGATCTTGGCTAGTCGGGCCTTCAGTTCGTCGACGGCGTCATGCAGCGCCTGCACTTGGCCGGAGATCTGGTCGACTTTCGATCCAGCGTCCGTCGTCTCCTGCCCCAGAGTCTTTTGCAACGCCTGGACCGATGTGCCCAACTTGTTTACGCTGTCAGTCTGCTGCGTGATCATGTCCTTCATGACGCCCATTCGCTCGTCGAACGACTGTTTCATTTGCGTCATGTTGTCCTGCATGATCTGCAGTTGGGTCTGGATTTGGATAAGCTGCGACTTGGTGTCCGCGGCCGATACTGGCCGGGCTCCTAGGGCAGCCGCAACCAGCACGGTGAGTGATGCGATAAGAGTGTTTTTCTTCATAAGGTGTTCTGATCTGTTGGATGCTCGAAGCCGCCGGCACCCCCAAAAGAATTTTACTTCACGATGAGGCGCGTAGAACGTGGTGGGAACACCGGACGGCAACCCGGAGCTTGCCGGGCTGCCGTCCAGGATTCGTTGTTACTTCGTTTAATGCATCAGTTGGAAGTGGTCACGCCGGTTCTTCTGCCAGCATGTTTCGTTGGCTTCCGTGCAAATCGGCTTTTCCTTGCCAAAGCTGATGGTTTTGAGCTGACCCGCGCTCACACCGTCCTGGACCAGGCCCTGTTGCGCGGCACTGGCCCGCCTTTCGCCCAGGGCCAGGTTGTACTCGATGGACCCACGCTCGTCGGCGTTACCCTGGATCTGGATGATCCAGTTCGGATGCGCCTTCATAACATCGGCAATGCGTGCGAGTGTCTGCACCGATTCCGGCCGAAGATCAGCTTTGTCGTAGTCGAAATAGATGTCGCTGGCGCTGCGCGCAAAAATTTCGTCGTCTGATACTGTTGGTTGCGGTGTCGGTGTTGGCGTCGGTGGCGGTGGCGGCGACGTTACGGTGATGGTGGCAGTGGCCTCCTGCGTTCCACCTCCGCCCGTCGCCTTCAGATGGTACGTGGTGGTTTGCCCGGGGGAAACAGCCTGCGAGCCGTTGACGTCAACCTTATTTCCGTCCAGGGTAACGTCGGTCGCGTTCTGCGTGCTCCAGGTCAGGGTGGAAGATTGGCCGCTCTGGATGGAAGCGGGATTGGCTGTAAGCGTTGCGGTTACGGGCGGCGGTGGCGTTGGCGGGGGCGGCGGTTGTTTTTTCTTGCAACCGGCGGCCAGCACCAGTAGAGCAGCTAGCAAGACTGCCAGAACCCACTGCTTGCGGTGATTCACCTTATTCCCTCCCAAAATTGCACGAGCTCTGCTCGGCTCATTTTCAACAAAAAAGGCTACTGAAAACTCCAGTTGGGCTGCGTGTTCCGACCCTGGCGGGTCAGCTGTTGTAAATGTGTGCCGTCCGCCAGCACGCTCCAGATCTGTTCCGTCCCGCCGCGGTTGGACTGAAAGACAATATGGCGTCCGTCCGGAGACCAGGATGGAAAATCATTGCGCCCGCTATCGTGGGTCAATTGTACGATCTGTCGTGATGCGATCTCCATGATATAAATGTCCCACCCACCCACAATTCCCGGGCCGTAGTTGCGGTCCCAGGCAAAGGCCAGCAATAGCCCGTTGGGCGACCAGGACGGTGAAACCGAGTATCCCTGTTCGGTCATGCGCTGCACGTTACTGCCATCGGCATCCATGATGTAAATCTGCGGCAGCCCGGTTCGTCCGCTGACAAAGGCGATCTGGCCGTTGGTTTTGGGGTTGAAGACGGGAGAAACGTCGGTGTGCCCGGTCGTCAACCGCCGGCTTCCCGCGCCGGAAGCGTCGGCGAGAAAAATGTTCGACGAGCCCTCGTGCATCGAAGATGCAAATGCCAGCTTAGTGCCGTCGGAAGACCATGCGGGAGAGATGTTATCGCCGGAATAGCGCTGGAAGGAGAGGGGACGTCCCAGTTCGAGCGAGTACATCATGATCTGCCAGGAATCCTTGGCGAGCCCGCTGAAAGCCACGCGCGACCGGTCCGGGGAGACCCGGGGTGAAAGGGCAATCGAGCCCAGATGCGTAAGCTGCTGCTGGTTGGCTCCATCGTAGTCCATGGACCAGACTTCCTTGTTTCCGGTGCGCGTGCTGATGAAGAAAATCTTGCTCTCGGCGATTCCAGGAACACCAGCTCCCAGCCGGCCGATGATTTCGTCGGCGAAGCGATGAGCGATCAGGCGGGCGTTGTTTTCCTTGGCGTCTTCCCGGTACTGCTTGCCCAGAATGGGAGGCGCACCTGCATTCTTGACGTCGAATAGCCATCCCTGAACGTCCAGCTTTCCTGAATTCACTCCCAGGTTGCCGAAGGCCAGAAGACCTGCGTTAGGCGGCGGATTTCCCCACACTGGCACATTGACCTGCGAAGGCTGGGAAGGAGTCTGCACAGGATAGAAACTCTTCGGCACCATGTCGAAGATTCCAGCGTTGTCGAGATCGTTCCACAGGGTTTGATTGAAGACTGTGTTCAGTGGGCTGGATTGTGGATCGGAGGTCCCGGCCACGAAGTCCGGGACAGCGAGCCGCGGGCGCTCCTGGGTCGGTGTGATGACGATGATTGGTTTGCCCTGAAACGCGTTTGCTACGGACGTACAACAAGTAATACATGTGAGAAGCAATAGAATGATCGTCCACTTGTCCTTGAACATGAATTACCTACTTTGGAGGATAGTCAAACCAAAACTCTACGGAAAGCTTGTTGCCCTCCGGAAGCGTGCCAAACGTGTCGACCCGTTGGAGCGCGCGCAAGGCAGACTGGTCCAGACTGGGAACGCCGCTTGATTGCACCAGGTGGACGTTGGCGATGCTGCCATCGCGCTGGATGTCAAAATCGATGTAAGCGCGGTGCGGAGCGTTGATGCGCGGGTCAATTTCGTAGGCCAGCCAGTTGCTTTGCACTTTGCGCCGGACAACATCAAGGTACCAGCCGTATTTGCTGCCGAAGGATGCATCCTGCAAACTGAACCCGCCCTTGGTGTTGGGCGCAGTGAAAGTGCCGAAGGGCCCTGTCACCGGGGGGCCCTCGCCGTAAGGTACAGCGGTGGCCGGGGTCGGCAAAGGATGCGGTTTCAAATTCGTGGCGGTAATCGGCTTGTCGAGTTTTGGCTTGACCACTTTGCTCTGAACGGGTATGCCCTCGTCGGTTTCGACGGGTTTCGGCTGCGGGGCAGCCTGAGTTACAGCTTTGGATTCGTGGGCGACAATGTTATCGCTCTCGGCATCAGGCTTGGGGATAGGAATCGGCGCTGCGCTCACCAGCTTCGCGTCTACGGCTTCACCCTGGTTATTACCCCAGTTGGTTTGACCGCGGGGTTCCATCACCAAACCCAGAACGAAGATAGTGACCACCACAAGCCCGTGGAAGCCGAGCGAGATCATCAGCGGCTTACGCCAGCTCTCCCGCTCGTAGAACATGTTGGCGCGCGCGTACGCCATTCTTTCCTGCTCCTATGGCTTGGTGGTGCGTTCTGGCTCGGTCACAATGCTGATATTGGTGATGCCCGCCTGCTTCACTGTGCTCATCACCGTGGCAAAAACGCCGAAGGCCACGTTCTCATCGGCGCGAACATAGATCGCTTCGGTCTGAGGATCCCGGATTTTCTGATGCAGCAAGCCGCCCAGCTCCTCGAGCTTCACGTGATCGTTGCCCAGGTACACTTCTTGATCCTTGGTGATGGTGATGGTCACCCGCTCCTCGGTGATCACTTTGACGGACTTGGTCTTGGGAACGCTAACCTCGATGCCCGACTGCAACACCGGCGCGGTCAACATGAAGATGATGAGCAGCACCAAAACTACGTCGACAAACGGCGTGACGTTAATCTCGGAAAGCGAGGTTTCGGTCCGCCCGCCCTTGTTCGTGAAAGCCATCAGCGAACTCCCGCAGCCACTCCGGTCGTGCGTTCGATCAGGTTGAGTAGCTCCAGCGTGAAGTCGTCCATGCGCGCGGCGAACTCACGCATGCGATGCGTAAAGATGTTGTAGGCGATAACTGCAGGGATAGCCGCGGCCAGGCCGGCAGCGGTCGTGATCAGGGCTTCAGAAATGCCGGGTGCGACGGCCCGCAGCGTAGCCGCGCCAGCGTCCCCAAGTCCATAGAAGGCGTCAATGATTCCCCACACCGTGCCGAAAAGTCCGATAAACGGAGCCACGGCGCCAGTGGTCGCGAGCCAGGGCAGGCGCCGTTCGAGGCGCGTGAGCTCTTCGGACGACGCGATCTGCGCCGCGCGTTGCACGGCGACAACGTTACCCTCGCCCTGCCGGCGGAACTCGTCATAGGCCCCGTCAAACACTGCCACCAGCGGGCTGGGTTTAAATTGTTCGGAGACCGCGGCCACATCCTGCAGGCGGTGCGCTTTGCGAAACGCGCGCAGGAAGCGTCCGCTCTGGGTCCGCGCGCGCCCCAAGGAGGCCCACTTCGACAAAATGATGGACCAGGAGAAGATGCTGAATATCAGCAAAATGAGCAGCACACACTGGGCAACGATGCCCGTCTGTCTTACCAGACTGACGATCTCGCCGCCGATCATGAATCCAAACAGAGAAGTCTTGATCATTCGAAATCCATTGGCCTCTAAGAGTTAACTTTGACCGTACCATCGCCGGTTTGGGCGCGTCAAACCGGCCGAATCCATTGCTTCAACAGGCGAAACCAGGCGAAACCCGTATTCAACCTAGAAAACACCAAAGCGCAAGGTGACCTTCGCCCCCCTTGCGCCGAATAGTAGCCTCGATTTCAATAATGCAATTTTACTACCTGAGCTGCTGCCCGGAAAACGAAGAAAAAGGTCACACGTTAGCACGCTGGTACAATGCACGCGGGTAAGGACAGACAATGGCCGCCCTTTCACGGCGATGGTTTCTTGCTCTCGCAGCCGGCGTTTTGGCGGCGCCGCGCTGGTTGCGCGCGGAGGATCGAGTGCCCTCTGATCTTGATCATATCCTTCTCGGCGTCTCTGACCTGGACCACGGTATTGCCTGGGTGGAGAAGCGCACCAGCGTACGCGCACAGTTTGGCGGAGTACATCCCGGACGCGGGACTCGCAACGCTCTGGTTTCCCTGGGTCCGCGGCGCTACCTGGAGATTATCGCCCCCGATCCCCAGCAACCCTTCGAGGGCCCGGCCAAAGATCTCGCGGAAATGCGCGAACCGAGGTTGTTCAACTGGGCCGTGCACGTCGACGATATTGCCTCGGCCGCAAAAAGAGCCGTGGCCGCTGGCTTTGCCATCGATGGGCCTGCGGACGGTTCGCGCGCCCGCCCCGATGGCAAGGTCTTGCGCTGGAAGGCCTGCCGCCTGAAAGACGATCGCGGTGGACTGCTCCCGTTTTTCATCGAATGGAGCCGCGATTCTCTTCATCCCGCGGCCGACGCACCAGTCGGCTGCGTCTTGAAACGGTTTCGCCTGGAGTCTGGGTCGGCACAGCAATTAGCCGGACAATGTCATGCGCTTGGGTTGGAGGTCTTAGTCGAGCGTGCGGAAAAACCGGCTCTGAGGGCGATTCTCAGCGGCGCCAAGGGTGAGATTGAACTTTGATTCTGAGGAGATCCGCACGGGTGATGTAGTGCGTACCTGACGACCGTTCAACTTCGGTACGACTCAAGGCAGGGAAACGGTGAAAACCTGCGCCATCACCCGTCCCCGGCTTAGATGCCTTCCTCTAAGGCAGGGAGCGAAGCCCGTCCTTGTAGCAGGTGGACTTCCAATCCGTGCTACCATAAGAGACGTTAATTGATTGTCCTCGACCGTGGATAGACTCGACGCGTTTGCTGCCTGCCTATTTCCGCTGAGAACAGCCTCTTAAGACTTGCACCTTTGCAAAGGAAATAAGAATCATGAAACTTTTCGTCGGCAACTTCTCTTTCAGCACCACTGAAGCGGACCTGCAGACCCTGTTCGCGCCATTCGGCAACATCGATAGCGTTGCCGTTGTCACTGACCGCCAGACTGGCCGGTCGCGCGGTTTTGGCTTCGTGGAGATGAGCGATCGCGGCGAAGCGGAGAAGGCCATTGAGAGCCTCAACGGTAAAGAATTCGGCGGACGCACTCTGAATGTGAACGAAGCCCGGCCCAAGACCGACAACGGCGGTTTCCGTGGCGGCCGACAAGGGGGCCGCGGCGGTCGTCAGGACGATTATCGCGGACATGCCCGCCAGCCTCGTGAGCCGCGGTGGTAAGCTTTACTGCCGCTGGTCGGGTAACTTCCAACGGCATCGCCAAGCGCCTGCGCCAGAGCGGCGCGGGCGTGCCGTCGTCTCGCTTCCAAGTAATGCAAATCGTGGAGTGCGGCCAATGCCGTGACCGTTTTGCCATCAACCACGAATCTGCTGCGGCAGACGCCGCACTTGCAACGCGCCAGGCGGTCTGGCTGCAAGATCAATTTGTCTGGGATCACATCCAGGAGAGCAAACATCGCAGTTCGATCGCGCTGCCGGCTGGACAAGAGCTCGGCGAGGCTCGCGGTCAAGTTGCAGCTCCTCATGCCTGAAGCCTGTGCTATAATGAATTTGCTTTAGGTTCCCGGTTGAAGGGCATCTTTCGATTCAGATCTCGTTCAGGATTCCCGCCTGGCAAGCTCCTCCGTTTATCTAGGCAAAATTATAATCATCGGCATGAGATCACTCTGCCTTGACGTGTGACCACGTCCTGCCGGAACCGGCGCCGACTCAAGAAAGAACATTTAGAGACCAATGGTTCGTTTTTCAGAACTCCCAATATCTCCCTATCTACAGGGCCGCCTAGCTGCGGCTCAATTCGTAATCCCTACTGAAGTCCAGGCTGCGGCCATCCCGCATGCTGTTATGGGCAAGGACATACTGGCCACCGCTCAGACCGGAACCGGCAAGACGCTTGCGTTCCTGGTGCCAATCATGGAGAAACTGATGGCAACGCCTGCTCGTGGCATCCAAGCCATCGTGCTGGTTCCCACTCGTGAGCTGGCTATGCAGATCGACCGGCAACATGGACAGCTGCGGGGCAACAAGCTGCCCGCCGCAGCAGTGCTGATCGGAGGCAGCTCGGAGCGAGCGCAAATCGAGACCCTGCGCCGTGGCGCCAGACTCATGATCGCTACTCCAGGCCGCTTTGAAGACTTGCTGGATCGTCACCTGTTTCAAGTGACTGGTGTAAACACGCTGGTGTTGGATGAAGCCGACCGCATGCTAGACATGGGGTTCATTCCGGCGATCCGCAGGATCGTCGCCCAACTTCCCCGATCGCGTCAAACCATGTGTTTTTCTGCCACGCTCGAACCTTCCGTGGTTCATTTGGTGGACGACTACCTGCGCGCCCCTGTCCGCCTGGCATTTGGTTCGACCCGCAAAGCAGCGGAGAGCGTTGACCTGACGGCTTACGAAGTACAGGCCGATCAGAAGCTTTCTCTGTTGCGCCGTCTGCTCGAGCGCGAGAGCGGTCGCAGCCTGGTCTTTGTGCGCACCAAGCGTGCGACGGAACGGGTGGCTCAGAAGCTGGAGCGGAGCGGGTTGCGGGTTGCAGTGATTCACGGTGACCGCACGCAATCACAGCGCAACAAAGCGTTGGAAGCGTTTCAGCAGGGAAGGTCGCGCGTGCTGGTGGCTACCGACGTGGCTTCACGCGGCATTCACGTGGACGACATCGCCCAGGTCATCAATTACGATCTGCCGGCGATCGCGGAAGACTTCATTCATCGCGTGGGACGCACGGGCAGGGCCGGCGCTACCGGCAGTGCGGCCACTTTCTTCACCACCTTGGAGCGCTCCGATCTAGCGGCCTTGGAGCGCAACTTGCAACTGAGAATCCGGCGCGCTCGTGTTGATTCCGATCTCGACCGCGAAGAGCGTTCCGGTCCAGTGGACGTCTCAACCCTGATTCCGGTGCCGACACGACCGGGATCGAGGATGGTGCGCTTGCCCGGCGAGGTTCTGCAGCGGCACCTGTGATCCTAGGAAGGCGGCCTGCAGTGACGACACCAGAGTGTATAGTGAGAGCAGCTACCTTCGGAGACACGTCCGCAGAGAGCGGGCCTTCGTGGACAGCAACCAACCCGTCTCGCGAGGTGCTTGATGCGCTCCGGCCTGATCTTTCGCGTCTCCATGAGGTTTACCAATCGCTATCTGCTTTGCCGCATGCTCTCGGCCTCAGTCCGAAAGATGTATCGCCAGGGAGCGTCAACCTCGCAAAGCATCAACCAGTCGCTGCAGGCACTTCACGATGCCGGGGAGCCTGATCAGAAACCGGTTTCCCCGGCGGAACTGCCACCCCAGTTGTTGGAACAGGAAGCCGCTGTGCTGCGTTAGAATGCCGAGCTCTCGGCCCATCATTTAGAAGTCGTCGAAATTGAACCCTTCCGGCTGGCCCTCCGCGTCATAGGTCACGGTAAGCTCCGACGGGCGTTCCCCTCGAACGCTCTGCTCCTGCTCCATCTTGCGCTGTGCTTTTTTCTGCGCTTTTTCCTGGCGCTTTTCTTGGCGTGCTCGCTCCTTCTGCCGCTTGCTAGCTGTCGGACGAGAGTTTCCTGCCATAAGTGCTCCTCTCTATGAGTGATTCCACGGCTTTTGGCATGGCAATCATTAGCCAGTTGCAGCCATTCGCGGCCGTACTGCCCGAGCGTGAGACTGTACTCCGGCTTGTCGTTCTATCCAGACTATCATGGCGTTTCCCTGGCCAGCCGGTCTCTCAACCCTCCCTGGTGCACGGCTGTCGTCGATGGCGGGTTTCGTATTGTCCAAGAGGAACATAGAATATTCGCAGGACAGTTGCCAATTCATCGATTTCCGTCCTGGGGAGTGATGTTGCGGTCCACCTCCAACTTGCTGCGATCTGCTGGCCTTTTCATTTTTCTGGTTGGCGCGATGCCGCCCGCCTCGGCCGCTGACCTGAAGCAGAAGACCACCGACGCTTTCAACAAGTATGTCGCAGCTACGGAGGCCCGAATGGCGGAAGAGTTGAAGCCGGGTGGAGAGTTTCTTTATCCCGATCACCCGGCGCTCAATCCTTCTGAACAGATGCGCGACGCCTACATCCGGCTGAGACGCGGGGAGATTCTGGTCGAACGACAAGAGACCACGCTCGACGGCAAGGCTGTGGAAGTCCCAGATGGCATGGTGCATCACTGGGTTGGGCTGATGTTCATTCCCGGGGCCAATCTCGAGCAGACATTGGCGGTGGTGCAGGACTACGATCATCGCGCCGAACTTTACAAACCGGAAGTGATCGCCGCGCGCACTCTCTCTCATCAGGGTGACGACTACAGGATCTTTCTCCGCCTCTACCTGAAGCGGTTTACCACCGTGGTCTTTAACACCGAGTATGCGATCCACTGGGGCCGCGTGGACGCTACTAAGCTCTATTCCAACTCCATCAGCACGCACGTGGCTGAGGTCGAAGATGCCAACAAACCCGACGGCCCTGAAATTTCTGTGGGACATGGCAACGGCTACCTCTGGCGGCTGAACACCTATTGGCGCTTCGAAGAGAAGGATGGCGGCGTGTATGTGCAATGTGAAGCGCTGTCCCTCACCCGCGATATTCCTTTGGGCCTGGGATGGCTGATCAAACCGCTAGTTACCAAGATTCCCAAGCAGTCGCTTGACCGAGCTTTAGGCCGAACTCGAGAAGTGGTTTTGGAGCGAATTAAGTCTCGGTGATTCCCTATACGCCCTCTAGACCAGAGCACCTGCGCCGGCACGGGCGGCGCCAGACGACTTACTTAGAGATGTCCAGGGGGGCTGGCGCAGAGCGGGATCGAGAAGTGGACTGTGGACACGGGCAGGATGACGATGACGTTCTACGATAACGGCGGCAGAGAGCGGCTAGTCGAGCAGATCAGCTAATTCGGTGTGCGGGCTGGCCAGCCCGATCGTGCAAGAGAGCAATTTGGTAGGCGGAAAATTGAACGATCATGAATGGGTTTGAAATTACTCGATTACCCAATTTCCCAATTTTTGTTATGCTTCGCTGGCTTCCTTTTGAGGGCCTGTCGCCTGTGCTGGTCGAACTGCGCGTCGAAAACTACGCCGTGATTGACACTCTGGCGGTGGAGTTCGCTCCGGGGCTGAACCTGCTGACCGGGGAAACCGGCGCCGGCAAATCCATTCTGATCGATGCCCTCTCGCTCTTGCTCGGTGAGAAAGCATTCGCCGACGCGATTCGCCACGGCAGCGAAAAAGCGGTGGTCTACGGTGTCTTTGAAGTCGGAGAGGAGGCTCTCAGCACAATACTGGATGAAAACGGCATCGACGCGGAAGGCGGGCAGATCATTGTCAAGCGCGAGATCGCCGCCGGAGGCAAAGGCCGGGTCTTCGTCAACAACCAACCTGCGACTGTGGCTTTGTTGCGGCAGCTAGCCCCGGCGCTGGCGTCCATCCACGCCCAGAACGAAAACGTGTTGGCCTTTGACGCCGCCGCCCGCCTGGCGCTGCTGGATTCATACGCAGGCAACGATCTCGACGAAATCGCCAGGACATACACCGCCTGGGCAGCGGTGCGCGACCGCATCGCCGACTTCGAACGCGATGAACAGGACCGGCTTCGCATGGCCGATGTGTGGAGTTTCCAGGCGAAGGAGATCGAGACCGCCCGCCTCCAGCTTGGCGAAGACCTGAAGCTCGAGACCGAGAAGCGGGTCCTGGCCAATGCCGAAAAGCTTTACACAGCATCTAAGGCCGCTTATGAATTGCTCTACGAAGCCGATGCTTCCGTTCTCGCCAATCTTTCTGCTGCGCGCAAATACTTGGAGGAGTTAGCGCGGTTCGATCCCAGGTTTCAAGATTCCTTGGTACTACTCGCCGGTGCCAAGGCCGCGATCGAGGATGCCAGCGCGACAGCCCGCGACTACGCCGAAGGCATTGACGCCTCGCCGGACCGCCTGGCCCAAGTGGAAGATCGGCTGGCTCTGTTGGATCGCCTCAAACGCAAATACGGCGGCTCGGTGGATGAGGTGATTGCCTACGGAGAGAACGTCGCGTCTAAGCTGAACGAGCTCGAGAATCGCGAAGACGTGCTCCGGGAATTGAAGAAACAAGCAGAGATCGCTGCCGGCCAATACTTGAACGTGGCCCAATCGACTTCCAAGAAGCGTTATTCGGCTGCCAAGGAGCTCGAGAAGCTAGTGGAGACCGAAGTCAATCAGCTAGCCATGAAGGCGCAGTTCAAGATCGAGGTTTCCGGTTCGGACGATGCCGAAAACTGGACCGCAGCGGGCTTTGACAACGCTGCCTACATGATCTCGCCGAACCCCGGCGAACCGCTCTGTCCTGTGGAACAGATTGCTTCCGGCGGCGAGCTCTCACGCGTAATGCTGGCTCTCAAAGCTACGGTGGAGACGGGAAAGAGAGGGAACGCTGCCGGCGGTGCGCAACGCACCCTGGTGTTCGACGAGATTGACAGCGGCATTGGCGGCCGCGCGGCCGAGGCGGTTGGGAAGAAACTGAAGGTGCTGGCGCGATCGAATCAAGTCCTGTGCATCACCCACCTGCCGCAAATCGCGTCGTTTGCCGACCATCACTACTTGATCGAGAAGCGTGAGGCCGGTGGCCGGGCCCGCACCACCGTGCGGCGGCTCGCAGCCGAAGAACAGACGGAAGAGGTCGCGCGCATGCTCAGCGGCGCTAAGCTGACCGAGACCTCGCGCCAGCACGCCGAACAACTACTAAAGGCGAATGGATGAGAAGACCGCAGGATTCGACCGATGGTTTTCGTGTCAAGCTTCTTTCCGATGAGCCGGGTTTCGTCGAGATTCCGCCTTTGGCCACCGCCATCGTCAGCGTCCACGTGGGGCCGCCTGCCCAAATGTCTTGCCGCCATGGGAGCAAGCGCCATTTCGGAGTTGTGCTGCACGGCGATGTCGAGATCATCCCCTGGGGCATGCCCGGATCGTGGGAACTCAAACAGCGGGACACGGCGCTGGTGATGAGTCTCGCCCCCGGTCTGCTCCGCGCTGCCGCGGAGGAGTCTGGGCTGGAAGGCCACCGCCTTGAACTGCTCAGCCGTTTCCATACGCGTGACCTTCCGATCGAGCACATCGCTTGGGCGATGAAGGATGAGATGGAGAGCGGCTACCCATCCGGTCGCCTCTATCTTGACAGTCTGGCGGTGGCGCTGGCGGTTCATTTGGTGCGCCGGCACAGCTCAATGTGCGTTCAGGCCAACGGCCGAAGCGTGCGAATGCCACCCGCGAAGCTGAAACAACTTCTCTGGTTCATTGACGATCATCTTACTCGGAATCTCTCCCTCTCGGAGGTCGCGCAGATTGCCGGGCTGAGCGTGTCACACTGCAGCACGTTGTTTCGGGCCGCCGTCGGCGAGTCAATCCACCAGTACGTGCTTCGCCGCAGGGTTGAACGTGCGGCCTGGCTGCTCGGGGAAAGCCGGATGCCCATCAGCCAGGTGGCGCTCGAGACGGGGTTTGCCCACCCGAGTCATCTGGCCTTGCACATGCGGCGCATTCTGGGTACGACGCCAAAACGGCTGCGCGCCAATCTGCACTGAGAGATTTTTCGTCGGAATCTGCTCACATCCGCTCGAATCTGCTCGACTTCGTGCTCGATCAGCGCGTACGCTCCCTATTTCCTGTTCAAGAATCAACAATGGAGACTCAGTAATGACCGCGGAGCCCGCTTTGCAGTCGAACGCCTTCCTCGCCATCTTTTGGGGTGGCCTGATGTGCGGCGTCTTCGACATCTCGCAAGCTTTCTTGGCTTGGGGAATACAAAATGGAGTCAAACCGGTCAGCATCTTGCACAATATCGCCAGCGGTGTTCTCGGCCCCAAGGCTTTTCAGGGGGGCGCCGAGACAGCGGCTCTCGGCGCAGTCCTACACTTCGTTATTGCCTTTGGCGCAGCAACCGTCTATTACCTCGCCAGCCGCTGGATCACATTCATGACCAGCCACGCCGTGATCTCCGGTTTGCTGTACGGCGAGATGGTCTTTCTGTTCATGTACTTCGTGGTGGTGCCGCTCTCAGCGGCTCGGCACGGTAAGTTCACCTTGGCCACCCTGATCACCGGACCTATAGGACATATGTTTCTAGTCGGCCTGCCTATTGCTCTGGCTACGCGCAAGTTCGCAGGCTGACTGCTCCATTCGCCCGCGAAATCTCCCCGGTCCATGCTAAATACCGTTCTTTCAATGGCTTGGCATGTTCAAAGTGTCCCCCAGCTGGATAACCTGTTAGACAAGGAAGAGTGTCTTAAGGAGGTATAATCAATCAGAACACAATGACAGATCACCAAGAGAAGACCTTACTGCTCCTTAAGCCACGGGGCTTCTGTGCGGGGGTGGTCCGGGCTATCGATGTGGTGCGTATTGCGCTGGATGCCTTTGGTCCGCCGATCTATGTTCGCCGGGAGATTGTGCATAACCGCTACGTGGTAGAGGAGCTCAAGGCCAAGGGCGCGATCTTTGTCGACGAGGTATATGAAGTTCCCGACGGCCAGCGACTGATCTACAGCGCCCACGGTGTCGCGCCCAGCGTACGTGAAGCCTCAAAGCTGCGTGATCTCAAGGTCATTGATGCGACCTGCCCTCTGGTCACTAAGGTCCATGTCGAGGCGGTGAAGTACGCCAAGATCGGATACAGCATTATTCTCATCGGCCACCACGACCACGACGAGGTCATCGGAACTCTGGGTGAAGCTCCAGATGTAACCCAGGTGGTAGGCAGTGCGGACGAAGTTGCCGAGCTCAGCGTCCCTGACCCGACGCGCGTCGCTTATATTACTCAGACTACGCTCAGCCTCGACGAAACCACCGACGTGATCGCAGCCCTGCGCAAACGATTCCCCATGATTGAAGGGCCGCACGCGCAGGATATCTGCTACGCCACCCAGAACCGCCAGACCGCAGTGAAAGATGTGGCGCACGATGCTGACCTGCTGCTGGTGGTTGGTTCGGAAAACAGCTCAAACTCGAACCGCTTGGTGGAGGTCTCCACCAATCTGGGGACTCCATCGTATCTGATCGATACCGCGGCCGACATCAAGCCCGAATGGCTCAACAGTGTGCAAACGCTGGCTCTTACCGCGGGCGCATCCGCGCCGGAAGTTCTGGTGGAGCAGGTGATGGAGTTTCTGAAAGGCAAGGGCTTCACTAGGATTCGCGAAGTGGAAGTCATGCCGGAGAATGTCCGGTTTGGCCTGCCTCCGGAGATCGTAGAAGCGATTGCGGCAGCGCCTGCAAACGCAGCGGAGTAGCTATGAACGCGAAGTCCGCAGGAAAACCCGCGCAGATGCTGTTCGGCAAGATTGACGATATGCTGGGCCGCGTTTCCGTGGGTATGGAGAAGGCTCGCGACTATCTTTTCTCCTGCCAGCATGCCGACGGCTACTGGTGCGGCGAATTGGAAGCCGATACCACGCTCGAGTCCGACTACATCATCATCCACACCTTGCTGGGGACCGGCAATCGTGGCCGCATGGAGCGCGCCGTGCCGGAGATAACCCGCCATCAGAATGAAGACGGCGGGTGGCCCATCTATGCCGGCGGTCCTGCCAACATCAGCGCTTCGGTCAAGGCTTATTTTGCCCTGAAGCTGATGGGCATGAGTCCCGATCATCCGGTGTTGGAGCGTGCGCGGAAGCGCATTCTGGAGATGGGTGGCGCCACCGAGTGCAACACTTTCACCAAGATTTACCTTTGCTTCTTGGGCCAGTATGACTGGGAGGCTGTCCCTGCGATCCCGCCCGAGATGTTGCTGTTTCCCAACTGGTTCTGGTTCAACATTTACGAGATTTCGTCGTGGTCACGGGCTATTCTTGTGCCGCTATCGATTGCCTACGCCAAAAAACCCTTCAAGAAGATCCCGGCAGAGATGGGCATCGACGAACTGTTCATCAGCGGCCGCCACGGCAGACATCTTCATCTGAAGTGGCACCGCGAGAAGATTTCCTGGCGGAATTTCTTCCTGTTCCTCAACCAGATGATCCATTTCTGCGAGCGATTCAACATCCGTCCCCTGCGCTACCTGGCCATCAAGCGCGCGGAGAAATGGATGCTCGAACGCTTCGAGAAGTCTGACGGTCTAGGTGCCATCTATCCCGGCATTCTGAACTCCATTATCGCCCTACGCTGCCTCGGCTACTCCACGGACGATCCCCAGCTGATCCGTGCGCTCGATGAGTTTGAGAAGCTGGGAATCGACGATCCGGGTGTTCCCGACCATTCCGAGCCAACTTTCCGGATGGCGCCCTGTTATTCCCCGGTATGGGACACGGCCTACGCTATGTTCGCTCTTGGTGAAAGCGGAGTACCCAAGGACGATCCGCGCTTGCTGAAAGCCGCAAATTGGATTCTCAGCAAGGAGGTTCGTTGCCGCGGCGACTGGGCGGTGAAAGTCCGCAACGTCCTGCCCGGCGGCTGGTATTTTGAGTTCAATAACGAGTTTTATCCCGACGTAGACGACTCCGCTATGGTCTTGCTCGGCCTAGACAAGGTGGACAATCCGCGGGAGCGCTATCAGCACGAAGTTTCGCAGCGGGCGATGGACTGGATCCTGGCCATGCAGTGCAGGAGCGGCGGTTGGGCGTCTTTCGACAAGGACAACACTCGCATGGTGTTTCAGCACGTGCCGTTCGCCGATCACAACGCCATGCTCGATCCGCCCACGGTCGACATAACCGGCCGCGTGTTGGAGATGTTGGCTGCCTACGGCTACCGCAACGACGATCGCGCCGTGAAGAAGGCGATCAAGTTCCTGATCAAGGAGCAGCAACCCGATGGCTCGTGGTTCGGGCGGTGGGGCGTGAATTACATTTATGGAACGATGCAGGTGCTGCGCGGCTTGCAGGCCATCGGCGTGGACCATCATGAGCCTTACGTGCAGCAGGCGGCGGAGTGGCTGAGGATGGTACAGAACGCTGACGGCGGATGGGGCGAAAGCTGCGGGTGCTACGACGATTCTTCCACCCGCGGAATCGGCTCGAGTACTCCTTCGCAGACAGCCTGGGCGGTGATGGGTTTGCTCGCGGCGGGCGACACCCGCAGTGAGAGCGTGCAGCGCGGAATCCTACACCTACTGGAAACGCAGCGGGCTGACGGTTCGTGGGATGAGGATCAGTACACCGGGACAGGTTTCCCGCGAGTGTTCTACCTCGCGTATCACCTGTATCGCGACTATTTCCCGCTCATCGCGCTGTCGACCTATGCCCGCGAATTTGTTGCACTGTACCAGGAAGGCAGCGTGGGTTACGTTCGCGGGTGAAGAGTGGGAGAGACCGGATCATCGGGTAATCTGGTGATCAAGTCGGCTACCGGGCGCGCTCTAAGCCGTCCAGGAATCAGGGCACGACTTCTAGTCGCGCTGAATGTCGAAACGGAAAGAGGGGCCTAAGCCCCTTGGTAACGCCAGGAGATCTTTTGCCAGTACCTATTTCCCAGATGTGGACGGTCGCGGGCTACGTGGTTAAGCAGAAGCTCGCGGGCCGCAAGCGATATCCGCTGGTCCTGATGCTGGAGCCGCTATTCCGCTGCAACCTGGCCTGCGCCGGCTGCGGAAAGATCCAATATCCGGCCCACATCCTCAAGAAGGAGCTCACGCCGGAGGAATGCTTCCGCGCAGTCGAAGAGTGTGGCGTTCCCACCGTGAGCATTCCCGGCGGCGAACCGCTAATGCATCCTCAGATCCACAAGATCGTCGAAGGGCTGGTGGCTCGCAAGAAGTACATCTATTTGTGTACCAACGCGCTGCTGCTGAAAGAGAAGATCGATCTATTCAAGCCCAGCAAATATCTGACATTTTCAGTGCACATGGACGGCCAGCGCGAGCATCACGATTTCTCTGTTTGCCGCGAGGGCGGGTACGAAATGGCCGTTGAGGGAATCAAAGAAGCCCTGAAGCGCGGTTTCCGCGTAACCACCAACACGACTTTGTTCGATGGCGCCGAGCCGAATAGCGTCCGCGCCTTCTTCGACGAGATGATGGAGCTGGGCGTGGAGGGCATGATGCTGTCGCCTGGATACTCCTACGACAAGGCGCCGGATCAGAAGCATTTTCTCGGCCGCGCCCGCATTCGCCGTCTGTTCCGCGCCATTCTCTCCAACCGGAAGAAGAGCTGGCGCTTCAACATGTCGCCATTGTTCCCTGAATTTCTGATGGGTAAGCGCGATTTTGCCTGCACGCCGTGGGGCATGCCCACGTACAACATCTTCGGTTGGCAGAAGCCCTGCTATTTGCTCCAGGACGGCTATGCGGACACTTTCGCGGAGTTGATGGCCGCGACCGAATGGCAGAGTTATGGAACCGAGTCAGGAAATCCCAAGTGCGCTAATTGCATGGTGCACAGCGGGTACGAAGCCTCGGCGGTCGATTACGGATTCGGTTCTCTGCGCGGTCTACTGGCCATGGTGCGCGCCAACTTTTTCAACCGTTATCCTGACGAGGGCGCTCAGCGATTGCTCGACGAGCCAGCGCGCCCAGTGCACAGTTACAACCCGCTGGTGCAGATCGCCGAAAGCTCGAACAATCTCGAGGAGACCCGGGCATGAGCGGTTCCGCTAACGATCGGCTCGCAGTCGAGAACCCGCAGTTGAAGTCAGAGAACGCCGATGCGCTTGAAGTGGTTCCAGGCTTCGCCCACGAGAAATTGGAAGGTTGGATTCCCGACCTCGCAAGTGACGAAGAAATTCGCCTAGCCCTGGAAAAGGCTTTCGACTACCGTGGCGACGTGACCGTCACCCGCAAAGACGGAAGCAAGGTCGAAGGCTACATTTTTGATCGTCGCCCCGGCGCCACGCTGGCCGATTCTCTCGTCCGGCTCTATCCCAAGGATGCCAACCAGAAGGTCGCGATTGCCTACTCCGACATCGCCGCGATCACTTTCAGTGGGCGCGACACCGCCGCTGGCAGAAGTTGGGAAGCCTGGGTTCGTAAATACTGGGAGAAGAAGTCCGCCGGCGAAAAGGACATCAGGATCGAGGCAGAAGATCTGGGGTAGCCGACTTCTGAAGCGGGAGCGAAACGGGCCCTCCGTGCCCCCGGGATCAACACCAAGATGAAGGCTTTCATCACAGGAGCCACCGGGTTTGTGGGAAGCCATGTAGCCGAAGCGCTCGCCGAACGCGGTGCCGAACTGCGGCTCTTGGTGCGCCCGGAAAGCAAGACGGATAATATTTCTGGCCTGAAGGCTGAAACAGCCATCGGCGACCTGTGCAATCCGGACTCCATCAAGAAAGCGATGAACGGGTGCGACTTCGTTTTCCACCTCGCCGCGGACTATCGTCTTTGGGTGCGCGATCCCGAGCAGATGTATCGGGCCAATGTCGAAGGCACACGCGCGATCATCCAAGCGGCCCAAGAGTGCGGTGTGCGCCGGGTGATCTACTGCAGTTCGGTGGCGACCATGGGTTTCGCGTCCGATGGCAGCATCGCCGACGAAAATTCTCCGGTTTCGCTCACCGGTATGATTGGTCACTATAAGCGGTCCAAGTTCATGGCAGAGCAAGTTGCTCTCGAAGCCGGGCGCAGCGGCCGAAACGTAGTGGTCGTGAATCCGACGACGCCGATCGGCGAACGCGACATCAAGCCCACACCCACAGGGCGAATCATCGTCGACTTCCTGAATCGCAAGTTTCCCGCGTACGTAGACACCGGCCTGAATCTTGTTGACGTCAAGGAAGTGGCGCGCGGTCATCTGCTGGCCATGGAACGCGCTGTGCCGGGTCAACGTTATATTCTGGGCGGAGAGAATCTAACCCTGAAGCAGATCCTCGACAAGCTCGCGCGCCTGACGGGTTTGCCATCTCCCAAGACCAGGGTCCCGCATGCGGTCGCCATGGGCTTTGCCGTTGTCGATCAGTTCTTCGTCGGTACCATCATGGGCAAAGAACCGCGGGCCACGGTAGAGGCGGTTCGTATGGGGCGCAAGAAGATGTTTGCCTCTTCGGCTAAGGCAGAGCGTGAGTTAGGCTACAAATCGGTCCCGGTAGAAAACGCGCTCGAACGCGCGATTGAGTGGTTTCAGGCTCACGGCTATGCCACGCCCGCCCGGCAAGCTTCCCCAGCGAGCGCATGACGAGGATTGCCATCATCGCCGCTCTGGAACGAGAGATCGGACCGCTGGTCGAAGGATGGGCGCCGAAGGTTCTGCACGAGCAAGGCCGGGAGCTCATTTCCTATCGGAACTCTGAACTGATCGCGATCGCCGGCGGCATCGGCCGCCGGCAGGCGGAAATCGCGGCACGGGCTGCGGTGAACGAATTTCAAGCGCAGGCCCTGATTTCGACCGGTTTGGGCGGAGCGATTATCCGCAGTCTTAAGGTCGGAAGCGTCTTTATTCCCAACGTTATTGTGGATGCGGCCACGGGCACAGAGTATCGTTGTAACGCCAGCCCCGGCGTAGTCGCCGGCGGGATCCTGGTGAGTGTCCCAGAGATCGCTGGCGCAGAATCAAAGCAACTCTTGGCCGATCGATTTCACGGCCTGGTGGTCGATATGGAAGCAGCAGCAGTTGCCCGCGTTGCCCAAGAGATGAAAAAGGGTTTTTTCTGCGTGAAAGCAATCTCTGACGAATTGGATTCTCGGCTTCCACCGATGAACCGGTTTGTGGATGAAGCTGGGCGATTTCAGACCGGGAAGTTCCTGTCTTGGGGCGCGGTGCATCCCGAGTGGTGGGCGGCAACGATTCGGCTGGCCAGGGACAGCCGCCGGGCAGCCCATGCTCTCTGCGACTGGCTGGACAAGAACCTGACTGCGAGCTTTGTCGCGCCTGCTGTTGTTACACTAGACGGAGCAGACTTCCCAAAACCCTAAATGTCGACCGCCAGCAAAGTCGAAACCGAAGTGCGTGTGCAGCTTCCCGCCACGATGCGCGCGGCGGTTTATCGCGGCCAAAATGACGTGCGTCTGGAAGAGGTCCCGCGGCCTGAGATCGGCGTAGGAGAAATTCTCATCCGCGTACACACGTGCGGTATCTGTGGTACCGACCTAAAGAAGATTGCCACCGGTTCGCATTCGGCGCCGCGCATTTTCGGTCACGAGACTGCCGGACAGATCGTTGCCGTGGGCGAGAAGGTTAAGGATTTTCAGATCGGCGATCGCGTGATGGTTTTCCACCACATCCCTTGCGGTGAATGCTATTACTGTCGTCACAAGGTTTTTGCGCAGTGCCCTATCTACAAAAAGGTAGGCGTCACGGCCGGATTCGAGCCCAGTGGAGGCGGCTTTGCCGAATACGTGCGCGTGATGGATTGGATTGTGCGTCGCGGGCTGGTAAAGATTCCTGGGAAAGTGTCCTTTGAACAAGCATCCTTCATCGAGCCGGTGAACACTTGCTTGAAGGCCATTGAATCGCTTCAACTCGAGCGCGACGAGACCGTCCTGGTGATCGGACAGGGGCCAATCGGCATCATTCTCGCCGTCCTCGCCAGGCGCGCCGGGGCGACTGTGGTAACTTCCGATTTGCATCCCCAACGTCTTAGAATAACTGAGCGATACGGTTTGCGACACAACGTCAACGCATCGGCGGCCGATCCGGTGGGGTTAGTGCGTGCTCTCAGCGACGGCCGCGGGTCTGATGTCGTCATTCTGGCAACGGCCGGAAACAGCTTAATTCGCCCGGCCATCGATGCCGCGCGCCCTGGCGGAAGGATTATGTTATTTGCGCAGACGCAGCACGGCGAGGTTGCCATCGATCCCGCGGCGGTCTGCGTGGACGAGAAGACCCTTCTGGGATCCTACAGTGCGTCGGTCGATCTGCAGGAGGAAAGCGTGCGGTTGGCTTTCAGCGGTGAAATCGATTTCGAACAGCTGATTACCCACCGCCTGCCACTGGCTAGCGCGGTGGAGGCTTTGCGCCTGGCGGCTCATCCCGGACCGGACTCGCTGAAGGTGGTTATCCAACCTGGAATGGAGTGGGGAAAGAACTAATTTGAAAGGACAAATGACAGCGGCTGTTCTCTACGGCAAAGAGGACATCAAGATCGAGAGGGTGCCAATACCGACGCTGGAACGCGGGGAAGTTCTCGTCAAAGTGAATGTGGCGTTGACCTGTGGCACCGATCTCAAGGTTTTCCAGCGCGGCTACCACGCTCGCATGATCGTGCCCCCGGCGCTGTTTGGCCACGAACTCTCCGGAGTCATCGCTGAGGCCGGTCCGGGTGTTCGTGACTTCCGCCGCGGCATGAAAGTGGTGGCGCTCAATTCGGCTCCTTGCGGTACCTGCTTTTATTGCCTCAAACATCAGGAAAATCTTTGCGAAGACCTGCTGTTCAACAATGGAGCCTACGCTGAGTACATCAAGATTCCGCGCCGCATCGTCGAGACCAATATGTTGGCCCTGCCCGACGACGTGAGTTTCGAGTCGGCCGCCATGACCGAGCCCTTGGCTTGTGCTTTACGCGGCTTGCAGGAGACGGGTGCGAATATCGGCGACACTGTGACGGTGATAGGCGCCGGCTCACTCGGCCTGATGCTGGTGCGTGTGGCCAAGCTGAACGGATGCAAAGTGATCTCTGTGGTCAAGCGCGCGGAGCAAGTGATGGCAGCCCGGCAGTTCGGCGCCGATGATGTCATTCAGATCGACAAAGTCAAAGATCCTGTCGAGGCGGTTATTGGCGTGACCGAGGGGCGAGGATCAGATATTGTGATCGAGGCGGTCGGCCGGCCCCAAACCTGGCAGTGGTCCGTGGACATGGTGCGGCGCGGCGGAATAGTCAACTTCTTCGGCGGCTGCGCCAGCGGCACCAAGGTGGAACTGGATACGAACCGTCTCCATTATTCCGAGCTCAACCTGAAAGCCACGTTTCACCACACTCCGCAGACGGTACGCCGCGCATTTGCGCTGATTGCGGAGAAAAAGATCACCAGCAGCGACTTCGTAACCGGTGAAGCTCCGCTGTCGAAGTTGAAGCAGGTTCTGCAGCAGATGGTCGACCGCGGAAGCCAGATTAAAACGGCCATCATTCCCGGCCACTAAGAGTCTGGCCAGCAATCCTTGGTGCGACGGCTCGTATCGGTCGCGTGCGAGAGGACGCGAGGGAGCTAAGGCGGCCTCAGCACTGCGAAAACTCCGGAAAGAGTGTACTCGTTCAGCATGGCTGTTTCGCCCAACAACCCGCTTCCAACGCCGCCACGCTCTCTGGGCTGGAATGTGCTGCCACAGTCATACCGAATTCCCGAGACGGCGCCCAGTCTCGAGGAGGCACAGGCCTATTGTGAGCGCCTGGCCAAGACGCATTACGAGAACTTTTCCGTTGCTACATGGTTCCTGCCGGCTCGATTGCGTCGACACTTTTACAATGTCTACGCATATTGCCGAATCTCCGACGATCTTGGTGACGAAGTAGGGCATCCGGAACAGTCGCTGGATCTATTGGACGAGTGGCAGGCGGAATTGAGAGCCTGCTACGGCGGCGCGCCGCATCATCCCGTGTTCGTTGCCTTGGCGGAGACGGTGCAGCTGTTCTCGATTCCCCAGCACGAGTTTGCCGACCTGCTGGTTGCTTTCCGCCAAGACCAGAGGGTGACGCGCTTTGAGACTTTCGATGACGTACTCGGCTACTGCCGGTACTCCGCCAATCCGGTGGGGCACCTCGTGCTCTATCTCTGTGACTACTCCGACCCCAAACGGCAGCAGCTTTCCGACGCTACATGCACGGCCCTGCAATTGGCCAACTTCTGGCAGGATGTGACAGCGGACTATGACAAGGGAAGAATCTATTTACCGCTCGAAGACCTGCGTCGATTCGGCGTGAGCGCTGAGGACATTGGCACGCGACGTTGCACTTCCGAGTTTAGGGCGCTGATGAACTTTGAAGTCGCAAGGGCTCGGCAGTGGTTTGACCGCGGTTTGCCGCTGGTTGACCAGGTCCGTCACGAACTTGCGGTCGATCTTCTTCTCTTTACCCGCGGCGGCCAGGAGATCCTGAATGCCATCGAGCGCCAGGGCTTTGACGTGCTGAGCCGCCGACCGGCCATCTCTAATCCACGCAAGTTGTGGCTGGTAGCGCGGGCGGCGGCCGACAAACTCCTGTGAATCATCAACTCAGCCATGCTTACGCGGTCTGCCGCGGGGTCGCTCGACGCGCGGCTAAGAATTTCTATTACGGGTTTCTCGTCCTACCTGCGGAGAAGCGCAACGCCCTCTGCGCGGTTTACGCCTTCATGCGTCATGCCGACGATATCTCTGACGATCCCGGCCTCGATCCGCAGCAGAAGCGCGAGAAACTGGTGGAATGGCTCGGGTCAGCGGACCGGGTTTTCGAGGGGAAGCCAACCGATGATCCCGTGCTTATGGCCCTGGCCGACGCACAGAAGCGCTTCAATGTCCCTCCGCAGCTCTTTGAAAAGCTGGTCGAAGGCACGAGCATGGACTTGGATATTCCACTCACGGCAGACGCCCCCGCCGTGGTCTGTGGCACCTTCGAAGATCTAAGGCACTATTGCTATTACGTCGCCTCGATCGTTGGGTTGGTGTGTATCCGCATTTTTGGCTACGAAGACAAGAAGGCGGAATTTCTCGCCGAAGATTGTGGCCTGGCCTTCCAGCTCACCAACATCATTCGCGATGTGAAAGAAGACGCAGGCATGGGACGCATCTATATTCCGGCCGAAGACCTGGCGCGCTTCAGCGTTGCGCCTGACCAGCTGTCGCCGGCGGGTCTGATGGACGCCGCCAGATTGCAACAACTGCGCCCGGTGCTGGAGTACGAAGCCGACCGCGCCCGTAGATATTACGAATCGGCCAAATGGCTGATGGAACTGATTGAGGAAGACAGCCGGCCGGCTTTGTGGGTTTTAGTGGAGATCTATAGTCGTCTCCTCAAGAAAATTACAGCCCGGAATTACGATGTTTTCACGGAGCGAGTTAGCCTCACCCTCTGGGAGAAGCTGAGAGTGCTCTCCCGCGGATTTCTGCTCCGCATCGCATGAGCGCTCCTTCAGAGAGCGTGGCAATCGTCGGCGGCGGCCTGGCTGGGATGGCTGCGGCTTGCGCACTGACCGATGCCGGATTCCAAGTCACGCTCTACGAGCGCCGGCCTTACCTCGGGGGAAGGGCCTCTTCTTACGAGCATCCCGGAACGGGTGAGGTAGTCGACAATTGTCAGCACTTGCTGCTCGGTTGCTGCACGAATCTGATTCGCTTTTACGATTCTCTCGATGTCAGCGACAAGATCCTCTGGTTCGACGATATGACCTTTATCGAGCCCGGTGGCCGCTCCAGCCGCATCCAGCCATCGTTCTTGCCCGCTCCGTTGCACAATGCTCCGTCTTTCCTCAGGGCAAAATATCTCTCCTTGAATGACAAGTTGGGGATCGGTCGGGCGTTCGCCGCCATGATGGAAGCGCTTCCCGACGATTCGGAAGAGAATTTCCTCGACTGGCTCAGGAGAAATCACCAGACCGATCGGGCTATCGAGCGCTTCTGGAAGCCGATTTTAACGAGCGCGCTGAACGAAGGTCTGGAGCGAATGTCCGTTCCGCATTCCATCCAGGTGTTCCGAAAGTCATTCCTCAAGTCAGCCGCCGCCGGCCGGATCGGCCTTCCGCGGGTCCCGCTCTCCGACCTTTATTCGGCCGCGCTGACTTCGATCAGTACACGCGGCGGACGGGTACTTCTTCGTTCCGCCGTCACCGCCATCCAGCCGCAAGTCAGGGGAGTCAAAATTACCTCTGGATCGGAGGAGCAAAGCTTCGACTTCGCGATTCTGGCTGCGCCATTTCAGTCTGCTACGGGCTTGCTGCCCCAAGACCCACTGGCGGCGTCGTTGAAGGCCGAGCTAGAACATTTTGAGTCTTCCCCCATTACCGGGATTCACCTCTGGTTCGACCGCGAGATCACGCCGCTGCCGCACGCTGTTCTCCTGGACCGCACGATTCAATGGATGTTCCAGAAATCCAAGTTTCAGGAAGAAGGCTACCGTGAAGGAACAGGCAGCTACATGGAGCTGGTGGTAAGTTCGTCGCAAACGCTGGTGCAAAAGTCACGAGAAGAGATCCTTGATCTCGCGCAGCGTGAACTGGTGGAATTCTTTCCCGCCGTCAAAGCGGCCAAGGTGGTGAAGGCCGCGGTCATCAAAGAGGTCTACGCAACCTATTCGATTCTGCCCGGCCTCGATCAGTACCGCCCCAAAGCCTCGACTCCATGGCCGCGGCTTTTCCTGGCCGGCGACTGGACTGCCACGGAATGGCCGGCGACCATGGAAGGCGCGGTGCGCAGCGGTTATCTTGCGGCCGAAGCCATCACCGCATCAACCGGTGAGGCACGAAAGTTTCTGGTTGCGGATCTACCGGCGACCGGGCTGATGAAGCTGTTCGAATGAGGCGAAGCTTCAATATCATTTTTCTCGGCTTGGGCGGAGGCCTTCTCCGGATCGTACAGAGACACCAAGAGCGGGCTTTGAGGTGTAGACCGTTTGGGGGATGAGGGTAACGCGTCGCTCTCGAACTCTCCGGCGATATCACGGATTCCAGCATGACGTATCGTCAGAAAGAAAATTCTAGCCGAATTCCTGGCTGTCATTCTCAAGAGTCGCTACCTTAGTAGAGCGACGCCGACGCAGACCAGAACCGCCGCAACCCAGCGGCGATGGTCCACGTCTTCCTTGAGGAAGATCTTGGCCATCACGGCGCTTGCCACAAACGTCATCGAAGCCGAAGCTGGCGCTACCAGGCTGGCATCGCCCCAGGAGAGCGCGGTCAGCAGGCTGAAGAAGCCTAGGGAGAAGCAGCACAAAGCAAGAAGAAAACGTTTTTCGCTAAAAACTCTGCCTATTACCCCGGGCAAACCGCTGCCAAGACGAAGCTGATCGAGGTCACCGATGCGCTTCATGGCTGCGGAGAGCAAAACATCGCCGCTGCTGGAGCCCAGCACGATCAAGGCGATGGCGCCCCACAAATCAAGCGACCTCATGTTGCTCCTCGCCTCCGTGCACCCGGGTGTCGGGGGAAGGCGACACGGTGAGAGCGGGACCGCGCGTCACCCATCCCACGCCACAACTGATCAGCAGCACTCCCAGCCAGCGCATGGGCGAAACGTTTTCATGCAGAAAATATCTCCCCAGCAAGGTCACGCCCACGTACCCGAGCGCGGTAGCGGGTAGAACGTAACTCAGGTCGGCCCAGGAGAGCGCGGTGAGGTACGACGCGAAAAACGCAGTCAGGACGGTAATTCCTGCCAGCACCCAGGGGTTTCCGAGCGCGGCAACCACGTGCAGCGGATGGTGCAGGTCCACGGGGCCGAAATCGTTCATGCCGCGTTTGAGCAGAGCATCACCCGTGCTGCCGAAACACATCACCGCGAGCAGAACCAGATACTTCTTGTAGTTCAAGGTCTAATCCCCGGACGTAGCTTGGGATGACGTTGAGGCCGTTACCGACTGTGAATCATGACCGTCGCGCATTTCCTTCGCGAGCTTGTTGCGCTGCGCGCGCAGTTTCAAGAACGATTTGGCTTCCTTGTACAGGCGCTTCCGGTCCGTAGAGTTGAACGCCGCCTTACGCACGATGCGAAACACCGCCTTGGGTCGGAAGTAGTATTCGTCATAGAACTTGTGCACCATCTCGAGCACGTGTTCGCGAGGCAGGTCGGGATATTGGATCTGCGCCAGCTGGTGGCCGCCATCGTCGACCATGCGCTCGGTTCCGACGATGAAGCCGTTCTTCTTGGCGAAGTCGTAGAGCTCGGTGCCGGGATACGCGTGGGCGATCGAGACCTGGATGGTCTCGACGTCGAGTTCTTTGGCGAAATTGATGGTAGTGCGGATGGACTCGCGCGTTTCGCCGGGCAGGCCAAGAATGAAATCTCCGTGGACCACCAGGCCGAGCTTCTTGGTATCTTTGGTGAACTGGCGGGCCCGCTCTGTGGTGGCGCCCTTCTTGATGTTCTTCAAAATTTGCGGATCGCCCGATTCGTACCCGACGATCAGCAGCCGGCAACCGGATTCGCGCTGCGCTTTCAGGGTTTCGTAGTCGGTAGTTACCCGCGAGGTGCACGACCAGGTGAGGCGGAGCGGCTTGAGTTTGCTGCACAACTCGATGGTCCGCGCCTTCTGGATGTTGAAGGTGTCGTCGTCAAAGAAGTATTCCTTGACCCAGGGCCAATATTCTTTGGCCTGCGCCATCTCGCGGGCGACAGCGTCGGTCGAGCGCTTGCGCCAAGGATGCCCGCTCAGCGTCTGTGGCCACAGGCAGAAAGTGCATTGCGCGGGGCACCCGCGCGTGGTGTAGAGAGACACAAACGGGTAGAGCAGGAACGGAACGTTGTAGCGGCGAACATCGAGATCGCGATAGTAAACGCTGGTCACGTCGGGCAGAGCGTCCAGGTCCATTACGTCGCCGCGATCGGGATTGTGGACGACTTTGCCACTGGCATCGCGATAGGAGATGCCTTTGATGTCCGACAGGGGCACGCCGTTGGCGTACTCAACGGTTGCGTAATCAAATTCGCGGCGGCACACAAAATCAATAGCCGGACATTCCTGGAGTGATCGCTCAGGGAGCGTAGTTACGTGCGGACCCACAAAAGCGATCTTCAGGTTGGGGTTCGCCACTTTCATCTTCGCCGCCAGCCGGATGTCGCCGGGGAAACCGGGTGTGGAGGTGAACAGCACCAGGAACTCGTACTGCTTGCCGAGCTCAATGGTATCGGCGGCCGAAACGTGGTGCGGTGCGGCGTCGAGCAAACGCGAACCTTCCAGCATGCCGGCCGGATACGCCAGCCAGACCGGATACCAGTAAGACTCGATCTCGCGGGTGGCCGGCCAGCGCGAACTGGCGCCACCGTCAAAGTTCTCAAACGACGGCGGATTCAGAAACAGCGTTTTTAATGGCATGATCTTCGGAATCTATATTAACACCCTAGGATG
>DATDGP010000320.1:0-21466 GCA_036522035.1 Terriglobales bacterium
GAGATCACGACGGCGCTGGGGCCACGTAAATGCCGCTCCAGGATCGATTGTGCATAGCCACGGAATGCCGCTTCTTCAGAAAACGGCGCCGCCAAGCAGGACATCAGCAGGATCGGGATCATGGTGGGGAGCGGATAGTCGCCCATGCCCGGGATTGCGTTGGCCGGGGTCCGCGAAATTTGAAAGAGAACGATCCAGAGCCCGCTGAGCGCCGCGATCAGGAAGATGCCGCCCACGAGCGCCCAAGTGAAGGTCCGGCGAGAGACGGAAAAAGCGCGCAGGTTGCGACGCCGAGCCTCCGCCGTTTGCCGCGGCCACCAGCGCCCGCCGAGATACTGCCACATCAGCCATAGCACGACAGCCATCGCGGCGACCGCCCAGGGAATCTTTGGAGTTGTCTTGAGATTGGTGGACAGCAGCGCTACCCAGGCGGCTTGTCCGATGAGCAGAATTACCACCGCGAGCAACCCGGCCCAAATTACGCTCAGCAATCGTCGACCAATGTTCATAGTTTCTTCTCCATCCTCCTGCTGAGGTCCGGGACATCGTGTCAGCAGGTGCAAGCCCCAATACGGCTGAGGCCGGCAGAAGGTTTCAGTAACTTCAGTGGAAAGTGAAACGAGCGCCGACTGGTCCGCTAAGCAGTGGTGTCGCGCATCCGCCCTTCGTCGGCGTTGCGATTACGATCCCGTATACAACTGCAGCGACGCCCAATAGTAGGGATGGCGGTAGAAGGTGTTGGAGTGAAGCATTTTGAGCTTGGCGTCGCGCAAGGATTCCGCAGCGGACTTGCCTTGCGTGAGTTCACCATAGAAATGGTCCATGAGTTGCGGGCTGGAGGCTTCGTCCATCTCCCAAAGAGCTCCCACGACTTGATGCGCACCGGCGCGCATGAAAGCCCAGGCCAAACCCACGAGACCTTCACCCTGGTACCATCGCGTTCCGGAGCCGGAGCAAGCCGAGATGGTCACCAGCTCGGCATGGAGAGGGATGTCCTTGATTTCGCGGGCGTAGAGCTTGTACGAGCTGTCACCGCCGGGTGAAAGAACGATGGCCGAATCGAGCGGGCTGAGATCGCTGGCCACTCCATGAGCGTCAAAGTGTAGAAAACGATACTCGCCGGGATTGCCGTTACGATAAGCCTGCGGCGTGGCGGCTTTGCCGGAAATCACGGTTGCCTCCTCCGCAGGAAAGTGTGTCTGGATGAGCTTGATTTCTTCGGGGGCGTTCTTCAAGACCGGAAAGTCCTTGGAGGCCTCGATGGGAGCGCCTAACAACAGCAGGTCTCTCATTTCACCGACTTTCCTGGTTGCGGTTGACTTCGGCGCGGCTAGTAGAGCCAGCGAGCCGGCGACCCCGACATCCACCTCGTCGATCCAATAATGAGGCTTGGGTCCCGGCACAATCAGGGTTTCGAAGTTGACTAGCGAAAGAAGCTTGCTGGGAATGATGGCCACGCTCGATTGCGGCGGAATGAATTTCTCCGCCGGCTGAATCAGAGCCTGGTAGAGCCTTTGACCTCCCGGAGAATCTTCGAGGTTGCGATGGTCTTGGATCTCGCGATTGAAGTCATCAATCTGAGATGAAATCTCGTCGTGCCCCGGTAACTCGAACAGCTTGAACTGAGAGCTTGTGATTACCCATAGAAAGGTTTTCTCGTCGGTCATCGAGTAGGCAAGGACGACTTGTTGACGGCGCTTAGCCAGAGCTTGCAATTCGGCAGCGGAGATTACCGGATCGTGCGATTTCCCGGTCCCGAGTGCAGCAGCTAGCAGTTGGGCCCTGCTTTGCTCGGCGATTCTGAGGGCATCGATGGGTTTGTGCTGCGCTACCAGGAATTGGATATAGGAATCGTAGAATGGGTCCTGATCCATGAAGGACATGCGATACTCGGGCCGTTTCAGTTCGGCAACCGCATTCTCGGCGGTCTTGATACCGCCGCGAAACATCCGATCCGCCCGAGCAACCTTACCTTGTTCCGAATAGACTCTTCCCAAGTCGCGCTGGATCATCGACTGGAGGACCTTGTCTCTTCCGGTTCGCGACACCAGGAAGCGGAAGCTCTTTCCCGCCTCAGAGAGTCGCTTCTGGGCAAGAGCTATCTCGGCTGCATCGACCGAGAAATGCAACTTCTCTGCTTCCACGCCGAGGCCCTCACCCTGCTTCAAAAAAGCTTCTGCCTTATCCAAATCACGTTTTCTCAATTCAAGGCGGGTGAGGTTGTTAAAGCAGGCTGCACTGGCCGCACGATCATCCAATTGCTGGCCAATGGCCAGGGCTTGAGCGTAGTAGGTTTCCGACTCTTGCAAATCCCACAGAGCGAAGTGAGCGCGGCCGAGATCGTTGAGCCATCGCTCTTGATCTCCAAGATTTCCTATCTCCTTGGCAAGACGTTCGGCAGGCTCAGAAAAGGAAATCGCCTTTTTCCAATCCGCTAACTGCGAGTAAACGAAGCCGAGATTGCCGCGGAGCTTTTCCTGCAAAAGCGGAGAGTTTGTTACCTGAACGCCTTCGAGGAACCTGTCGATAGATTCAGAATAGCGCTCCTCGCCCAACAACACAAAACCCGCGTTAAGGAAGCCCGTCGCCTCGACGAACTCATCGCGACCGTGGGCCAGGTTGTATGCAGAAGTAAAGTCCTTCAGGGCGGTGGTACGGTCAGTCGATAAAGCACACCGGCCGCGCGCTAGCGCTAGTTCTGCGCGAAGCGTACTCTCTTGAGAAATGAGAGTCTCAGTTTCAGCAAGCAAAGGCTCCGCAACCGGCTCTTTCCCCAGACGGCAAAGGGCATCAGCTTGCACAAATCGCTTTCGTGCACGCACATCCGGAGGAAGCGCAGCAGAATCATCACCCTTCAGAAGATCGAGCGCTTCCTTCGGCTTACCTTGAAACAGCAGCGACTGCGCCTCCAGCGCCTGGAAACGCCTGCTCCATGTTTCCGACTGTGGGCTGGCTTCGCGGTAATTTTCTTTAGCCTGCTGAAACGCCTGCGCGTAATAACCGTACCACAGCTTTTTGCGCGTGTCGTCGTAACGAGATTGCCACTCACGGTCGGAAACATGCCGGCATCCGATAGCCAGGCAAAGGAGAAAATAGACTACGGTCCAGATGTGCCGCCGCTGCCCGAGGTGCCACCACCGCTGGCACCACCATGTGTCCCGGAACACATCTGCACGTTGAACATGGTCAGGCGACGGTAGTCTTTGTGGACAATCAGTTCGGCCAAGCGAACCACTCCGAACTTGGGTACCAGGATGATCCCGCCTAAACCGGTTAAACCTGAACCCTTGAGATCCAGGTTGCCGGCCACGGAGGCCCGGTAGGCTCCTCCGTTGCGCTGTTTCTTCTGTTTCCATGCCTTGGCCCGTTTCCCCATACCGGTCAGAGCGTGGTATTCCTTTTCCAGCGCCTCTAGCTCTTCTGGAGACTTGTCGCCCCAAGGCAGCAGTTCGTGGCCCTGCGGGCCGAGAAATGCCTTCTCAAAGCTGGAGTATCTGTCGTGTTTCTGAACTGCAGTGGCTGGCAATTTTACCTCAACCGGGCGACCTGCGATTCTGAGATTGTCAAAATAGCTCCCGGTGATGTCGTAGCTGGATTCTCCCTCATCGCCCTCCGCGCCCGGCGAATAGATAACCATGCGCGAGACCACGCGATCCGCCGTGACCACGTCAAAGATATTCAGTCCTTCGATGATCGCCTGAGCGTACGTACTATGCATGTCGTGGCAGTCATCGAAGCTTCCGCCCACCTCGCAGTAGGCAGCATCGAAGGAGACGAATGGAGCGACGCAAAACTTGTCAACGCGGTCGGTGCCCCGTCCACCGCCGGTCGACAGCGTCGTGGACGCCTGGGTGTGAATGCTTTGCTTGACCGGGCGGTCAATCTCCGCCGCCAGCCCGTAAGCCGAGGCGTGATAGAGATACTGGGAATGATGAATCTTGCAGGGGCTCATAGACACTCCTCTCCTTTTTCTGGGACGCTCAAAGTATCTACTGCATCTGGGCTTTATGAATGCGCTTTGCTATGACGTGCGGGCCGGTATGAGGAAATGAAGCACCTCATCTGACCTCGATTGTACTATCCAACTCTCCTGGCGCAAGGGAGCGACCGTTGATTTGCCGAAGACCGGCAACCCGGCATTACTCGACAAACTGCAGATCGAAGGCTCCGCCTCCGGCTTGAGTTTTGGAGCCGTCGGCGGATACGCCGTACACCACCACCGAGTAAGCGCCTGCGTCCAGCGTGTCCGCGGGCAGTGCGATGGTCAGGGAATCGTCGCTAACGCCGGCGGGCACTAGAACGGTCGCTTTCACCGATCCCGACGCGGTCACAATCTGCGCCTGGTAAGAAGCGAACTCTGGCTTGCGGAGAAACTCTACCTTCAGGCTTAGTCCCGCTTTGCGGGAGACGCTCACCACCTTGGCCGAAGCGCCGCCCTTGGCCTGTCCCGTTACCACATAACTTGATTCCAGTCGTGGAGCCTTCAGGCTGGCGATGATGGACTGCTGGTAAACGCCGATGCCAGCCGCGAGCACTAGCGCGACGGAGGCAAACGCGGGCACCGGCCGCAGCAGGTCTCCTAAGGCGCGGGCCAACCAGCCTTTCTCCGGCTCCGGATCAAGGACATCACGGGTATGGTGCAGAAAGTCCATGCCCAACTTGACTTGTTCAAAGCAGGCGGGACAATCGAAATAGTGTCCTTCAAAGGCTTCGCGTTCCTCCTGGCTCAATTCGGCCAACAAGTAGCGCTCCGCAGCCTGGTTGCTGACTGCTTGTTCGTGGTTCATCAGATCATTGTTCATAGCAAGATTCCTCACTGCTTTACCGCGACTGTGACGCTTTTGAATCCGACCAGTCCTCTGGCCTTCAGCCGTTCACCAAAGTCCTCTTTGGCCCGGAAGAGGAGGACTCGCAGGTAATCGCTGTTGACCCCAAACCGCTTACACAGTTCCTCACGATCGAGTTGCTCGAAAATCAAAGCGCGCAGAATGTTCCTCTTTTTGGGAGAGAGTTCGTCGAGAATCTCCTCTACGATCCTGCTCTTTTCCTTCCGCAGAAGCATGGCTTCAAGGTTGGTTTTGCGGTCGGGAAGATCCATGTCGTCGAGATCGAGGTGCTGGTTGCGGGCGAATTCCCGGAACTTTTCCAGGATCACCTTGTCGCACACCGAATGGACGAAGGCCCCGAACCGTTCCGGATACAGAACGTTATCCGCCTGCACCGCGGTCAAGACCCGGAAGAAAGTCTCTTGGCTGACGTCTTCAAGCGCCGGCGAAGAGAAGCCCCGGTGCCGGAGCTTGATCCGCATTCTGGGCTCGAAGTAAGAGACAAAATGGGCCTCCGTGACAGCGTCTCGAGCTTTCAGACGCCGCAGATAATCCGCATCAAACGAGTAGAGGTCCACTTTTGTTATGGGCGACCAGTATACTGCAGCCGCCGGAGGTGCGGGGACGCTCGCCGACCGCGGGACCGCTCTGAGGGACGCATGAAGGCGCGAATCTGGTCGTTGCCGTTTCGTTGCCCGTACCTGTACTTGTGCGCTCTTCATTCTTTCACCCTTACGAGGACTCGCGTAGCCGGCGTGGCCGAGGCAGGTCGGAGCCGAAGTACAGCCCCGGTTGGGACTCGATTAGAACCAGCGCCGAGGCCGCGGTGGCTGTTGTAATGATCTTGTTTTCGTTGGGCCCAGGCCAGGATCCGTCCGCAAGTTGCATGGCACGGAGACTGTTCGCCAGAAGCCAGGCCCGAGTAAGCCTGAGCCGCAGCAAACAGCGCAACAGCAAGGCCTGGTCGGCAGCGCTCTCTGCCTGGACGCGAGCCGTCACTTGGCAGGCCTGATTCAAAAGCGGCAAAGGCACCAGGCTCTTATCGCAGTCCAGAATTGCGGCGGAAGCCGCGAGTTGCTCCGCGGGGGAGGCAGCGTCGCACTCGAGGCGCGTACAAAGGAATCGTTCAGCATCGCTGTCGAAATGTCCCAGAGCCTGGCTGGCCAGCGCCGTTGTTTCAAGGGTGCGCCCATCAGTGTCTCCGGTACACGTAGCGAAGCCGCCGTCCTGGCGAGGGCAGCGGCGGATCCAATTGAGTGCCGTCTCGCTCACGGTTCGACCATTTTTTGCCAAAGCCAGAATCGCCCAGGCTGTAGGGCCTGCTTCGTTGTCTCCTGAACGCCCCTGCCAACCTCCGGCGGGTGTTTGTGTCTCCACCAGCCAATCGAGTGACTCGTTGACCTTTATCAGCAATCGATGACTGGGGAGGCCGGGGAGGGCATCCTTGAGACGCGCCAATACGCAGGCCGTGTTCAGTGAATCTGAGCCTGGGCCGGGGCCCGGCGCTGTGCTCCAATGGCGATTCTGATGCAGCCTAAAGAGATAATCCAGGGCCTCGGAAACCGCTTCGGTCTTCCCTCTTCGGCGAGAATCCGGCAAAGAATTAAGGTCGGAACCTTGCTCGCACTCCAGGAATTCAGGCTCTTGTTTGGTCACGTGTTCCCCGTTTTACCGCCCGAGAGGTAGTGCAGCAGGTGTCAATAACGTTTCAGCCGGCAACTCGAAAGCGGAGGGTTCAATAAGGCGCTGATTATCCGTCTATGATGTTGATTCAAAGTGACTTATTGTCTATCCCATCGAGCCGATAAGAGAAACTAAGCCGATATGGTTTCCCGAAAACAGGAATTCCTGAACGTCTTGATTGGGTTTTTCTAATGAGGGAATACGCTTTTCACTCAGCGTAACCTGCGGTTTTTCTCGCATACCCGAAATCGGCACCAGAACGGACTAGGGACGGTGCCGCGAACCAGTTCGCAGCCCCAACTCTTTTGAACTTAAGAATCCCGGAGACAGGGTTTTTGCTTACCGAACATGCACAAAGTTCGGATGGCTGCCCTCCGGGAACAGCGATCTTCCAGCTAGTTTGGCGCCCAGTCTTGCGCCCGAGCCTCAGCAGCTGCACTCCGCTGAGCGATTTCCCGCGGTCATTTCTGGCCTTAGTTGGATTTACCGGAGGAGAAACTATCATGAATCGACGGATACCGTTTGTTTTGACCGTTGTTGCAGGGCTGGGGGTCATGGTGCTTGCGCAGAGCGCGCTCGCACAGACGCCGGTTGCGCCTGTTAACAATCCTTGTCAACGACCCGCTCCAAGCGGCGTAGTACATCAGCCACCAGCCTTGTTCAGCCAGAACGGGGTGCTGAACGTGCAGTTCTCCTATCAATCAACCACCGACTCGGCCGGCCGGCAGCTGTTCTGCTTCATGACCCCGAGCGGCCTGGAGAATCCTACCCTGCACGTGAACCCAGGCGATACCCTGAACATCACCGTGACCAACAACACTCCCTTCACCGAAGCAGGAGATTTTGATGAGACTTTTCACGCGCCCACCTGCGGCAATACCGTGTTCGAGGAGGACGTTCCGACGCAGAACGCCGCGGGCTTCAATATGAGCGGTGGGTCGATGAACATCCACTATCACGGTACCAATACCAGCCCTCAGTGCCATGGTGACAACGTGGTTAAGACCCTGATTAATCCAGGAAGCACGTTCCAGTACAGTGTACAGTTCCCCACCAATGAGCCTCCGGGGCTTTACTGGTACCACCCCCATGTCCACGGCCTGGCCGAACTCGCCGTGCAGGGCGGAGCGGCGGGAGCGTTGGTGGTGGAAGGCATCAACAACGTGCAGCCGGCAGTCGCGGGGTTGCGTCATCGCATTCTCGTCATCCGTGACCAACAGCTCAGCACGCCCACCACAGAGAGCCCGGCCGGAACGGAAGGCGGGGTTCCCCAGAATGACCTAAGTGTGAACTTTGTCTCGATCAACACGACGGTCACCTCCCCAACCACAGCTACCTACACCCCAGCGAGTATCCACTTGGAGACCGGCGAAACGCAATTCTGGCGGATCTGCAACTGCACGTCGGACGCCCCTCTCGACCTGCAGGTGCGGTTTGATGGAATGCCCCAGACGATCCAAGTCGTAGGTATCGACGCGGTCCCCGTCAACTCACAGGACGGCACCCAGCCTGGCCAACTCATTCCGGTGACGCATGTCCGCATACCGCCGGCGTCGCGCTACGAAATTCTTGTAAAGGCGCCTCCTTCCACGGTGAAGGTGGCCCAGCTCGTGGCCCAACTCCTCTACTCCGGGCCGCTTGGCGATAACGTTCCCACTCGTCCACTACTCAATATGGTGGTGGTCGGCGACTCGGACAACGATGAGCCGCTGGCTGATGACCGAGTCCCCACATTTACCGGCCTGAACACCTCCCAGCAGCGCTTCGGAGGCATCATGAACGTAACCCCGGCGATCACACGTACGGTGTTCTTCGAAGAGGTCGAGGATGGAAGCGAGTTCTTCATCAGTACCGAGAGTTGCGCGCCAGCATCCGACTCCAGGTGTATCGCCTCCGGGCCGCCTCAGATCGACGTGCCATTCGACAACAACAATCCCCCGGCGGTCGTGACCACGCAGGGAACCGTGGAGAAATGGTTTATCCAGAATCACGCCAGAGAAAACCACGAACTCCACCAGCACCAGATTCACTTCAAAGTGCTGTCGCAGGACAACTTCGAGGTCAACGGCACCCAGCAGGCGCCGGCCATCGACGGTCAGTTCCTGGACATGGTTGAGCTCCCGTTCTGCGGCGGTGATCCTGCGGGTTTGAATGCTCAAGGTGGTGTAACGAACCCGCCTAATCCCCCGGCTTGTATCACAGCCAACGGTGGTGGGCCGCCGTTACCGTACCCGCAGGTGGAGGCCCTGATGGACTTCCGCGGACCGGATATCGGTGCCTTCGTCTACCATTGCCATATCCTTGGACATGAAGACCGGGGCATGATGGCGATTGAACAGGTGAACCCCAACTAGGAAGCGGGTTTTTTCGAGAACACAGGAATTGCGGCTTCAGGGTAAAGCTCTGAGGCCGCTTTTTATTCACCACTTAGCCGTCAGCCCAATAGCACCCTTTAGTTGATTTCAATTACTGAAGCACCAGCTCGTGGCGGCAACCACAACCCGCCAATTGGCAACTCCTGGGCTGAATATTGTCTAGGGATTGCTATTTGGCCGGAGCGGGCGCGATGACGAACTTGTCGATGTAGGTTTCCAGTTTGTCGCGGTTCTTCGCCCTATAAGCGACGTAATCCTTGGCAATGCCGTCATCGCCCAGGCTGAATAGCACGTAGGCGTCGGTGAGGCCCGTTTCATGCAGCTTCAATAGCAAGGCGGCCGAAGGATCGCTCGCGATCAGTTGGGCCGTCTCCTTCTTTTCTCTGAGAGCTTCCAGCACCTTCGCGGTCTTGGTCAAGGCCTCGGATTCCTCCGCCAGCGAGTGCCGGTATTCCCCTTCCTGAGGAAACTGCTTTTCGAACTTGCCGCCTTTTTTCCACTCCGACTTCACCGAATAGTAAGTCCGCCAGGCGGAGGCGAGCTCCGGGGACAACTTGCTACCGCTACCGACGGCTGTGTTGTCGCTCCGCGGCAATGGAATAGCCAGAAATACGGGGTTGAAGAGAGCATTGTTAATGGTCGACCAAGCTCGAATCTCGCGCCACACAATCTTGTTATAAGGCTCAGCCACGGCCGCGTGCATGAGCATGGTGCGCGCTTCCGCCATTTCGCCTTGTTTGGCCAGCATGTCGGCGTAGTATCGATAGGCTGTCTCCACATCCGGGTCCATCCGCATCGCACGCTCGTACCACTCGCCAGCCTTGGCGAAATCATTTGTTCGGTCGTAGGTGTTTGCGGTAAAGAGCACGGCGAAATAGTTCTTGGGTTCGAGTTCGAGGGCTTTGGCGTAGTTCTTCAGCGCCTCATCGAAATCGCGACGGGAGAATGCCGCTTCGCCGGCATTCATCACCTGTACTACCGCCGGGTTGTCAGAGAATTTGAGCGCGCCATTCGCCGGCAGCTCCTCGAGAAGTTGGCGCAGGTTCTCGGCTAGTGTACTGGTGTTGCCTAATCCCCAGGCTTTCTCTATCAGGTCCCTGGCGCGAAAGCGCTCCTTGGCTGCTGCCTGCTGGTCGGTAAGGGTTGCCGCATGATCGATGAGAGACGCCGCCAGCTCGACCAGCAATTCGGCATCTCGCGGGCTCTTTTGCGCGAGCTCTTCGAGCAGCGGCAAAGCTTCCAGACGCTTGCCCTGGTTAAAGAGGGCCACCGCCTTTTGTCGCTGGGCTTGCAGCGAAACATCCGCGTTCGGCTGCGCCATGGCCAGCGGCAAAGAGACGAACAGGTTCAGCAGCAGTATCAGAACGAGGCTTCGCTGATAGTGGACTCGCATATGCGCTTTGTTTTCCTAGCGGATTATGGCCTGGTTTCCTTGCTCTCGACCACGGGCCGGTTGTTCAAAGGCTGAAGCGGCCTGGCTGTGTTGTGGTAGTACGTCTTGAATTGCGCGATCTGGGCTTCCGACATCTCGATCGGGCTTTTCATCAAGTACCACATGACACCTTCGTTGCAAGGGGGATGCGTCAAAGATCCGCGAAAGAAATAAAAGCCGTGGTCGGCGGGCAGCAGATCCATGGCGTTGATTTTTACGTTTGCTACTTTGTTCTCTTTGCCGCCCGCCGGGATGTGTTTCCAAAGGGTTTTGATCAGCGGGTTTTCTTTTCCCACCACGATGGGGACCTCGATGATCAGGAAGCTCAACTCCGGCGACAGGTGGACCAGTTGGAGGGACATCAGCGGACGTTTGCCGTTGACAGCGATCTCACCCGGCTCGTGGAACTCGATCTCGCTCAGGCGGTAAGGCTTCCTGGCCACTTTCAGCCATTGATTGCTGGGAAACCTCAGCTTGATCAGGTAATGGTTGCAATCGTTCACCATGTCCAGATCCGCGGGCTGATAGCTCATTTGCAGCGGCGCCAAGGGCGGAACGGTGATTTTCTCGGACTTGGTGATATCGATCGGCGCTTGCGTGTGACCGGCGTTGCAGACGCTCTCCCAGTGACTGGGGCCGAGAGGTCCATCGTCGTATGTAAACTTGGCCGCGCACTTATCAGTGACTCCGCTAGGGATATTCATCTCCATCGAATGCCCGTGCTGGTGTTGCTCGGGTTTTTCAGCCGGTTCCGCCACCTGACAGGCGCCGCCCGGAGCCGCATGGGCGAAGACCGAAAAATACAACCCGCAGACTGCAAGCAGTAAAAGCCTGTATCCTGGATTGCCAAACATAATTCCTCTCCAAATGTCGTTGTGATCGCCCAACAAAATTGCGGTATCACTCTACCCCATTTATGCCAAAACCAGACAGGGTCCTTCGGTGGTTCCACGGACCGTACAGCGCGGGAAAACCTGTGCACGCAAGGGATTTCTTACGCCAGGAAGGGGGTCATTTCAGGCGAAATTGATGGCCCATCTACCCTTACTCCAGCCAGTCGAAGGAGCGTGTGACCGACTTTTTCCAGGACTGGTACTTGCGCTCTCGGGTGGCAGCATCGAGGCGTGGCGACCAGGTTTTGCCCGTGCGCCATTGCGAGCGTAGCTCGTCGGTGCTTTGGAAGAAGCCTGTTGCCAGCCCAGCAGCGTAGGCAGCGCCCAGCGCGGTCATCTCCTTGGTTTCCGGCCGCACCACCGGACGGTCGAGGATATCGGCCTGGAACTGCATCAGCAGATCATTCTCGATCATGCCGCCGTCCACGCGCAGCACGTTGAGCTTGATTCCGGAGTCCTGCTCCATGGCGCCAGCCACGTCGCGGGTTTGAAACGCCGTTGCTTCCAAGACTGCGCGGGCCAGATGACCCTTGTTGGCATAGCGCGTAAGACCGGCGATCACGCCGCGCGCGGTGTCCTTCCAGTAGGGTGCGTAGAGGCCGGAAAATGCCGGCACGAAATAAACGTCGCCGTTGTCCTCGACAGTGCGTGCCAGTTCTTCGATCTCGGCGCTGGACTTGATGAGGCCCAAGTTGTCGCGCATCCATTGCACCAGCGCGCCGGAGATAGCCACGCTACCCTCGAGCGCGTAACAAGCGGGCTGCTGGCCGAGCTTGTAGGCGACCGTCGTGAGCAATCCATGCTTTGAGGGTGACAGCCGCTCGCCGGTGTTCATGAGCAGGAAGCAGCCGGTTCCGTAGGTATTTTTAGCTTCGCCCGCGGCGAAACACGCTTGGCCTACCAGGGCTGCCTGCTGATCGCCCAGGATGCCGGCGATCGGCGTCCCCGAGAGCGCGGGCAGAGTCACGCTTCCGTATAGCTCGCTGCTTGAACTGATGCGGGGCAGCATGGCAGCGGGAATGCCGAATCTCTTGAGGATTTCCGGGTCCCAAGCCAGAGTCTTGAGGTTCATGAGCTGGGTGCGGCTGGCGTTGGTGACGTCGGTGATGTGCACCCCGCCGCGCGGACCGCCAGTGAGATTCCAGACCAGAAAGGCGTCGATGTTGCCGAAGAGAATCTCTCCAGCTTCGGCCTGCTGGCGTAGTCCAGGAACGTTCTCCAGCAGCCAGCGAATCTTCAAGCCGCTGAAATATGTGGTAAGCGGGAGACCGGTGGCAGGACGAAAGAAGTCCTGACCGAGCTCGCGCGTGAGGTGGGCCACGTCGCCGGCCACTCGCGTGTCCTGCCACACGATGGCGTTGGCTGCGGGCTTGCCCGTCGACCGCCGCCACACGACCGTGGTCTCGCGCTGGTTGGTGATGCCGATGCCCGCCAGATCAGCCGGATGTAACCCGCCCCGGCCCAAGGCTTCGCCGATGACCTCCTGCGTGCGCGTCCAGATCTCTTCGGCATCGTGCTCCACCCATCCCGGTTGCGGATAGATTTGCGTATGCTCCTTTTGCGCGGTCGCCGCGACTTTGCCTTGGCGATCGAAGACGAGAAAGCGCGTGCTGGTGGTGCCTTGATCGAGTGCTCCGATGTAGTTAGCCATGCCGTTCCCCGTAGTGGTAACGCAAGCGTTATACATCACCGCGCGGCGAATGTTCGAGGCCTTTGTTACCATGAGGCCAGGTTGGGATCGAGATGTTTCGCACACGGATCAAAGACGAGATCGTCGCCGAGTTCCTGCCGCCGGCGCGGAACGTAAGGAAGCAGCGCGTCATCATCCTGTGCGACGGCATGCCCTCCATGCCCCGCAAGCAGCCGCTGGCGGAGTTCCTTTCGAAAAAGGGATATTGGGTGGTTTATCCGCGCTACCGCGGCGCCTGGGAGAGCGACGGAGAATTTCTCGAGAAATCGCCTCACGAAGATATTCTCGATGTGATCGACCAGCTGCCCAGAGGCTTGAAGGATGCCGCATTCGGGCAAACGTTCCGCGTCTCGCCCGACGCCGTCTTCGTCATCGGCGGCAGCTTTGGCGGCCCCGCCGCCATTCTCTGCTCGATGGATCCGCGAGTCACGAAGGCGGTCGCCAACTGCCCGGTGGTCGACTGGGCGATCCTATCCAAGTCCGAGAAGGTCGAAACCTCCAACCCCAGCTATGCGCGCTATGTGCGCGAAGCTTTCGGCAACGGTTACCGACTGCCGGAGAAGAACTGGCGGAAATTGCGCGCGGGCAGGTTTTACAATCCGGCAAATCAGGTGGACGGAATCATTCCTGCCAAGCTCATGATGTTCCACGCCCAGGACGATCCTTACGTTCCCTGGCGCATGGTCCGCCACTTCGCCGAACGCACCGGCGTGAAGCTCAAGCTGCTCAAGCGCGGCGGCCATCTGCGGACAGAGTACGTGGTGGAGAAATACTGGTGGGAGATTCGACAATTCTTCGGTGGCTAGCATCGAGCCCGCGGTCGTCGGCCGTTTTTGCGAAATCCCATTTTCCCCTCTACGGCTGCAAGCAGGGAGATGTCCCGTTAAGGGTGCCTCCCCGGAAGAAAGCCGCGCCTCGCGTCTCCACCGTGAATCCTTCTGAGGTGCGGGTAATTTACAATCTCCGGATCATGCGCACCTTTGACAGCCTTGCCGAAAACGAAATCCTGGCTCTGGCCATCTCGCTCGAGGAGGAAGACGAGCGCATCTACGCCGACTACGCCGAGGGCCTTCGACAGGCCTTCCCGGCGACCGCGCAGATGTTTGACGGCATGCGCGAAGAAGAGTCGGGACATCGCCGCCGCCTGATCGAGCTGTATCAAGCCAAGTTCGGCGAACACATTCCCCTGATCCGCCGCAACGACGTTCGCGGCTTCGTGCACCGCCGCCCTATCTGGCTTACCAAACCCATGCGACTTGATGCCGTGCGTAAAGAAGCGGCCACCATGGAAGTGGAGACGCGGCGTTTCTATGAGAAATCGGCCAGCCGCACTCAGGACGCCAGCATCCGCCAGCTCCTGAACGACCTGGCTGTCGAAGAGCGCGGGCACGAGCATCGTGCCGGAGAGCTGCAACTCGACGAAGCCACGCGTCGCCGCGAAGAGGACGCCGATCGCAAGTTGTTCGTTCTGCAGATCGTCCAGCCCGGCTTGGCCGGTCTGATGGATGGATCGGTCTCCACCCTGGCCCCGGTCTTTGCCGCGGCCTTCGCCACACGCAACACGCACACAGCGTTCACCGTGGGACTCGCCGCCTCGATCGGCGCCGGCATCAGCATGGGCTTCGCCGAAGCGCTTTCCGATGACGGCAGTCTCACCGGACGCGGTCATCCTTACGTGCGCGGCGTGGTCTGCGGCCTGATGACGGCTCTAGGCGGTATCGGTCACACGCTGCCCTTTCTGATTCCCAACTTCACCGTGGCCTTCGCTGTGGCTGTCGTAGTGGTGCTGGTCGAGCTGGCGACGATCTCCTGGGTGCGGCATCGCTACATGGAGTCGCCATGGCTCTCAGCGACAGTGCAGGTGATGATCGGCGGCATCTTAGTGTTTTTGGCCGGAGTGCTAATCGGGAGCTCGTAGCCGCGATCACTACGGCTCGTCACGCGTTTCTACATTTCGGAGGGGCTGCGTCAGCGGTGGGTAGCGAGCGGTTCGACTGAAAGCAAAAACAGCCGTTAGCCCTGTCTGTAACCCGACATGAGCTAACGGCTGGATTTCAGCGACGACTTAACGCCGCGAACCTCGTTAGAGACGCGAAGTTATAACCTCGAACTGGAGCGGAAGGTGGCTGCGGAATCCGTGCGCTGTTTGCGGAACTCGGGCACCACCACCGCCTGTTCGATCAGCGGGACGTTCAGAGCGACCAAAGCCGACGCGCTCTTTACAGCGTTGTCTTTCTGGCCGGACTTTTCGTAGGCTTCGACCAATCCGCGCATGGAGACCGCGTTGCCGGGATCGCCTTCAAAATCGGCCGCAGCTTCGCGGTACTTGCCTTGCGCCAGGTAGACGGCTCCGGCAGCGCCAGCGTAGGCGACTTCAATTAGATCGTCGGCGTTGGCCGCAGCCAGGTTGCTTAGCTTCTGCAACAGAGCCTGGGAGCGGGTCTGGTCACCGTCGTGAACAGCGCGATCGACTCCCGTGCGCCATACTTGAGCCAGCTCTTCTGTCAGCAACTGCTGGGAAACTTTGTGATCGCCCTGGAGCGCGGTTTCCGCCTTGTTCAGCAACTCGACGGCGGCAGCGCTGTCTTTCTGATAGAGAGCCATCGAGCGCAGGGCTTCAGCTTCGTAATTGGCGAAGTCTTGTTCGTGGGCCTGCTGGGCTATCGAACGATAGGCCAGGTCGGCGCCGGCGAAATCGCCTTCGCGGACATAGGTGGCGGCCCACTGCAGTCCCCACAGCACCTTCTGCACCGGTGTGCCTTCCTGGATGGCCAGGGCATACTCGGTGCGGGCGCGTGGCTGGTCGCCCATGAGGGCGTAGGTATCACCGAGCCCGAGCTGGGACTCGTAGAATGTGGGATCGATCTGAAGCGACATGCGATAGTGCTTCAGAGCCTCATCGAACCGGCCAGCCATGCGCGAGAGCTCGGCGAAGGAGTCCTGCGGGTTGGCTTCATTGGGAACAAGCTCGGTATAGCGCTGAATGGCTTTGAAAGCTTTATCGAAATTGTCAGTCTTGGCGTAGCAGTACGCGACTTCGTTCCAGGCGTCGGGAAACTTGGGATCGATTTGGATCACACGCTCAAACAGCCCGACGGCTCGCACCTGCTGGTTTTGCGAGAGAACCAGCCACCATCCCGCCATCCACGCCAGATACTTGTCGTGGGGATAACGGCTGAGGGCGGTGTTCATAGCTTGAATTGCGGGAACCCAGCGAGCCTGGCTGGCGTTGGCCTGCCAGTCGATGATCAGCTGTTCTTCGGTTCCCGAGTACTTGCGAGTGGCCAGAGCTTTCTCCCGTTCCACGACCTGCTCGGCCGGATCCTGCGAAAAAAACGCGATACATATATGAGCTAAAGCAAAATTAGGATCGGCTTTCACCGCTTGGCGCCAAAGCTCGAGGCCGGCCTGCTGATGCAATAGCTCCATCTTCTCAAGCCCTTGCTCGAACAAGATGTGGGCGCGGCGCGATCGGGTGGTGATTTGCATGCCGTTCGGATCCTCATGGGCGAAGAGCGGCAGCGCGATCGAGAATCCCAAGACTGCGGCCAGAATTCGAAACTTCATCTTTCGTCCCCTTTTTTCGTCCCGGGCTTTCGCGCGGCCACGGCCGTTGCCCGGCGATGTCTTGGTCTTGCGGTTTATTGCGTTCCCCGGAGCAAGTACCCTGGTTGCAGCGGCAGTTTGCCGTCGACTTTGAGCACGTTCACGGCACCGGTGATGGAGTACACATCCACTAGGCCGATGGCGCCGGGAATCGATTGCACCGACTTGAGCAGCTTCTCTTCAGAATCGACGAGGATGACTTCCGAGCGATGGCCGGCGATGAGGGCGCGCACTTCGTCGGGCTGCATGTGATAGACCTTCTCCAGAGCATCGCGCATTTCCGGAGAAGAAGGATCACGCATCACCAGCACAACGTTGCGTCCGTCGGGCCACTTGCGGCTGTCGAATTTGAAGACCTTGGCCAGCTCCGCAGCGGTCAGACCGCCGAGATTGTTGGACTTGTCGACGACCACAGCCAACTGTTTGGCCTGGGCCGAGACAGCCACAGCGGCGAGCAAGACGCAGAGCAAACAACGTCGCACTTTGGCTTTCATGGTGGGAGGAATGTACTGTCAAAGGCCACGTCCAACAAGGTTACAAAGGTAATATGAGCTTTATTTACAATCACTTACGTCGTGTCTGGTTCGGGGGAGCTACGCAGGTGGCAAAAGAACTTGCACCTGGAGGATTCATATGGAAACGCACTTAAGATTCTGGGTTGTAACGCCCGGGGGTTACGGTTGCGCATGTTCCGCCGTAATCTGGAACCAGAGCGCCGTAGTGCTAAAGTGAGCCTCCCGAAAGTTTGAGGAGGCGCGCCATTTTTGCACCTATTGGACACAGCGGACTGAGATTTCTTCTGCGCCTGACGTTGACTCTGGCAGCTCGTGCCCTGCCTTTGAAAAAGACTACGCTGCTGGCTTCCAACTCGCCGCGAGTTTAGGTTTTGAACGGTGGCGGCGGCTTGAACGAGACCACCCCACCTCCTTTTTTCCTCTTTTTTGTAATTCTCTTCATTCTTTGTAACTTCCTAACTTCTTCACCTCCAAGCGCGGAGCAGCAATGTCAGATCGCGGATACCGGAAGCGGTCTCCTTTTTTGGCAGGCGTCGATCGCGGCGGTTTTCCATCGGATCGGACAGCGACTACCAAGTCCTTTGGGACAGACCCGTCAGAAAACTTGGACAAGCCCCTTCGGTAATCTTTAGCAACTCGCGCAGCCATTGCATGATAGGGATCTATGCCTCATTTTCCTCAGTCGCAAACCAAGAAGCGCTCACCCCGGGTGAGGGTCCCCAATGAGGAGCCGGCTCGGTTCGATATTGGCGGTCACCTGGTTACGGCGGTGCTGCACAGATTGTCACTCACGGGCGGTCTGGCGGAATTCAATGGAGTCCTCGGTGCCGAAGTGACGATTGCGGAGGTCCGTCTCAATACGGCCAACGGTCCAGTCAGCGGGTTAGTGGAGTTTCTCCGGCCGCAGAACAACAAGAATCCTAAGGTATATCCATTTCGCTTCCTGGCGCTTGGCGATGCCGATTACAGACGCCTAGATGCTACCTTGAAGCTGATGCGCACCAAGGGTCTGGGCGAAGGCTAACTAGCTATCCATCCCCGGTTTCCGACATCCCATCCTGCATGAGAGCTTACCTCCCCGCGCTTGGATCGTGCATCACACAAAAGCCGGTCGCAAACCGCCGCAGGAGATGAATTTTCATGAAGAAGATCCAGGCTATTGCAGGCTTCTGCACTCTACTTTTAGCTCTGGGGGCTTGGGCCGTCCAGACATCGGCGCCGAGCCAGCCACAATCGGGACAACCGCAGTCGACTCAACCACCGAGCCAGCCGCCATCGGCTCAACCGCAAGAAGGAGGACAGCCGGGCCAGCAGCCTCCTCCACCGCAGGGGCAAACTGCGCCTCAAGGGTCAAGCATCGATGAGCAGGTCAAGGCCCTGTCGGTGGAGTTGAACCTCACCGCGGACCAGCAACCCAAGCTGAAGGCCATCCTCGAAGACCAACGCAACCAAGGGCTGTCGATCGTGAACGACAAAGCCAGCACGCGCGAGGACAAGGTCCAGAAACTGCATGCCCTTCGCGAATCTACGATCTCCAAGGTTCGCGAGATGTTGAACGACGATCAGAAGAAGAAACTCGACCAGATGCTTCAAGAACCCGATCAGGGGCCGAAAGATCAGAGCGGCGGTCCGCCAAAGTAAAACTTCGTGGGAGTGTCCAGGAAGGATCACTGGGAGCATACTTCGGGAAACTCCCGCCAAGCTCGTATGGCGACTTGACGGTTTGATAATTGATCATCGCGGAAGTCCTGCGGCTGTACCGGTTTGCTCGTCGGGAAAGAACTTTGGATCTCGCCAACACGGCAGATGGCCAGGATTGGATTCTTCACCCGCGCCAGGATCTGCTGGGGAATTCTTCTCGGCTTGGCTCGATTGCTACTCCGGCCCGTTCCTGGGCACCAGTCCTTTCTCGTCCGCCCTTTGGTGCCGTTCCCAGATCCGCTTCGCCTGGCGGCAGCCAATTTGCATCGTCTTCGCGCCCTTTTCAGCTTCACCAGCCTCCCTGCGGAGGCTCAGACTAAGCGTACATTTTCATCGAGGTACAACAATTCTTGATTGGAAATATCTCTCCGGGAGATGCCGCGCGCCCAGAGCAGAGTTGACAGTCTTGGATTGGAACGCCGGGACGTGTACTCTGGTGGTTCCGGGGACATCATGCAACGTCGCACACGGTATGTGTTGTCATTCGCCTTTTTCTTGTTGTGTAGTTTTCTCTCCGCTCGAGCTGCGGACGTCAGATTTAAGATCACGCTCCCGAGCAGTTACCCGCAACCGGTGACGGGAAGAGTGTTCATTATGATCAGCAAGACGGATAACCCCGAGCCGCGTCTGCAAGTCGGATCATGGCGTTCGCACGTGGAGTTTTTGGGCCACGACATCCAGGGTCTGGAGCCGGGCGCGGCGGTCATGTTGGACTCGCTGACCATGGGATATCCCATGCAATCGGTTCGCGAGTTGCCAGCCGGCGATTACTACGTCCAGGCGCTCGTCAACGTCTATACGCGATTCCAGCGGGCCGACGGCAACATCATCTGGGCGCACCTGGATCAGTGGGAAGGCCAGCAGTTCAACCGGTCACCCGGCAATCTATACAGCCAGCCCCGTCAGTTCCACCTTGATCCGCTGAGCGGCTACGAGATCCAGCTCAACCTGGACCAGGTCATTCCGCCTATAGTTACGCCCGCCGACACGGCGTACGTGAAACACATCAAGATCCAGAGCAACTTGCTCAGCCAATTCTGGGGACAGCCCATTTATTTGGGCGCGACGGTCCTGTTGCCGGAAGGGTATGACGCGCACCCCAACGCCCATTATCCGGTGCTCTACGAGCAGGGTCATTTTAGCTTGCGTCCGCCACTGGGTTTCAGCGAGGCCACATCAGCGGAAAGCCCGCCGCGTGAAGGCCGGCTCTCCGGCCGAGAAGTCTACAAACGCTGGAGCGGGCCCGGTTTCCCGCGGATGATCGCGATCAGCTTCCAGCATCCCACCGTCTATTTTGACGATTCCTACGCGGTGAACTCGGCCAACGACGGCCCTTATGGCGATGCTCTCATGACCGAGCTGATCCCGTATCTCGAAAGCCATTTTCGAATCATCAGCCAACCCTACGCGCGAGTACTCTCCGGCGGTTCCACTGGAGGATGGGAATCGCTCGCGCTGCAGGTCTTTCATCCGGAATTTTTTGGCGGGACCTGGTCTTTCTTCCCCGATCCCGTCGATTTTACTCGTTACCAGATGGTTGATATCTACAACGATACTAACGCCTTCCTGGCGCCCGGGTACGATCCGCCCATCCCAGAACGTCCCATGGAGCGCACCTCCGAAGGACAGGTGGACGTGACCATGCGCCAGATGAGCCAGATGGAAGAGGTCCTCGGGAGCCACGGACGCTCCGGGCAGCAGTTTGAAGCCTGGGAGTCGGTCTACGGACCTGTCGGCGTAGACGGATATCCCAAACCGCTGTGGGACAAGCTCACCGGCAGGATCGATCCCCAGGTCGCCATCTACATGCGCGACCATGGCTACGATCTGCGTTTCTTTTTAGAGACCAACTGGCCGAAGATCGGACCGCAGCTGGTCGGCAAACTGCATCTGTACTGCGGCGACATGGACAACTTCTATTTAAATCTTGGCGTATACCGCCTCGAGAGCTTTCTCGCGCGAACTTCGAACCCGCCCTTCGGCGGATCATTCGAGTATGGACGTCCGATGAAAGGCCACGGCTGGACGCCGTTGAATCAGGCGGAGCTGTTGCACGTGATGTCCGACTCCATCACAAGGAATGCTCCCGCGAGCGCGGATAACTCGTGGAAGTATTAGAGACGTGCAAGCGGTGAGGTCCTGTTGCGACCCTTTGCCGGGGTCCCCCGGTCTTCAGAAAAGAGTTGCTGACGGCCTTGAGGATGCCGGGCACTACCTGGGCTCGGCCGATGAGTTTCGACGACGGAAGCTCGCCTCCGCGAAGAAGAGTTCGCGCCGCGGTTTACGCCGCGGGAAGGAGTAACCTTGCCATTCCTGAACGTCAACGATACGCGTCTGTTCTACCGGCTCGAAGGGCAACGCGGCCTGCCGGTGCTGGCCCTTGCGCATTCGCTGGGTTGTGATCAAGCCATGTGGGCGCCGCAGATGCCGGATTTCCTTGAGCACTTTCAGGTCCTGCGTTATGACGCCTGCGGCCGACACCGGCTTTCATATCGCCCAGGAAGAAATTGAAAAGCAACAGTAGTAGGGAGACCGCCTGATCCGGGAAACTGAATGAAGAACTCTCCACGCTAAAGCAGGTAGTCGCCGCGATACACCAGTTTCCCTTCGGCGATCCGGGCGTCTCTGCTCAGGCTATGTTCCTTCGGCGGCTTGTCATCGAGGATGTGCAGCACGGTGTGGCCATGGCTCACCAGGTAGTCTGAAACCAGCATGCGATGGCAGCGGAAATAAAGAGCCTCGGCG
>DATDGP010000321.1:0-3699 GCA_036522035.1 Terriglobales bacterium
TTGTCCGATTTCTTGAATACGTACTTCCCTTTCTCTTTATCGAAGAACTCGCTGGCCGCGGGATCAAGAGCCAGGGCAATGTCTGCTCCGGCGCGAAATCCGGCCTGCTGAATCGCTTCCAGGATCAGGTCGATGGCCTCGACGTTGGCTTTGAGCGAAGGAGCAAAACCGCCTTCGTCTCCCACCGCAGTGTTGTATCCGCGTTTCTTCAGTACACCCTTCAGAGTGTGAAAGACTTCAGCGCCCCACTCGAGCGCTTGGGCGAACGAATCCGCGCCGACGGGCATGGCCATAAATTCCTGGAAGTCGACGTTGCTGTCGGCGTGCGCGCCGCCGTTGAGAATGTTCATCATAGGCACGGGAAGGATATTGGTATCGACGCCGCCCAGGTAGCGATAAAGCGGGATCTTCAACGACAGGGCGCTCGCCCGGGCCGCCGCCATCGAGACCGCAAGGATCGCGTTGGCGCCCAGCCGGGCTTTGTTCGGCGTGCCATCCAGGTTAATCAGCGCTAGGTCGAGCTCGCGCTGGGCGGTCGCGTCCAAATTCTGCAAGGCTTGGGCGATCGGTTCGTTCACGTTCTCGACCGCGTGCAGCACGCCCTTGCCCATATACCGTTGGGGATCGCCATCACGCAGTTCGACGGCTTCATGTTCTCCGGTGGAAGCCCCACTGGGCACCGCGGCACGGCCGACCGAACCATCGGCGAGCGAGACCTCGGCTTCCACGGTGGGGTTCCCCCGTGAATCAAGGATTTCACGTGCATGGATCTCAGCAATATTGGTGTTCATGAACGCCTCACTGGCGACCTGAAGGACTAGAAATTATAAATGACAAGTTTCAAGCGGCGTCCGAGGTGCCACCAGCCTGATTCCTCCCTTGCCGTTTCCGGGCAAGCCTCGCTTCTGTTATGTTCATGGCTGGCTCCTGAGGAGATGCAGTCATGTCGATTCCGCCACAGCCCAACATTCGTCTTGTGAACACACCCGACTACCGCGATGGCTACGCCAACTCCGTGCAGGTTCGCGTGAGCGTGTGGGATTTCTTTCTGATCTTCGGCCGCCTGCAGCCCCAGACTCCGGAGCAGTTGGAAGTCCAGAACTTTCAGGGCATCTACCTGAGCCCACAACAGGCGAAGGCGCTGCTGACCATCCTGGAGCAGAACATCGTCCAGTATGAGAAGGCCTTCGGGGCAATCAAGCTGGAAGCCGGCGTCACTCCGCCGGCGCAGGTTCATTGAGACTTCGGCGGACCGATCATGACGGCAGAGACGAGAGCACGAAAAAGACCGATGCGCGCATGAACGCCACCTCCGCGCCTGCGCGCCCTCTGGGCTCGGTGCAGATTTTTTCGATCGTCTTTGCCGCCATTTTCCTCTTGCATCTGCCTCTTCTGCGCCTTCCCTTTTTCTGGGATGAAGCGGGATACTACATTCCTGCGGCCTACGATCTAGTTCACTCCCACACCCTGATTCCAACTACCACGTTGGATACGGGGCACCCTCCGCTCTCCACCGCTTATCTGGCCCTGTGGTTCACACTCAGCGGATGGAAGCCTGCCGTAGCACGCATTGCCATGCTGCTGCTGGCCGCCTTTGCTCTGACCAACGTTTTTCTGCTGGCGCGCAAGCTAGGGGGGAACGGAGTCGCGGTCGCTTCGACGACGGCCACGGCGCTCTATCCGATATTCTTCGTGCAAAGCTCGCTGACTCATGCCGACATGACTGCCGCTGCGCTTTCACTGTGGGGCATCCGCATGGCTGTGGATCGGCGCGTATGGACAAGTCAGCTCGCGTTTTCACTTGCCGTGCTAGCAAAAGAAACTGCCGTGATTACTCCGTTGGCTATCGCGCTCTGGGGCCTGCTGATCATGCGCGACGTGCCGCTCGAGGAACGACTCAAGCGCATGCTGCCCTGGCTCACACCGCTGCTTCCGCTCGCCGCTTGGCTTGTCTATCATCATCACGCCACGGGAAGATTCCTGGGCAACGCCGAGTTCTACCAGTACAACGTCACCCAGGCCCTGAACCCGCTACGATTCATTCTGGCTTTGGGACTGCGCCTCTGGGCCTTATTGGGGATCATGAACATGTTGGCCCTGACTGCGGCCATGGCGGTGGCTATGCGCTTTCCTCCGGTCGTCGACGACGCTACGGGCGAGCGGCGCCGCATCGCCATCCCCATACAGCTACTGTTCGCGACGATCATGCTGTTCCATGTGGTTGCGTTTTCCTTGCTGGGCGGCGCTTTGCTCACGCGGTACTTGCTCACCGCCTATCCGTTGGTGATCATCATCGCCATGTCCACGCTGCACCGCCGGATCGCTCGCTGGGAGTGGCCGGCGGCCGTAGTCATGATTTTCTTTGTACTCGGTCTGTTTTTCGATCCGCCGTACCGCATTGCTCCGGAAGACAATCTGACCTATCGCGATTTCATCCAGCTCCACGTGGGCGCGGCGCGATTTCTGGAGCAGCACGAGCGCCAGGCCACGGTGCTTACCGCCTGGCCCGCCAAAGACGAGCTGACCAAGCCTTATCTGGGATATGTCTCCTGGCCTTTCGCGGTTTTTCCGGTGCGCGATTTCACCGTCGAGGAAATGCTCAACGCCCGGTCAGGCCGCGGGCAGTACCAGGTGGCTTACCTTTTCTCAACCAAGTACGAATCCGGGGGATGGCTTCGCTCTGCGCTCTGGCAGCGCTGGAACGGCCGATTCTTTGACTACCATCAGGACATGAGTCCGGAATCCGCCGCTGAAGTCCTGGGGGGAAAGATCGTTTTTCTGGCGCGAAGCAAAGAGGAATGGGTGGCGGTGATGGAAATCGAGCAACCGTCGCGGGTGGCGACACTGGCCACTGATTCGCGCTGATTAGACTGATTACTGCTTGACCGATGCGCCTTAGGTTTCACGAGAACAAACGCACAAACGTGAGATGAAAAGCCGGGCTGTACCACAGGGTTCGTGCGATCGAGAAAAGCGATCGAGCGAAAGTCCCGGTAGTGGGATGTGGACTGAAAAGCATGGCACGATTCCCGCCTTAACTGGCCTTGGCCTCCACATGCGCGGCGGCATAACCATCGTCATCACGCAGAGAAGTGATGCGCATCTTCTGCCAGTCATAGGCAAACTCTTTGCCGCAATCGAGACAGACCACGTACGTCCCGCGTTGCGCGTTACCGGAACGCCGTTGTCCCTTCCTGTTGGTCATAGGGAAACTCGTGCGTTTGTGCCAGCAACCGAAAATAGCGTCGAGAATCGTCACTTCTCCTCCATTCAGACTCTGGGCGAACCGATGTGTACCCGCTTTCGTTACTTACCTAGTGCAGTTAAACCCAAGTTCGTTTCGTTGGTTTCACTTTGAGCGAAATAGCGACCGTTAATGGGCGCCATCGCGGATCTCTTGCATTTTCAGTACGAAGAACGCTATGTGACAGATGTCATTGCAGGCAGCAACTGTGAAGAATCAATAAGAGTGGGGCAGATCCGACTCTTTCAAAGAAACAAGTTCAAGCGGTGCAAAAGCAGAAAGAGGTTCCCCCGTGGAGGTAGCGACTTGATCCAAGGATACGGTCGATTTGCGCTGACCTACCCACAAGCCATATTTTGAACCTTCTCGTACGCATCGTTTGACGCATTTCTTATCCGGGGTCATATCCTTTGTGACTTGGCAGTTTGTGCCGCAATGGGTATCGGTCACGAAGC
>DATDGP010000322.1:0-11105 GCA_036522035.1 Terriglobales bacterium
CTTTGGACGATAATGTTGTGCTTTCGCAGGATACCCGGATGACCAGGATTTCGAGCGGCAAGTTCTCTCGACGCAATTTCCTCAGGTTCGCAGGCGGCGCTGCTGCTCTCGGTCCATTCTTTCTCTTTTCACCTCATGCTCTGGCCAGCCCGAAGACGCTAAAAATCGCCAAATGGGCGCACTTCCTTCCCGAATTTGACGACTGGTTCGTGAAGGAGATGGTCGTTGCGTGGGGCAAGCAGAACAATACCAACGTCACGGTCGATCTGATTCCCGTAGAGGAGATTCGTGACCGCGCCTTCGCCGAGGTCAAGGCCGGCACGGGGCACGACATATTTATCTTTCCCTGGCCTCCAGCGGAATTCCATCACAGCGTGATCGATCATGCCGGTATTTATCGGGCGGTAGCCGGGAAGATGGGCGCCATCCAGCAGCTCGCCCACAGGTCCACCTGGAACCCTGTGACCAAGAAGTACTTTGGTTTCGCCGATTTTTGGATGCCATCCCCGGTTCACTACTTTGTGGACTATTGGAGTCAGTTCGGTATGCCTTTCGGTCCGGTGCACCAGGGCGCTCTACTGAGCGGCGGGATTAGGATTCGCGACAAGCTCGGCATCCCCAGCGGACTGGCCTTCAGCCCAACCGTGGAAGGCAACGTCACGCTGCATACCCTCCTTTACTCCCGCCGCGCCTTCATTCTGGATCCGGCAGGGAAAGATGTGATTTTTAACAAGTATGCTTTTTCCCTGGGTGCGCTCCAGTACGCCAGCGCTATCGTTCAGCGCTCAGGCACGCCGGAACAGCTCACATGGAAGAGTGGTGGCAGCGCGCGTGCCATGGTAGCGCATAAAGCATCCGCTTCCTTCAATGCCATCAGTCTGCTTCGGACCGCCGAGAAGGAAAACCCGGAGGTGGGAAAGGTGCTGTGGCTCCAGCCGCCCTTGCTTGGCGCCAGCGGAATGGGAGTTACGGCGCTTCCTCACGTCACCAACTGCTCCTCGGTCTGGACCTTCAGCCAAAACCAGGAAGGAGCCAGTAAATTCCTTGCCGACCTGGTCGACAGTTCCAGGACCGGCTACGAGAAAAGCCGGGGCTGCAATTTTCCCATTTACCCAAAGACAGTTCCGGATATCGTGGTTCGTCTGCAGAAAGATCCCCAGGGCGGGTCTATAGAAAAGTACATGGCCCTCAAGGATGCGCTGCATTGGACGCCGAATCTCGGGGTGCCCGGACTCGCGAGTCCGGCGTACATGGAGATCTTTAACACTTCTGTAATTCCCAGGATGGTGGCGCAAATCGTCAAAGACGAAAAGAGTCTGCAAGACGTCATGGCCGCCGGCACACAGGAAATGCAGCGCATTGTCGACAAATGGAACCAGGCGAGCTGATCTATGACTTGGAGAAGAATCGCAGCCAGAGATCAAAGACGGCGCTACACTAGGGCGATGCGGAAACCTGCTTCGCTCACCCTGGTCTTCTTACTGATGGCCGCAACCCTGGCCGCGCCGTCGACCGTGATCCCACGTCCATCCCCGGAATTCACGATCCACGAGCCCTCGGGCAAAGATGTGCTGCTCTCGAGCTTCAAAGGGAAAGTGGTGATGATCGAGTTCCTGTTCTTGCGTTCGGGGAAGTGCCTGAACTTGGCCAGCACAATGAATAAACTCAATGCCGAGTTCGGCAGCCGTGGCTTTCAGCCGGTCGCGATTGCATTTCCCGCGCCGCAATCGGACGCCAACGGCCCCCTGGTGGGCTACACTGCGGAAAACCTCAAGCTTACCTATCCCGTCGGCTATGCCAATCAAGGAGAAGTCGACCAGTACTTGAGCCGGGAACAAAAGGAGATGTTGCGGATTCCTCAAGTCGTCATCATCGATCGGTCCGGAATGATCCGCGCCCAGAGTGGGGGCCACGACGGGAACCTGAACCTGGAGAACGAAGCCTACCTGCGCACATTGCTACAAGGTTTGCTCGATGAAGGCCGGGCCGGCGGCCCCGCGAAGAAATAACCTGGGAGGTGCAAAGATGTTTGGTGGAAAACTAGGCGTACCGGAACTTCTCATTATCTTGGTCATTGCCCTGATTTTCTTCGGTCCCAGCAAGCTGGGCGACCTGGGCAAGGGCCTGGGCGACGCCATCCGCGGTTTCAAGAGTGGGCTGAAGGACGACCAGCCGGCTCCCTCCAGCGGATCGTCGCCCGCGGAGCGGAAGTAACTGCCATCAATTCATGCAATTGCGTGGTTGCTACCTACGTTTTCTATGAGAGCCATTTTGCGGATCCTGGCTGGACTTCTTATTCCTTGCTGGACAGTCTGTCTCTTCGCGCTCCAGGCTTCGGACCAGGCATTTGAGCAGGAGCTGGAAGCGGGCAAGCAAGCGGTCGCGAGACAGGAGTATGTGGTCGCGATCGAACACTTCACTCGGGCCAATGGTCTTCGACAGGGCAAGTGTTCCGAGTGTTACGTTTGGCTAGCCCGCATCGACCTGGCGGGCGGCAAAATTCCGGATGCCTTGGAGCATGCCGAAAAGGCCGCGATGACGGCGGCGAACGGCGCCGAGCGGGCTCGAGCACAACTGTATCGGGGTGTCATCTTCGGCCGGCAAAGCGATCTCGTCCAGGCTGAAGCCGCGTTTAAGTCGGCGGTAGCGGCCGATCCAGCATGCCTGGAATGCAAGTTCAACCTTGGCTTCGTTCTGCTGAACGAATCGAAAGATACCGAAGGAGTAGAGGTCCTGAAAGATGTCGCGCCTGCGTTTGCCGGAACTCCTCGGGGACATGAGATCGAGAGGTTCATCGACAATCCCGGTCTGGTTCGCAAAGATTTGGCTCCGCAGTTTTCCGCGCGGGCGAGCGACGGCCAGGAGATCAACCTTGATACGTTCAAGGGCAAGGTGGTCCTGGTGGATTTCTGGGGCACCTGGTGCGCGCCGTGCCGCGCCTCGCTGCCTCTCTTGAAGGATCTTGCCTCCAAGATCGATCCTGCCAAGGTGGCCATCGTGAGCATCGATGAAGGCGACTCGAAGGAAAAATGGCAGAGCTTCATTCGCGACAACGGCATGAACTGGACCCAGGTTTACGATGGCGATCTTGCCCTGCATCACGCTTTTCGCGTCGACGGTTACCCGCGCTATTACCTCCTCAGCAAAGACGGAATGATTTTGGCGGAATTCAAAGGATGGAACCAAGACGGAGAAGCCACCATCAGCAAAGCAATCAACCAGGCTCTCGGGCATTAGCCTGATCAACCTAGGTTGCAAAGCCCCTCACCCGGAGAATTGCCTTTCCGCTGAAACCCCGCGAGTGAAAAGTTAGCTTTTTTGGTTTTTTTGCGAACGCTGCAATAATGCGCCTTCCTGGAGCTTGCCGAAGCGCCCACAACTCTTATTTGAAACCCGCCAAACGACATTACAAACCAGCTTCGGGACCGGGCTCTATCCCCAATTTATTAATGCTGATAATTACATCGCAGTTAATCTAGGCTAACAGCATTTATATTGTCTTGACATCAACTAAGAAGATGCTAATATTTACCCGCTTTTGGATACCTGTTACCTCCAACTCGAGCGTCAGCGGGCGTTTGACGGAGGCAGTGGGCTGTAAGCGCAGGCCCAACCCGCAGCCAGACCGTACGACAGTTGCGACTGCAAGGCAATGCGGGCACCTCAACACCAACGCGACACGCGATCTCTGAACAGAATCTTCAGGATAGCGCGTCGGATGCTTCCCTTGTGATCACCGGAAGCTAACCTCGACCACATCGTCTGAACTGAAAGTCCGCCGGGCGGTCTTGTCCGCGCGCATCCACGCGTTCGGACGAGGAGTATTCCTGCGCCTCGGAGGAGCTGGTTCTATGCAACTTGCAGTCAGTTAAGACTCGAAGGAGGAACCTTGATCAAGACAGTGCAATTCACGTTAGGTTTGACTTTGGCTTTGCTGTTCCTCACCGGGATGGCAGTTGCCCAATCCGACCCCGGAGTGCAGGGTGCCAACCGTGGCACTGGCGCGGCACTCCCTTCGGTGCTAGCGAACGACAATCCTGGAATTCTCGCTTTCTTCCAAGACGGCCAGAATCGCTTCCAGGCAGTAGAGTCGGTGTCCAACAGCCCCTCCGGCAACAACGGTTTGGGACCGCGGTTCAACTCCAACAGCTGCAGCTCATGCCACGCGCAGCCTGCCGTGGGCGGAAGCGGAGCGGCGGTGAACCCCCAAGCCTCATTCACCAGCAACGGGGTTGCGCCTAATGACGCGACTCCGTCCTTCATCACCCCCAGCGGGCCCACTCGTGAAGCCCGCTTCCCGTTCTTCTTCACCCCGAACGGTTCGGCCAACACCAATAGTCCCAACGGTGGTGTGGAAACAATCTTCACCGTCTCCGGGCGCCCCGATGCCGGCAACTGCAGCCTGCCCCAGCCGAGCTTCGCGGCTGCTGCTGCAGCCAACAACCTCATCTTCCGCATTCCCACGCCTACGTTCGGCGCGGGCCTGATCGAGAACCTGGACGACTCTACCCTGCTCAAGAATGCAGCCAACAATGCCAACAACAACTTCGGCATCTCTGGCGCCTTAAACCATAACGGCAACGATGGCACCATCACCCGCTTCGGATGGAAGGCGCAGAACAAGTCGCTGCACATCTTCGCCGGTGAAGCCTATAACGTGGAAATGGGCATCTCTAACCTGCTGTTCACTCAAGACCGCCCGCTGCCGGGAGAGGACGGCAACGGCGGCAGTGGCTCAACCGGACTTCCCCCCAGCTGCCTCAACCTGAGCGGAGGCGGTTACCCGGAGGATACCAACAACCCCGGCCAGACAGCCGCCCCAGCGGTTCTGGATGACGTGTCGGCATTTGCTGACTTCATGCGGACACTAGCCCCGCCGCCGACCGGCGGAGTGGTATTGAATGGATCGCAAGTTAGCGCTTCCTCGATCGCCAATGGCAGGGCCCTGTTCAGCGCCATCGGCTGCGCGACGTGCCATAACCCGACGCCGGGCACCACGCAAGCGTCGAGCATAACCGGTTCGCTCGGCAACGCGCCGGTGAGTGCGTTTTCCGACATCGAAGTCCATCACATGGGCACGGGGCTGGCGGACAACGTATCGCAGGGCGGTGCTGGCGGAGATCAGTTCCGCTCGGCTCCCCTGTGGGGGCTCGGGCAGCGCATCTTTCTGCTGCACGACGGCCGCACCACCAACCTGATCACGGCGATCAACGCCCACGACAGCAACGGTTCGGAAGCTGAAGTTACCGCCGACAACTTCCAATCGTTGTCGCGCAGCCAGCAGCAGGACTTGCTGAATTTCCTGCGCTCGCTGTAATCGCTCAACACCTTTCCTGGCGGGACACACGGGTGTCTCGCCAGCTCTTCCTCGGTCGTAGAAACGCTCGTGGTTGGTCCTGGGAAACCAACGGATTAGAACCGCGATTTCCAAGGAGACATATGCGCTCGGGATTTTTGGGTTCGTGGGCCGCTCTCATCTCGATCTCGTTGGCAGCCTGGGGTCAAAGCTCTGCCCCTCAGAGCTCTGGGTCAAACGGTGGTGACTTTTCCGTCAACATGCACCCTACGGAAAAGCAGAAGGTGCCTGAAGGCGTAATCATCGTCAAGGGCGCCTGGTCGAGCGCAAGCGATTCTGTGACCCCCCTCCCCGAAGGCGCCAGCGTAAGCAACGGAGTCTTGAGTGACCCATATTTTGGAATCACCTACCCCCTGCCCAAGGATTGGTGGGAGAAACGCAAAGGGCCGCCTCCATCCGATAGCGGCCGTTACCTGCTGTCGCTGATTACGCCCACACCTCAATTTAAAGGAGCCAGCCGGGGTAATATCGTAATGACCGCCGATGACATGTTCTTCACTCCGCTGCCAGCTTCAAGCGCGTCGCAGCTAATCAACTTTACCCGGAACCATTTAGAGGCCGACTACCAAGTGGAGCTCAAGCCCACTCAAACCATCATCGCCGGGCGCACCTTTACTTTCTTTGCCTACTGGTCCCCGGTGGCCGAGCTCCATTGGTATGTCCTGGCTACTGAAATCCGTTGTCACATCGTGCAGATTGTAATGACCAGCCAGGACACGAAACTGCTGGAGAGCCTGATCCTGGATCTGAACAAGATGAAATTACCTCCTGAGGCAGGTCTCCCAGCAGGCGTCGCCGGCCGTGTCCCGGTTTGCATCAAAGATTACGCGAACCAAGAGCACTTGATTGAGCGTGTTGAACCGGTCTTTAGTGAGCGCAGGTTCAATCCGGTTCCCGTCCGCATCATCATCGACGAAGAAGGAAAGGTAAAACACATTCATTTTCTTAGCGCCTTTCCTGAGCAAGCAAAAGCCATTACCGACGCTTTGGGGCAGTGGAAGTTCCGGCCTTATGTGCGGGACGGCCAGCCGGTGGAAGTGGAAACCGGAATCATGTTCGGTCGCGGCCCACGTCCAGCGATAACTGCGGAGAAGGACCGAACGACCGACTAATCAATGAATTCCTCGGAGGCTATTGTCCTTGCCTTACTTCCAGCAAGCACCCAGGTCCTTAAGTCCTGTTATCGTCCTTCGGAGCTCACCTCAAACGGAGCCGAGGACATCCGTCGCCAGGTGGGCGGTCGGACGCAGGTGGTGGGTTCGGGTCGTCCTGACTGTTTCGATGTCCGCGTCCGGTTTCGGGGCCGACTCCATCAGCGGCGTGGTGCGCAACCAGACTCGAAACGAGCCGGCAGCCGGTGATCAGGTAATTCTTGTTCGCTTGGACCAGAGTATGCAGGAGGAAGCCCGCACCCGCACGAACGAATTGGGCGCATTTATGGTCAAGATCCAGGTGCCTGAGAAGCCCCACCTGATCCGGATTGTGCATCAGGGCGTCAATTACGACCGCCGGACTTCGCCTGGTGAGTCTTTGACCGTCGACGTATTCGATTCCGCTACCAAGGTGCGGGGGATAACCGGAGTAATCGAGATCATCCGCACCGGAACCAACGGAACCATGCTCCACGTCTCCGACATGATTGAGATCAAAAATGATTCCCGTCCGCCGATCACCCAGGTCGGTGAACGCACCTTTGACGTCTATCTGCCCGCCGCGGCCAGGATGGATTCGGTGATGGCAGCAACCTCAGACCAGATCGGCGGTTTGATCGCTGCTTCGCGCGTGCGCGGTGAACCCGGGCATTACACGGTGAATATTCCGCTGCGCCCTGGCTCTACCAAGTTTGCTTTCAACTACGACCTTCCTTACAGCGGCCGGGCTTACTTTCACACCAGACTCGCGTACCCGGTCGAGCAACTGGCGGTCATGATTCCGCCGACCATGAAGTTCCGGTCGCGTTCGGGGGCATTCCAACTTCTCGACACTGGCAGCAACGATTATCAAGTCCAGGCCGCCAATCGGTTGAAGGCGGGCGATGGACCTCTGTTTGAAGTTTCCGGGGCTGGAACGTTGCCACCACTGCTGGCTCGAGCCCAGCCGGCATCTGAATCCCAGCCAGCGGCTCCCAACCGCTCCGCACGGACTCAGGACACGCCTCGACCACAGCCACCACCGCCCGATAAGGCACCGCCGCCGCCGGTGAACGAGTGGTGGATTCTGGGGGCGGCCGCCATCGTCGTGCTGGGGGTTTCTGCGCTTTCGATTGGGCGTACCAGACGGAACCGCTCTTTATTGAAAACTGAAACAAAGCGACATCCCACCGCTTCGCCGGGAGAGACCAGCTCTGCCGGCAAGCCTTCAGCTCGATTGCTCGATGCACTCAAGGAGCACCTTCTGGAGCTTGAGACCAGTCGCCTCGACGGCTCCATCTCACGCGAAGAATACCGCGCCGCCAAGCGAGCTCTGGAGGGCACCTTCAAGCGCGCGTTCGAGCGGTCGGCGTCGGACCGGTAGAAACTCTACCGTCCGATCCAACATGTCCTAAACTTTTGACTCAGGGAATTGGTCGTGACATTTCAAGCTCAAACAACCGAGGGTCATTCGGATAGGGTGCGGTCCGTCCCGTGAAAGTGAAGCCCAGGCGCTGGTAGAACAGATGGGCGGAGTTGTTACCCGACGTCACCATCAACTGGAGAGTGCGGGCTCCTCGCAGACAAGCCCACCGCACAATCTCATCGACGAGCAGCCGGCCTAGGCCCCGCTGACGATATGCAGGGGCTGTCCACATGGAGATTAGGTGAGCTCGCGCTCGGTCGTCCCGGTCGAGGTGTGAGCCGGCGATGCCCGAGGCAACGCCATCCTCCATCGCCAGATACAGAATTGATTTCTCGCCATTCCACTGGGCTGCACGGTTGATCCAATCGGCGTCGGTGAGCTGCCATTCCTTGCCATAGGTTGACCCGAAGGCACTCGGGACGTCCTCTAAGGCGCGAAGCCGCGCGGATTTGAAAACCAATGCGTTCTCGAGCGTAACTGGATCAATGGTGATCACGAGGGGTGGTGGCGAACTGACAGGCCGAGCGATCGCCGATCGGGACTTTAACTTCTACGGAGTCTTGTCTTTCGGTTTCAGCCCTAGGTATTTCATGACCATCTGCAGGTCTTTCCAGGCTTCCTTCTTTTGCCGCGGATCGCGCAGCAGAAACGCGGGATGGTAGGTCACGATCAGCCTGGAGCCTCTGAAGTCATACCAGCGGCCGCGCAGATTGGCCATCGAGTCGTTCACCGCCAACAGATTCTTCGCGGCAACCGCTCCCAGGGCAACGATCACTTTGGGCTGGATCACCGCGATCTGGCGCATCAGGAACGGCGAACATGTGTCGCACTCGTCTCTCTCCGGCGCACGATTGCCCGGCGGCCGGCACTTGACGATGTTGGCAATGTAGACCTCCTGTCGCCGGATTCCCATGGCCGCAATCATACTGTTGAGCAGCTGGCCCGCACGACCGACGAACGGTTCGCCTTGCGCGTCCTCATCGGCCCCCGGCCCCTCTCCCACGAACATAATCTCGGCGTCCAGGTTGCCCACGCCGAAGACCAGATTGGTGCGGCCCTTGTGCAGACGGCAACGCGTACAATCGCCAAGATCTTCGTGGATTCGCCGGAGCGCTCCTGGCTTGTCGTCGATCATAGGCTGGGTCGAACTCTTCGACACCAGCGTCGGAACGCCGCTGACCTCAGCCTCCTCGCTTGAACCATTTTGGTCTGTTGCTACGGGACGACGATAGAAATCGTAGATCCCCATCTCGCGATAGTAGTTCACACGTGCAGTAAGTTCGGTTCGGGCTTCGGGGCTGAGTCGCTTTGGCATTGGCGATCAGTTTAGTCGAAACGAAGGGGAAAGAAGAAACCATGTCAGAGCAGCCCATATCAGCTATGTAAGGAATCATGGGCCAGCGTCTTGGCTGCTTTGATCTTTACGACGGCGTCCAGGACCCGATGCGCGACCTCCCATTTACTCATCTCAGGAACGGTCTCGGCGCCGGCGTGGGTCAGAATGGTCACGGCGTTGCGCTCGGAATCAAAGCCGATTCCCGGCTGCGAGACGTCATTGAGTACGATTGCATCGAGCGATTTACTAACGAGCTTTTTGCGGGCGTTTTCGATCGGGTTCTCCGTTTCCGCGGCAAAACCCACAACCACCCGAGTTCCCTTTTTGCGCCCGACCTCGGCGAGGATGTCGGGTGTGGGATCAAGCTCCAGCGTCATCGGTCCCTTGCGCTTGATCTTTTCGTCCGCAGCGTGGCGCACGGCGAAATCGGCGACAGCCGCGGCCTTGATCACGATCGTAGCGCGATCCAGATGTCTCATGACGCTATCCCGCATCTGCTGCGCCGTCTCGACCGGAACAAATTCAACCGCCGAGGGAGGCTTAAGCGCGGTCGGGCCGCTGATGAGGATCACCTTCGCACCGCGGCGCAAGGCGGCTTCAGCGACGGCATAGCCCATCTTGCCGCTGGAGCGATTGCCAATATAGCGCACCGGATCGATCGGCTCGAAGGTGGGTCCGGCTGTGACCAGAACTGTTTCCCTGGCTAAGTCCTCGGTCGCGCCCAGGGCCTCCAGTACCGCGCCGAGAATAGTTTCATTCGCCGCCAGACGGCCCGGCCCCACCATACCGCAAGCCAGATAACCGCTGTCAGGCTCAACCACTCGGACCCCACGCTCTCGCAAGGTCTGCACATTGGCTTGGGTGGCGGCGTTCTCCCACATGTTCACGTTCATGGCCGGAGCCACCACCACCGGCACTGTCCTCGCCAGGAACAAGGTAGTCAGGAAATCGTTGGCTTCGCCGTGAGCGAACTTGGCAATGATGTCGGCCGTAGCAGGAGCTACCACCAGGGCATCAATCGACTGGGCAACGGCAATGTGTTCTACAGCGGAATCGATGTTTGGTTCTTCGGCTCCGGCACCAAACAGCTCGGTGATCACCTTTTCGCCGCTCAAGGCGGCAAACGTAAGAGGTCGAACAAACTCCTGTGCTGCGCGAGTCATCACCACCTGCACGCGGACGCCGCGATCCTGGAGCAGGCGCACCAACTCCGCGGCTTTATAGGCGGCAATCCCGCCCGAAACCCCCAGGGCGATCTTCATAGGAAGATTGTAGACTGCGCAGGGCACGAGCGGTAGTTACGGGCGCGATGACCCAATGTCATTGAAGCGGAAGCAATCTTAGAATGCCTTCGCTGAGTACGACAACCGTTACCAATCGTCTTCGGACACGATCGGCTCGTTTGGGACTCCGTACCTCAAGGCTCGAGAGAGCCTGACTTTCGAGGGGACAGGAAAAGACAAGAAGGCCGACTTTGAGGATCAGCATCCTATGGAGCTCAATTTATTGCCGAGTCGACGGATCACGGCCAATCGCGTCTTATGACCATCCGAGCGGACCAAGGAATTTGGTCACGGCTTGTCTTTAGCTGGCTCTGCGCGAGCTTCGCCTACCGGGGAATCGCTCGGGCGGATGTACTGAACCTTGCCGGCGTCGATCTCTTCCTGGGCGATCTTGCAGACCTTGCTGGCCGGGGTTGATACCAGGGCAGGGGCTCCGCCGGCAAGCTGGCGGGCGCGGCGCGCGGCGACCAGGACATAGCGATAATTGCTGTCGAATCCGTCTTTGAGCTTCATGGTCTCATCACCTCTTGTCGAGTCTTTATCGCGCCGGGGGAGCTACGTGAAAGGAATCCAG
>DATDGP010000323.1:0-7330 GCA_036522035.1 Terriglobales bacterium
TAATTGCCTGCGCGACTGCGCGAACCTGACTCAGTCTCTGCTCTTCCAGAACAAGACAGGATAACCGTGTCTCGCTCCCAGGAAGAACAGGCCGCTCGCCAGCGTATCGAATTCCTCTTTGGCCGCCCCATCGCCTTTCACCGTTGCTTCGTAAAAGTGACCGGAAGCGTCCATGCGGCCTTGATGCTTTCGCAGGCAATTTATTGGCTCAATCCTGACAAGAACGGCCAGAGCCGAGGCAAGGGCAACAGGGGTGCGCGACATAGAAGTTGGAATCAGGCGGCAAGAGCCTCCCGGCGGCCCTCCAGTAATCGTCAAAGCGAGCATTGAGATAAGAGCAACGCAAGGCCAGGATGGCGTTGGCTCCTCGGACGGTCCAGAACATTCCCGACCTTTTGAAACGGGAAGAGACCACCGTTTTGCATCCGGCTTCAATGACACCCGACCCCACGAAGAGGTGTTGGCGGCGCAACTTGGGATAGGGCATGCGCTCCGCATTCCTCTCAAAGTAGTCGGCCTCGGTGCGGATGTTCTCGGCGACTTCAGGGTTGTCCGAGGGGAGGGAACGCAACGCCTCCACCAGCCTTTCGATTTTCCCCTTGTCCAGCAGACGCTTTTGGTGGACCTTCAGCCAAGCGGCTTGCGTTCTTGGGTCGAGGGGGTACAGTCGGCGTGCCACCTCCCCGAGATGCTGGCGAGCGTGGTAGAGGTCGACAATTTGAATCGCGCCCGGAAAGTGCTCGGCGGTGAGATTCCAAATCCAGTTGGCGCCGTCGCCCATCACCACCTGCTTGCGGGCGCGACTGCAACCCCGCTGCCAAGCTTCCTGGTAAAGGCGCTTACCGAAGTCCTCGGCGCTTTCGATGGCGCCGGTATAGGTCGTGGAATCCGCATCGCGGATCGGGTAACCCTTCGGGTCCCACTTCGTCTGCGTGAACACACAGCCCAACTTGACTTCGCGGGTACGGGCGGGTTGGCCCTCGACCTTGCCTTGCCGCCCCACCGTCTCTTGCTTAATCATCGGGACTCCGGTGCCATCCATCTGCACGTACAGGATGCGAATCGGTTCTCCGGCCAAGGCGGGCAGGTCCAACTGGAGGGCCTGCTGGATCGCTTGGTGCTCGTGCTGCGCGATATCCGCGCCCACGGCCTCCGCCGTACGCTCCACCGATTTGGCGGTCACCTCCAGGCCGGCCAGCACTTTCATCTGTTGGCGGCCGTGATCGAAGGGGGCCTCCGGCCCCACCATCGCCTGCCTGCGGCGCCCTCCCGGAGAGAATTCCGTGTTCTCGATGTCCCGTTCGACATCGGCGGGGAATTGGCCGGCGTGACAGGTGGGGCACCAATAGTAGGGTCGGGAGACTTCCGCTGGGCCCACGGCGGTCAGCACCGGCTTGGTCCGCAGTTGGTGGTAGTGAGCATGTTGGCCGCAGGGGCAAGCCACGCTGCGCTGTTCCTCGCTCGGTACGGGAAACCGAAGCAATGGGCTCAAGGCGGCGGCGCCCGCCCGGTGCAGGGCCGCGCGCACGGCCGTCTCCGTGGCTTCCAGATCGAGGTGTCCGGTCTTGCGCCGATCCTGAAAAACCACCCGCAAGAGCTGATCTACCTCGCGCCTGACCTCTTGCTGGATCGCTTCCGCCGTTTTTTTTCCTGGCCAGTCTGCGACTCGTCCGGGTTCGGTCGCAAACGGCAGATCGCGGTGTTGGTTTCCACAAACTCGCGACTCAGCTCCTGGAATTTGTGGAACTCCCCTACTTCTCGCTCGGCCTTGCGAATGGCCGCCCGAGTGGGCAAGGATTCGGAGATGGTCTTCCCATCGACTTTGTAGGTGAGTCGGAAATTGGGCCCATGCGCAGGTTCCCCGGGTTGATGGCAGCGACAGGCCGGCTTGCCACACCGACCCGACGTGCTCGTGACGCAACCAGGGCGAAGGTCGCCCAGCTGAGTGATCTGCTGAGCTATCAGTTCACGCCGCTGTGCTAATTCCAGAAGGGAAAGGGGCATAGAAGAGGTCCTCCTTATCCTAGCGTATCATCTACGCAAGGATAGGCGCCACAAAAAAGAGGCCAGCCCCTTCCCAACTTCTATGTCGCGCACCCTCCATCCCGTGGGCAGCACCCACGGTCAAAGGGAAAGCGCTATCATCAATTTCCTTCGTCCTTTGAACAAATTGCACACCGCATCAATGCGAGCATCTAAATTAGAACAGCCATGCAGGGAAGTTCGAAGGAGGTAACACGCCAGCAGAGTTGGGTTGAAGTTGAGAATGGCGCCAGTTCGTCACGGAGCTGCATATGGATCACCAACGGCACGACGCGCTCACGTTGAGTGAGCGAAGGACGGGCCGCCTTGGTTCGGGATTTGTAGGCTGACTGGTGGTCAGCCGACGGGGTTGGGTCTCGGGCGCGAATTCAGGGTTGGCGAAGCCGACTTGTGCCGCTCATGTGCCGAGCACGATACCCAGATGGGCTGCACAAGGGCCTCTCTTGCTCGATTCATCTCGTTCAGATTTCAGCTCCGTCAGGATGGTTTCCAGGGTCAAAGGTAGCTCCTCGTCTGCTTGAATTCTTCAAGAGCGTTAGGCCAGCTTCATCGCCCGCCGCACCCGCTCCGCAATAAACTCACAGAATGGCCCAATGTCCATGTCAATGCTGGCGCTGTCGAGCGCGGTCAAGTAGGCATTCCTGTCCTCCGCGCGAATGACGGTCCAGGGATAGCCGCCTGCAGCCAGCATCACGTTCATCAGGAAACGCGCCATCCGCCCGTTGCCGTCAGGGTAAGGATGAATGTAGCCGAACAGCCAGTGCCCGAGGACGGCGCGGACGGAAGCTTCCGTTTCTTGTTCGATTAGATCGAAGAATGTTGGCATCGCATCGCGCACTGCTTCCCACCGGGGAGGGACATATCGGGAGGTGCGTAAATACACCGGGTTTTTGCGGTACCCGGCCAGTACGCCGGCTTCAATCAGACCGGCCCTGACGCACGGCTGAAACAACTCGCGGTACCAGTCGTTATGGGCGGCGCGCGCGCGCGCACCGGGATTCTTGCCTTCGAGAACCTCCTCAACCGAAGTTTTCACAAGCTGGAAGGCCTGCCAATATCCGCGCGCCGCCAGCGCGTCGCGGCTCTTGCGGTCATCCTCGTGATGCTGCGGGTCCCAGTTTCCTTCTCGTACCCGCTCGATAACGGCAGGGGTGACGGAGTAGCCTTCAATCGAGAGCGAGTGATAAGCGTCGCTTTTGTAGATTTCATCGACGGATATTAGGTACGCAGCCCTGTTTTTTGGCAATCCCGGCGCTTTCGGAAACGGTTTAATGACGCCCTCCCGCGTCATCTTCCACATCATTTCCAGACGGCCGACGATGGGGGTGGTTGCCTTCGTATTTGAGGCGAATATCTGCGGGCCCTTGAAAGGATTGCTTTCGCGCACGCTATAGCCGGCGATCTTCATCGTAGAGAGAAGCTCGTCGGCCAGTTTCGGCTTGTCGATCTGGCGGAAGGCTCCGGCCAGATAACCGGCTTTCGCGGAGTGACCGCCGTTCAGCAGGAGGCGCAGCAGGTCTGAGACATCAGCGAAGCTCGCCAGCACCACTTGCGTCTCGACCGGATTGCGGGAGAAGAAGCTCTCCGGTACCCTCACGATGGCCGCCACCGGCGAGAAAAGCCGCAGGCCGTCCCTCACCACGAGGTCTGTTGATGGCGGCATTTCGGGAACCTTGAGGTCATAAAGCGAAGTGTTGAAAGGCAGGTTGATCGCGTTGTTTCCGCCCTTCGGGCTGTTCACGACCAACTGGTCCGGGATGACGGTTTTTTCGCCGTTAAGTGAAAGCGACAACTCCGCTGAAAAATACCACTCCTCGCCGAAGCGCTCGTTGCAATACCGGGCGCAGAATTCCCAGAATGACGCGTACCACGGTGTGCTGTCGCCCTCGCGGGCGCTCGGACTGGAGGAGATCAGCCAGCCTTTCATGACTTCCTGAAGGAAGCCGTTGCCGATCAGCCGTTCACGGTTGACGCGGCTCAACTCATCTGACTTGAATACACGTCGACCCTCTTTTTGAAGCGCCTTCAACGCATCGAGGGATTCGGCCAGTTTTTCATTCGGCGTCGGCATGGCTCACTGCTTTCGGGTCACTACAAGTATGTTATGTCGTGTCGATACAAGTATATTGTGGCGAGCAATTGCAAGTCAATTGCGTCACGTCACTACAAGTCTATTGTGCTTGTTTCGTTGAAAATATTGCGCTACTTATGTTGTGTGTCGCCAAAATCCGATTGCCTCGCGAAATCAGCGACTTGCAGGAACCCGCCTCCCGGCAGACTGCGTCGTGTAAACTGGGCTCATGATCTCGCTTCTCCTGGCTTTTCTTTCTTGGTTCGGTGCCTTCTTCCGCTCCCGACATGACCTCGGACTGGAGCTCGTCGCCCTGCGACAGCAGGTCAGCGTCCTCAAGCGTAAGAAACCCCGACCGCAGTTGAGTCCATGGGATCGCCTGTTCTGGCTGGGCCTCCGGCGTTGGTGGTCAAGATGGGCGAACGTGCTGGTGATCGTGAAGCCGGAGACTGTCGTCGGCTGGCATCGCGCCGGGTTCCGCGGATACTGGCGCTTCCTTTCTCGCCGCCGTCCCGGTCGACCGAAAATCACCCCCGAGCTGCGCAATCTCATCCGGTCCCTGGCGGCCGAGAATCCGACCTGGGGAGCTCCCCGGATCCCCGGTGAGCTCCTGAAGTTGGGATTCGAACTCTCCGAGTCCACCGTCTCCCGCTACCTGGCGCAAGGGACCTCGCCTAGAGACTCCGGCCAGCGCTGGCTCACGTTTCTCAAGAACCATCGTGAGGCCATCGCCGCCCTGGATTTTTTCACGGTGCCCACCGCGACCTTCCGGCTGTTGTACGGCTTCTTCGTGATTGGCCACGGCCGCCGCCGAATCCTACACTTCAACGTCACCGAACACCCCACCGGGGCCTGGATCGTGCAGCAACTGCGCGAAGCCTTCCCGGAGGATCGTGCACCCCAGTATCTGATCCTCGACCGGGACGGCATGTTCCAGGGAGAGGTGGCGACGATGCTGGAAGACCTGGGCAGCGAGCTGATGCGAACGGCTTACCGCAGTCCCTGGCAGAACGGTGTGGCGGAGCGCTGGGTGGGGAGCTGTCGCCGAGAACTCCTCGACCACGTGATCGTGCTGAATGAGCGCCACCTGCGTCGGCTGCTTCGAGATTACCTCCAGTATTACCACGAGGATCGTATTCATGATGCCTTGAGAAAGGAGACGCCGACTCTCCGGGTAGTGGAACGAAGGCCGAGGGAGACGGCCAAGGTCGTGGGAATGCCCCGGGTCGGGGGCCTGCATCATCGTTATCATTGGCAAGCCGCCTGAAGGTTCGCTTTTCCAGGCCGCTACTCCTCTGCCGTGTCCCTCTCTCGACGGAATCAACGCCAAGAACATCCATCCCTAAAACGGGACTCCCCTGGATGGCAGGCAAGTCTGGAAACCTACCGGTGGCGGGCTTGTTTCTCTTCTGCTTTTGGGGGGTCACAATCCGACCTTACTTGAGGGGAATCGCCTGTGAGGCTGTGGCCCTAGTCACGGAAGGCAGGCGTGAGCCAACTGGCGAGATCAAGCCGTTTTCACAGTGATTGTTTTTGACAACACACACGGTACCATTCCGATGATGCTGGCCCACGGAAAAATCAGGACGTCAGGAACATTCCTGACGCCGCCGCCACCATCACGGCGAGAGTCACCCAGCCAAGACCGCGCAGTAGAGGCGGGTTCGCTCGCCCGCCCATCACCTTGGGATCGCTGGTCAATAAGATGACGAGTAGAATGAGCGGTGGGGCCAACACGCCATTGATCACGGCCGCCCAGAAAAGCATCCTGACCGCGTCGAGACCGACGTAATTCAAGCCAAGCCCGATCATCATCGCGACGGCCACGACTGCGTAAAACTTAGGCGCGCCTTGCGGTGGCCGGTCCAGGGAGCCCCTCCAGGGCGCCGCTTCGGAGATCGCATAGGCGCAGGAGCCCACCAGCACCGGCACACCCAACATTCCGGTGCCGATCAGGCCCAGGCTGAACAGCCAATAGGCTCCGTTTCCAGCCAGGGGGCGCAAGGCTTCGGCCGCTTGGCGCGCCGTGCCGATGTGGATCAGTCCGTGCGCGTGCAAGGTAGCCGCTGTGGTCAGAATGATGAAGTACATGATGAAGTTGGAGAAGAACATCCCCGTCATCACATCAGTTCGTTGCTTCCGAAGTTCTTCGTCCGTTGCCCCTTTGCGCTGTGCCGCATTTTTCCCCATTGCCCTTTCTTCCTCCACTTCTTGAGCCGCCTGCCAGAAGAAAAGATAGGGCGAGATTGTGGTTCCGAGGATAGCCACTAGGACGGACAGAAATTCTCGCGACCAATGCATCCGGGGCAGCAGCGTAGCTGTCAGCGCTGCCTTCCAGTCGGTTTGAGCGAGAAAGGCGGTCACCACATAAGCAAACAGCACAAGGGTGAGCCATTTGAAGATCCGGGCAATGTGCCGGTAGGAGGACCAGAAGAGTAAGGCAAGCATGAGTCCGGCGTACACCGGGGTCCAAACAATTGCGTTGAAACCGGTCACCAGCTGAGTGGCTTGCGCCATCCCGCCCAGGTCAGCGCCGATATTGATGACGTTGGCCAAGATAAGCAGGAGACATGCGCCCCAGAGCACCCAACGCGGATAGTGGCGACGGATGGCGGTCGCCAGACCCCGCCCTGTGACCATGCTCAACCGGGCGCACATCAACTGAACTGAGGCCATGAGCGGAAAGGAGAGCAGCGCGGTCCAAAGCGGGGCGTAACCGAACGTGGCGCCGGCAACCGAATAGGTCGAGATGCCGGAAGGATCGTCATCGGCGGCGCCCGTGATCAGGCCCGGGCCTAGATCGGCGAAAAAACTGACAACTGAGCTGGATCGCTCGGATTCGTTCGCTTCGGCTTTCGAATTCATTCGGTTGATAGAGTTTCGCACCGAGGGCAGGGCAGTCGAGTTCTCTAGTGGGCTCCTTCCCCGTGCCCCGAACGGTCCAAAGATTGGCTTGAGCGTGACATCGAAGTGCCAGGCTATTTGGCGGGATGAATTGAGGCCCGGTTTAGACAGCGAAGAATTGAATTAGACCGGGCCTCATTCACTATAGCTACAAGTGGGGTGGTCCCCTGAGCTGAGACAAGCAGTTAAGACACTGCCCGCCGTTCGCTGGAATTCGATTGTACAGCGAAGCGGTTGTCCTGCAAGATGGCGCTCGGCTGGTGAAGCGGAGGCAGGCTCTGCAGGAGTGCAACCTGCCAAGGAATAGCCAGC
>DATDGP010000324.1:0-18825 GCA_036522035.1 Terriglobales bacterium
TTTCACTATCACTCTTCTCGGCGATGTGATACCTTTTCTCCACGACGGTTCTCCTTTACTTGAGATTTCCCAGCCCGATTCTAATCGAACCGGGTCCGAGAACCGTCGCTCAAACCTCTAACGGAACTTGGGGCACCCTCACCGGGGGATGAATTCCATCTATTGTGTGGATCAGACGGACCCTTCAGATTATAACAACAGTACGTTTAACGCTACGTTCGAAGGGGCTGGCCCCTACACCTTCAGAGTCGGACTGAGTGTGACCGCACCCGCTCAGCAGCAAGGAACCAGCAGCGCATATATTTATTCTCTTGGAACGCACATCGAACCCTGAACAGACTGACCCAGAAAAGGCGGCTCAGCAGTGGGCGACGGTCAATATGAAACTCAGAATAATTCGAGTCAAAACGGCGCTCTTGCTTCTTACGGTGGCGCTGATCGCGGGCGGGTTGTATGCGCAGAAGCCGGAGACGGTGCGGGCCGCCTCCGGCGCACTGTTTAAGACACTGTTTCAGTTCGACAACACCGACGGTGGGGACCCCTCGGCCGCTTTGGTTCAAGGTACGGACGGGAGCTTCTACGGAACCACCATTGCCGGCGGCGCCAATGACGACGGGACCGTCTTCAAAATTACTCCCCAAGGGATTCTGACCACACTTCATAGCTTCGATATCACGGAGGGGTATGCTCCCGAGGCTTCTATGGTTCTGGGAGCTGACGGGAACTTTTACGGCACAACGGATGCTGGGGGAGCGTACCTAAGCGCGTGCAACGGTTACGGTTGCGGTACCATCTTCAAGATTACGCCGGGGGGCGCCCTGACTACGCTCTATAGCTTCTGCGCGCAAGCGGGATGCCCCGACGGCAATAGGCCGGGCGCCTTGGTTCAAGGCGCTGACGGGAATTTCTACGGAACGACGGAATACGGCGGCAGCGACAGTTGCCCCAACACTTGTGGCACCGTTTTCAAAATTACCCCCACTGGGGTGTTTACCGGTCTTTACAAGTTCACGCCAGCGGACGGTTTCTACCCCAGTCTCTTGGCGGGCTTGGTTCAGGCAAGCGACGGGAACTTCTACGGCACAACTCAGGAAGGGGGCTCCGTCCCCTGCCACGGCGGCGCGTGCGGCACCGTTTTCAGGATCACTCCCGAGGGCGTGCTGACCAGTCTGCACAGCTTTACGGACAGCGGTGCAGAAGGGGCGGGGCCCAGCGGCACACTAATTCAGGCGACGGACGGGAATCTCTACGGGACGACCGGCGGGGGAGGGCACGGTCAGGACTGCTTCCACGGCGGCTGCGGGACGGTCTTTAAGATCACGCTTCAAGGCGTGTACACTACTCTGGCCGACCTCAATATCACTGACGGTTCCGGCCCCTTTGGGCTGATTCAAGGCACCGACGGTAATTTCTATGGAGCCGCGAACCAAGGAGGCAGCGGCGAGTGTAACTGTGGCTCGATTTTCGAGGTAACGCCCGCAGGTGTACTGACTCCTCTGCACAGCTTCAACACTTCGGGCGGCGGATACATGCCTTTTTCAAGCCCCATCCAAGCTACGAATGGTACCTTCTACGGGACCACTTTCTATTCTACTGCTCCCAACGGTGATTACGGCGCCGTCTACAGCTTCTCTGTTGGCCTAGGCCCATTTGTAAAATCCGTGCCGACGGCCGGAAAGACAGGAACAACCGTCAAAATTCTAGGAAACAATCTGAAGTTCGCCACCGGCGTCACGTTTAACGGCGTCGCCGCGACTTTCACCGTGGAATCGTCCACGTATATCAAAGCCACGGTCCCGGCTGGCGCAACCACCGGGCCTATCGTCGTTACCCTACCGAGCGGCACCCTGACCAGCAACGCGAATTTTCAAGTGCTGCCGTAATGTCTGAGTTTCCTTACGCGGTCGGCCTTATCGCATGCTCCGGCGGCGCCCAACTCCGCCGGACATCGGCCTCGAACTGTTTCTGCCTCTCCCGCACCCAAGGGGGGAATAGTATCTCTCTGTCATCTTAATCCTGCTGTGACCGAGCAACACTGGCACGCGCTCCATTGGCACCCCGGCCTGAAGCAACCCAACTACGAACGTGTCCCGGAATCGGTGAGCGTGGCCGTCGGGGATTTGAGCCTTGTCGAACACGCCCTTAAGCGTCCTCTGCCAAGCGACGATCCACGGCCACCTAAAGACCACTTCCGTCCCCGCTTGAAGCCCTTAATTTGACTCGGAGCAGAGCCTGCGTTATGCTCCCTCCCGCTCGTCGAAGCCAAACAGCCGCTCGTGATTTCACCGTCCATGCTCCGGCCCAACGACGACCAGAGGGCTGCCCAATGCGCACTTTTGTAAGGATGGACATGCCCGAGGAGGAGGAGACCATGCTTCGATACGAGAGCTTCGCTTCGATGTCGCGAACTATGATGCTCGCCGTTCTGTTGGCTCTCGTGTCCGCAGGCCACGCCTACGCGCAGAGCGCCTGTTTCCCCAACGGAAAGGCAACCAACTTGCAAGCTTGGCTTGACCTAACAAGCGGCTGCCAAATTAGCGATTCGCTCGGCAACACGGTCACTTACACGTGGAGTTCGTACCAGTGCAGCAGCACCCCCACGGGCCTCTGCCCTGCGGCGAGTGCCATCACCGTAAGCCAGACCGCCAGTTCTTGCGAAGCGGATGATGGCTATAACAACAGCGAGGTTTGGACAATTCTTTGGGTGCAGTCTCCTACCCAGCTCTACGTCAACACTGAGAATACCAATATCGCTATCACGGTTAACGGGACGGTCGGCATTACCTGCGCTTCGACCGGCTGCCCGGCCCCCGGGAACGGCACCCACAGCAACTGGAACTGGCCCCACTTTCACTGTGACGAATACTCAGGGCAGACCGGATATGGAACCGAGGACAATTCTACGTTCGTGGACTGCGGATCGAACTGCGTCTCAGACGAAAACGACCCGCCCATAAATCTGTGGGGACTCAGCGCTCTCCCATACAACGCCAGTGACAATCCGGGACCCCCGAATTCGCCTTCCATCTATTGTACAGATTACGGCAATTCTGATATTTACACCCCCATGTTTAACGCTACTTTCACCGGTTCATCCCCTACGTCGCCTTACGACCTCACAGTCAAGTTTGGCGTGAAGGTGCCAGCTAGCCAATCCGGCAGCGCATTCGTCTACTCTGTGGGAACACACATCGAGCCCTAGCGGCCGCTGGCGCAACCAATCTCGCCGAGGAAGGTGCAAGAGGAGAAAGACATGAGATCGAGAGTGCTCATAGGAGCTGGAACGCTTGCCTTTTTCGCTGCGGCCTCGTTTGCGAACGGGGGTGTGCGGGCGCATGCGCCGGAGGCGGGTCAAACGGCCTCCGGCGTAATCTTCAGGACTCTCCTCAACTTGGCAAACAGCGATGGTGAGGATCCTTCGGCTGCCCTTGTCCAAGGCGCCGATGGCAATTTCTACGGGACCACGATCTCCGGCGGGCCTGAGAAAGACGGAGCAGTTTTCAGAATTACTCCGCAAGGTATCCTGACGACGATTCATTACTTCCACGGTACCGATGGGAGCGATCCGCAGGACGCCCTAGTTCTGGGTACCGACGGCAACTTTTACGGAACAACGTATTCGGGGGGGGACGTAAACGCTTGCAACGGCTTCGGTTGCGGCACGCTTTTCAGGATCACGCCGGCGGGCGCTCTGACCACACTCTATAGTTTCTGCTCGCAAGCGGCTTGCGCCGACGGCGCCCTGCCCGGCGGCCTAGTTCAGGGCAGCGATGGCAATTTCTACGGAACAACGTATCTCGGCGGCAGCGGCGCGTGCGACGGCGGCTGCGGCACCGCTTTCAGGATCACACCCAACGGGATGCTGACTACGCTCTATAATTTCAGCGCGAACGGCGGTGGCGGTACCTTCCCGGACCCCGTGGGCGCTCTCGTCCAGGGGACGGACGGGAACTTTTACGGCACGACCGATCAGGGAGGCACCGGAACCGCTTGCTATGGTGGCTGCGGCACCGTATTCAAGATAACTCCCGAAGGCGTTCCCACCACTCTCCACAGCTTTACAGGCACGGGCGAGGAAGGTTGGGGACCTACGGGGTTGATCCAGGCTACGGACGGAGACTTCTACGGGACGACAGGCGCTGGGGGATCAAGTCAGACCTGCCCACCCAATGGCTGCGGAACCGTGTTCAAGATGACGCCAGAGCGCGCATTCACCACGATAGCCGACCTCAGCTACATTGACGGCTCGGGACCATCGGGAGTCATTCAGGCAGCGAACGGCAATTTCTATGGGACTGCACAGCAAAGTGGCGGCGCCTGTAACTGCGGCACCATTTTCGAAGTGACGCCCGAGGGTGTGCTAATCCGGTTGCACAGCTTCAATCATTCCGGCGGCGGCTACTTTCCTTTTGCGGGTCTGATTCAAGCTACGAACGGCGCCTTCTACGGGGACACCTTCTATTCCAATCCCGGTTACGGCTCTATCTTTAGCCTGTCCGTCGGGCTAGGCCCATTCGTAAAGTCAGTACCGACGGCCGGCAAGACAGGGACAACCGTCAAGATTCTGGGCAACAATCTGCTCTTTGCCACCGGCGTCACGTTTAACGGTGTCGCGGCAAGCTTCACCGCGGAATCGTCCACCTACATCAAAGCCACGGTCCCGGCTGGCGCAACCACCGGGCCCATCGTCGTTACCCTACCGAGCGGCACCCTGACCAGCAACGTGAATTTTCAAGTGCTGCCGTAATCGCTCGGTTCCTTACGACGGTCGGCCTCGTGCCATGCTCCGGCGGCGCCCAACTCCGCCGGACATCTGCCTCTAGCTGCTCCTGCCTCGCCCTCACCCAAGGCGAGTAATACTTCTCGGTCACCTTGATGCTGCTGTGACCGAGCAACACTGATACTCGCTCGATCGGCACGCCCGCCTGAAGCAAGCCTACCGCGAAGGTATCTCGAAATCGGTGTGCGTGGCCGTCGGGGATTTGAGCCTTGTCGAACACGCCCTTAAGCGTCCTCTGCCAGTCGCCCGTGGCGCTGTCGATCTTCGATTCTCCTGTCCAGAAAAAATACCGCTCGCTGATCTTCGGGAGGGCGGCAAGCGCGTTTCCTTCTCTGCCGAGGCCTACCTGGTACCACGTAGGCGCCTACGCGGTACTACATAAAAATGTACGTGGTACGATGTACCCCAAAAGTATCTGGTTCCCTCTATTCCCTCCTTCCTTGCGGCCCTCTAAAGTCTTCTGGTGATTACCAAGCGAGGCATACTGAAGCTCCTTATTGTGGGAGATAGCGCCCCCATGCGCCGGCTGATCAGGAGCGTGATGGTGGGCCTGCGTTTGTCGTGAGGAAATTCCGCTCGGAATATCGCTTAGCTCAGTGAGGGCCGATGAAGACGATTTGGCAAAACGGCCGATCGGCTCGCCGCAACCGATGGGCGAGCAGCAGGAACCAATCGGTTGGTGATGATGCGGCAAAACTAACTGATTGGTTAGTGTGACGCCATGAAAGCTCCTCTAGCCGCGCGGGGCCGGGTTGTGATGGGACGGCGCCAAATATCTTTGCCGGGTGACGCAAGCAGGCTCAGCCAAAGCGGTCCACTGTCATTCCCGAAGCGCGGCCGGCGGTCCGGGCAGGCTAGGGAGGAATCTCGTAACTTCTCTATTTGCAGAGTGAGATTCTTGGCTCCGCTCGGAATGACAGCGTTCCGAAACAATCCGACGACAGCTTTCCGAATCGTTCTTTCCGCGGCTTGCCAGGCTTGCGCAACATGGCCGTGGAAGAGTCCACACCAGAGTGCGTCGTGGTAATGGCACCCAGCGTGCTCAATCGGACGCCATTACCGCTCTGCTATGAAGTTTCAGCTTCTTCAGGAAGCGGCGTTGATTGGAGGCTAAGGATGACGACGATTCACTTTGTTACCGGCGGCACCGGGTTTGTGGGATCGAACCTGATTCTCGAGCTTCTGGGTGAGCCGAGAACCGAAGTGTACGCACTGACTCGGCCAACCGGCCAGCCCGCTGAGACGCGGCTGCAATCGGCGTTGCGTCATGCCGCGCGCGCAGCCGGTCATTATGACGGGCTCGATGGCGCCATTGCTAGGCGCTGTCATGCCCTCGAAGGAGACATCCACAGCGAGAATTGCGGAGTCAGCGCCGGCACCTTCCCGCGTCCCGATCAGTTCTGGCACGTCGCCGCTTCGCTGCGCTACGAGGATCGCTACGCCGCTGAAATCTTCAGGACCAACGTCGAAGGAACCCGAAATGCGCTCGCCTTAGCGCGCTGCAGCGGAGTGGAACGCCACTTCAACTACGTGAGTACCGCCTACGTCTCCGGCTGCCGGATGGGCGTGATTCGTGAGGAGGTCGGCTGCCGTCATGCAGCGAACAACCCGTACGAAGGAAGCAAAATGGAGGCGGAAACGCTGGTGCATCAAAGCCACGACTTGCACCCGCGCATCTTCCGCCCCAGCATCGTGATTGGTCACAGCATCACCCGTGAGGTCTCCTCGGGCTTTTCCGGCCTCTACGGTTTTATAAAGCGCGTCCTAAAGCTCCGCCAGCTTCTTGACCGGATACAGGACGGCCTTTCCAGCCGCGCCGGGCTGCGAGTGATCGCCGATCCGGCCGCCCTGCTAAACCTGATTCCAGTGGATGTGGTGGCGCGCCAGATGGTGCGCATCAGCCGATCGCGATCGCGCGCCCCTGTCTTCCACATCACCAATCCCACCCCGCCGCCGGCGGCGGAAGTGTCGCGTGTGATCTTCCGCGAACTCGAGCTGCAGCCGCCTGTCTTTGTATCCGACGTGAACGGAATGAACTGGATCGAGCAGAAGGTGGAAGAAGGCCTCGGCTTTTACAAGGCGTACTTTCGCGGTACGCGCCTGTTTGACCGGGAGAACAGCGATTGGGCATTGGGTGTCAAGATCTCGGAGCCGGGCTACCGGATGGACTCGTCAACGGTGACCGAATACGTCCGCTGGTACGCAGATGTTCTGCGCGGGACCACCAACTTGCTTCCGGGAGCCGTAGCGGAGGCAGCCTAATTAACTCTGCGAAACGGGGTGGCGTGACCCACTGATCCCGGCCCCTCTTCCCTAAAGTGGGCGAGTGGAGACGGTTTGAATAGGAGGAATAATCCCGTGACACGCGAAATTGAACCAGTCTTCATCGTCGGCACCGGCCGTTGCGGTTCCACCATGCTCTCGAACATGATTCGCGACCATGCGGACATTCTGAGCGTCTCCGAGTTTTTGGTTTCGGTGACCGATTTCGCCGGCCGAATACCTCAAGCCTTTCCCGAAGGGCGCTCGATGGACGCCCACCAGGTGTGGGAGGTGCTCGCCGGCTTTCATCCGCGGCAGACCGCGATGCTGCGCCACGCGGTCGAGATGGATGAGATGTTGTACCCGCTCGCGCCTTCCTCGCGCTTCAGCCGCCAAAGCGGTGTGCCGGCCATTCTGTACGTCACACTGCCCCATCTCACGCCCGATCACGACGCGCTGTTCGAAGAACTGCAGGACTACGTGATGACGTTCAAGCCGGACCTCGCTATCCGCCAATACCAGCGGGTGTTCGAGTGGCTGAAGGTGCGGTTTGGAAAGAAGGTGTGGGTGGAGCGCTCGGGCGGATCGCTGCGGGCCGTGCCCCGGCTGGCGAAAAGTTTGCCTGAAGCAAAGTTCGTTCACATCGTGCGCGACGGGCGCGACTGCGCCATTTCGATGAGCAAGCACATGGGCTTCCGCATGGTGATGGCCTGCACCATCATGAGCCAGATCCTGGGTTACGACCCCTACGACAGCGATCGGCGGGAGGGAGTGGAGGAGCTGCCGGACCAGTTCTATCACTTGCTGCCGGAGCACTTCAACGCCGAGGCTTTCGCCAAGCTGGACGCGCCAGCGACCTTGTTCGGCCACTACTGGTCGGGCGAGATGATGCGCGGCCTGAAAACCCTGGCGGGGTTGTCCGCGGATCGCGTATTGACGATCCATTTTGAAGACATCCTCGCCCAGCCGGAGCCCTGGCTGCGCCGGCTGGTAGAGTTCATTGATCCTTCATTCGTGGACGAGGATTGGGTCCAAAGAGCGGCTACCGCCGTCGGGCCGGTGAGATCATCGTGGTGCAAGCTGCCCGCTTCACAACAGTCGGCGCTCACAGATGCGTGCGCTCCCGGGTTCCAGGCCTTGGCCGCGCACGGGTTCAAGCGGGAACCTGACACCGTTCCGGCTTCGATGCCGCTGTTCGCCCGGCTTCGCCAAAAGGTGAGCCCGGCAATCGCTTTGACGAAGTTTGTTGGCGTTCGGCCTGCTCTCGCTGTCGCCAAAGCTCGTCGGGGACGAATTGGCGGTTTGCCGGCGTCAATCGCTTAAGGTAAAGACCGATTCCTCAAAAAAGGAGAAAGCAGATGAACATCGAAGAGACCGTGATCAGAATTATTGCCCAGGAGAACCACTTGGAGCCGGGCTCCGTGACGATCGATTCAACCTTTGCGGAGCTGGGCATTGACTCGTTGGACGGCGTCAACATCCTCTTTGCGCTGGAGGCAGAGATGAACATCGTCATCCCGGACGCGGTGGCCAGACACATGGAAAGCGTGCGGCAGGTTGTGGACAGCTTGACCCGCGTGGTCAACGGTGAGGACATCTCGGACTTGGTCGCGATCGCGCACCAGGCGGCGCCTGCTCCGGAGGCTGTGCCCGCAGCCTAGAGCTCGCGGGACGTGAGCAGCGGGGCGCCGCTCGCTGCATAGTCATTCCCGCGTAAGCGGGAATCCACACGGTCGAGTTTCGCAGGCCCAGTTGATGCCGGCCGTGCCGGTCTCTAGGATGAACGCCATGATTCAGACGAAAGAACGATTCCGCCTGGACCTACCCGAAAGTGGCGCACACCGGAAGGTTGCTTCTCTCAGCGCAGAAAAACGATGCCCCATGCTCACGACGGCAGAGATTGAAGAAGAACTGAGAGAGGATATCGATCATCCGCACGCTTATGTCGAGGAACTTCCAGACCGGCCCCCCATCCAGGTGATTCGCGAGCTTTCGCGACTCGATCAGTTCCGGGCGGGACGCGCCATCGTAGCCGAGTGGCTGGGTATTGCTGTCGCCATCGCTCTCTGTGCACGCTTCTGGAGCCTCCCTCTGTACTTGTTAGCTGTGGTCTTCATCGGGGCTCGGCAACATGCCTTGTTGATCCTCGGACATGAAGCTTCGCACTTTACTTTATTCAAAAGGAAGTGGCAAAACGATTGGTTGGCGGACCTGGTGCTTTACTGGCCGATGTTCTTATCGGTCGGCGTCTTTCGCTACTTCCATCGGGACCATCACCGGTACTTGGGGACGGAAAAGGACAAGAACCGCGAGTTATGGCGCACCCACACTTACGAAGGCACCCTGGAGGAAGATTGGCAATTTCCCAAGAGTGTCTCGGGCCTCCTCCTTCTCCTGTTCAGGAAGCTCGCTTTTGTCGAGGGCATCGTGTGGGTCCTCAGCGGGATTGGAGCCATGTTCGTGCGGCCGGAGTACCGGAAAAACTCCTGGCTCTATGTGGCCGTTCGTTCTGGATACTACGGGTGTATCGCTCTGCTCGTCGGGCAGCTTCATCTCGCCATCGACGTCCTGCTCTACTGGATCATCCCCTACTGTACCTGGCACATCGTGATTCAGTATATCCGCATCATCTGTGAGCACTCGGCCATTCCGAGCAGCGAACCTCCCTATCATCTGACGCGGACGACGGTTCCCTCCCTTTGGGAGCGAATCCTGATCATTCCACGAAACATTGGTTACCATCACGAGCATCACTGGTACCCGAGCGTTCCGTTTTACAATCTGCCCAGGCTGCATGCGGTCTTGACCACCGGGACGAAGTTTGGCCAGTGCGGAGCCATCTCTCGCGGCGTCATGAGCGCCCTGTGCCAATGCCTTAGCCTCCAGGAGCGGCCGGCCGGGAGTAGGGCCCTCGCATGAGCAAGGTCCCGAAAAGGAGATCAGACGTTCAGTCGATGGACACGTTGACCCATGATGACTCAGGGTCTTTCTTATCAGGTTCACAAGGTTCACGGGAATATACTCCCGAGCAACCTTAGTAAATTTTCTACCAAAGGAGACGCCATGAACACTACCTCTGCAGTCCAGAAACCAAAGCGCTTCGTCAAGACCGGACCCCTCGTCGCGGGCTACATGCTCTCGCAGCTCAAGCCCTTGCACCCGCTCCTGCCCGACAAGGTCCGTTACAGCCTCCCCCTTTCCTGGAACTGGAAGATGATGTCCACCTTCCTCGGGAGCCATCGCCGCAACGTCTACATCGACGTTCACACCAAGCTCGATTCGCCGGCCTCCTATGAGCCCGCCGTCAAAACCGATCCGCGCTGGGCCATGTCAGAGGCCGAGATCCGCGGCTTCTGGGACCGCGGCTTCGCTGGGCCTTTCAACCTCCTGGAACGGGAAGAAATGCTCGCTAGGGCGCCTCGCATGTGGCAGCTCTGGGAGACCGACTCCCGCACCTACCCGCGGAACTCGTACAGTTACGTCGGGTCCACGGCGAAGGGTCCCGATGGAAGCGAGATGAGCAACGAGGCCTACGCCAGGAAGGGCCTCAACGCCCGCGACAAGCACCTCGAAGACGACGAGTTGATGTCGCTCTACGCGCACCCGGCAATCGTGGAACGTATGGCGCAGCTCCTCGGTCCCGATCTGCTGCTTTGGCGCAGCCAGTTTTTCCCAAAATATCCTGGCATGGGCGGCACGGGATGGCACCAAGCCACCTCCTACCTCAACGAAACGTTCCGCACAGCCACCCTGACCCCGAAAAACCTTCGCAAGCTTTTCCAACTCACGGCGTGGGTGGCCATCACCGACTCCACCGTCAAAAACGGCTGCATGCGCTTCATTCCCGGCACCCATCGGGAGCTCCTGCCCATGGAGGTTGAGGAGTACGATCCCGCCAAGCATGCCGGCAACAAGCATGATCGGTTCGGCACCAAGGTCATGCGTCCCGCGCTCGGCGAGCTCGAGAAGCGTGCCGTGAACTTCGAAATGAAGGCCGGACAATTCGTCATCTTCTCCGAGCGCACGATGCACGGCGCACTCCCGAACATCACCAAAGACGACCCGCGCCTCGCCATGTCGGCCCGGTACATCGTCCCCGACGTTGCGATCCACAACCCCTGGGTGCTCGGCGAAGGAGGCTTGTCCATTGTGTATCTGCAGATCCAGAAGCTTAACCTCGACCGCTGGAAGATCGTTCAGCTCCGGGGCGACAAGAAGGGCCCGATGGCCAAGCGCGTCATCCCGCTGCCCAAAGGCGCACGTCGTTGGCAGTAGGGGCTCCGCGGGCGTCCACGCTTTCCCTTCCCTATTCGACGCCCGGTAGGGCGCAATTGCGATAAGAGGTTTGATGACGCCTATGGGCACTCGAGGGTTGTTTGCAATAGCACTGCTGTACTTCGTCGATCAGTGGTTCCGCAATTTGGTGCACAGAGAACCGCCGAAGGTGGTGACGAAGGTTGACGGCGAGCCGGATGGCTCCCTGGTCCATAGATACATTAAGGTCGCAAAGACCTTAAGCGGCAGGCCGACTGACGTGACTTTCCACTATGTCGAGTCGCCTGCCAAAAAGCGCGAATACATTGTTTTCTTGCATGGCTTTATGGATACGTGGCGGCTGTGGCGCCACCAGCTTGCTCGCTTCGCCGGGCGTTATCACCTTTTGGCATTTGACTTAAAGGGCTGTGGTCAATCGTCAATGAACTACCCACGGCGGCTGTTCCCTGAGGTGAACGATCCTGGAGGGGACTATGCGCTGGAAATGCAAGCCGAGGAATTGGTCACGGCCCTTGACAAACTGGGCGTACAACGCTTTAACCTCGTCACGCTCGATCTGGGAACCATCATTGGCGATATTGTGGCCGGGCGATACCCCGAACGAATTCTGCGCTATGTGCGTTGTCAGCAGCCCCTGGTTGGACACTTCAGGTCATCCATACCGCAGGGGCGCATCTTGCGGAGCCGGAGAGGCGCCAGGCTCCTTACCGCAATACTGGAGGCAGCGCCCGGCGCTCTGCTGCGGATCCTCTATGGGCGTACGGGATGGCGTGTGCTTGACTGCTCGATGAGGCGCGTGAAACATCCCATGCCAGACACGGCATTGCACGAGGCGGCGCAGGAAGCGTCACATCCGTTTCAGTGGGGACCTCGCGCCGGCAAACCGGGAGCATTTGTCTGTGCCTGGGCCGGCTTGTATCAACACAACCAGGATTACATGAGCTACCTGCGTGATAACCTGCATTCCTACAGCAAGTATGATTTCCCCGTACTCCTCGTACAGGGCACACATGACGTTGCCATGCCGGCCAGTCGGTTCGACGGGTCAACTGGGATGGCCTTCAAGGCTGTACGCCCTCCCTTTTGGGTACGTACGCCACCCTCTCAGCAGATCGTCCTGTCAAGGCCTTTCTTTGCCGATGGGCGAGGCATCGGGGACGGCTACGTTCCATGGGCAGGGCTCATTCCAGGCTGCGATCGACCACTACAGGCCGATGAGTTCTTTCCGAACGCGCACTCTGTCAGATTAGAGTTTGTCGATGCCGGGCACTTTGTGCCTCTGGAGGCGGCTGAAACCTTCAATGAGCTGTTAGGCGACTTCCTTGCGTGATTTCGCGGGTCTTGAAACCAGAAAGCGCGAGTTGTTACTTGGGCTGGAGACAAAATAATGGAAAACGTCGATGTTGTGATCGTCGGCTCGAGCGTTGCAGGGTTGATGACCGCAGCCTACCTCAAGCAGCAGTTGCCAATTCTGGAAGTGATCGTGCTTGGCCCACGGCAGGAAGACGAGCGGCGGCCAATGGTGGGCGAGTCGCTAGTGGAGCCGGCCGCGCTGTTTATGCAAGAGATCGGTCTCGGGGACTACCTTAACAGCACCCAGATGACCAAGAACGGCTTGACCTTCTATCACAAGATCAAGCCTGAGGATCCGCTTGACCGGCGCTACTCAGTGCACGCTCCCCACCGGTTGCATTATACCGCCTGGCAGCTCAACCGTCCCGATGTGGATCGCGCACTGCGCGGCCGCGCCGCGGAACTCGGGGTACGCCTGGTGACGGGTCGCATGAACGACTGCGAGATTGGAACTACGGCCACCGGCCACCGCGTCCATGCTCGCGTAGGTGAGAGTGACGTGACATTCTCCTGCCGCTGGCTGATCGACGCGACTGGGCGCGCGCGGCGGATCGGCAAGAAGGTTACGACCTATATCCGGCCTCAGGCCAGGCAACGGAGCTGCTTCTGGTTTCGGCTTGCCGACTTTGAACCATTCTCGCCACACATCGAGATGGCTATGCGGCGCTCCCCGGCCTATGATCTGTGGGAAACGACACACCACTTTCTTGGCCAGGGCTATTGGATTTGGGGCATCCCTCTAGCCAGGCACGGCGGGCGGCGCCTGATCAGTATTGGCATCACGTTTCGGCCTGATATCTTTCCCCACCCGGTGCGCGGCATCGAGGACTTTCTTACGGTGGTCGACCAACAACACCCGGCACTTGGGACGATGGTCCGCTCCGGTAGAGTGCTCGATACCAACGCGTATCACGAGTACCTCTATTGGTCCGACAAAGTCTATTCCGCAGATGGATGGTTCCTGGTGGGGGATGCGGCGCGGGCGGTTGACCCCCTCTATAGCAACGGCCTCAGCCTGACGACGGTCCAAGTGCAACAGATCGGAGCAATCCTCCAGCGGCAGCGTGACGGCGTGCTGAGCCCGGGTGACGTCGAGGCGATGGATACCGCCTGGAGACGTTTTATGGCGCGAGAACAGGCGGACATCAGCCAATATTACGAGGTCATGCAGGACCCTTTCCAAGCCTGTATGCGCCGTTACTGGAATGTCTGTGGGTGGTTTAACGCCTTCTTGCCGATGTGGTGGAATGGCTTTTTTAGCGTGCCACTGGCCGCACGCCTCTTCATCCGGTTCTTTCAAGAGCATGATCCTGCGGTCGAGTCGGCTTGGAAACTTTTTGCGCACGTCGCGAAAGCCCTTGGGCCGGAGCCTGCTCCGGCGGACTTTGCCCGCGTTCCCGAACTCGACTGGATGATCAATCTGCGCTTTGATTGCCCCGCGGAGGAAATCCCAGGGCATCTCGCTCGGACATTCTGGAAGCGTATCCGGATGCGCCTGGCCCTCCTGCGGATGGAGCGATACCGGCACGTTCTTGAACAACTGCCTGCCTTGGCGCGCGAGATGGCCTCGATCTTCATCTTGCGTTGCCTCTTTCCCTGGATCGGGCGGCAGGCTTTTGCAGCGCTCAAGCCGCCTCTGCCGCGCTGCGCCGCAATCAGCTCGCGCACTGACTCTGCGCAAGCTGACGTCCGGCAGCCATCAGGGCAGGCTATACTTCGAGCACCTGTAGAAAATCGCTTATAGTCATGTTGACGACGGCTGAGACGGAAATGCGCAGCATAGTGAATGCGAGGGCCGGGTTGCCGCCGGGGCCCAAAGGTCACTTCCTCGTCGGCAATCTACCCATGCTGGGCGGGGACGGCCTCGCTACTCTCGAGGGATGGTCCCGCGAATTCGGCGACATCTTCAGCTATCGAGCCGTCAGCCTTCGCGTTTGCTACCTGACCCACCCGAGGCTCATCGAGGACGTGCTCGTAACCCGCAACCAGAACTTCATCAAGGGTGTGGGAATGCGCGTCAGTCCGCGTTTCTTTGGCATGGGTTTGCTCACCAGCGAGGGCGAACTATGGCGGCGCCAGCGGCGGCTGATGCAACCGGCGTTTCACCGCAGACAGATTGGCCGGTACGGGCGGGTGATGGTGGAGTGCACTCAGAAAATGCTTGGGCGCTGGCGGGCCGGGGAGGTTCTGGATCTGCACTCCGAGATCGACCATCTCACGATCGAGATCGTCGCGCGCGTGCTGTTTAACCTTGACCTCACCCGTCACATTGGACGGCTCGAGGCGGTGGCCCGCGCCCTCCATGCCCGTTCCGCGCCCGGCCCCGCCTTCGTGTATGCGACGCGATATCTGCCCACACCGGCGAACCTGAGCTACCTGTGGACGATAGGGCGCTTCGAGAAGCCCATCTATCGGATCATTCGCAACCGTCGCGAATCCGGCCGGGCAGGCGATGACTTGCTCTCGATGCTGCTTCAGGCCCGCGACGAGGACGGCGAGGCCATGAGCGATCGTCAGGTGCGCGATGAACTGATGACCCTGATCGGCGCCGGCAACGACACCACGACCCTCACGCTCTGTTACGCCTGGTACTTGCTGGCGCAGCATCCCGACATCGAAGCGCGGCTCTTAGCTGAGCTTGACCAGGTGTTGGGTGATCGTCCGCCGGAAGTCGAAGACCTCCCGCGCCTCGCTTACACGGAAAAGGTCATCAAGGAGGCCATGCGCCTTTACCCGCCGATCTGGGCGTTTGTGCGCGAGGCGGTTGCAGCACTTGACATCGGCGGCTACCGCTTGCCCGCCCGGACCAACTTTGTGCTCTCGCCGTGGATCGTCCATCGGGACCCGCGTTTTTTCGAGCAACCGCATGAGTTTCGCCCCGAACGTTGGACGGAAGAGTTCGAACGTGACCTTCCGAAGTTCGCCTACTTCCCTTTTGGCGGCGGGCAGCGAACCTGCATCGGCTCCTCGTTCGCCAGGATGCAAACCAGCCTGATGCTGGCCACCATGGCGCAACAGTTCCGGTTTTCGCTGGCGCCCGGGTTCAAATTGAAGCTCCGGCCCACCATCACCCTTCAGCCAGAGGGCGGAATACCGGTGGTCATCGAAGAGCGCTTCGCAAAAGCGGTTGCCCGTTAGTGTCCTGTCTCAGAAGTTGGTATACGAAGTGCGGATTTTTTGGATTTAGTAAAGCCGTCGCCTAGCCCCATAGGGACTTCGCACACCTACGGCTCACGCCGCGGCCTAGTTTATGCCGCTGTCAGCACCGGGATAAAAGGAAGCCAATTTCATCGGTCCAAGGGGAACCACGGGTTGAGAGCCTCATCGGCGGGGAGGCGGTAAGAACTCTACAGAAGTTTCTACATGAAGTCCTATGGCTGCCCTTGGACGCCCGAGCTTCGAAGTCGTCATTGGTATCGTAGCGCCACCATGGGATCGACCTTCGTCGCGCGCCGCGCAGGGATGTAGCAAGCGAATGCGGCAACCGCGATCAAAGAAAGCGACGCGGCAAGGAACGTGAGTAGGTCTGTGGGTTTCACGTCGAAAAGCAGCGTGGCCATCAATCGCGTAGCGCCCATCGCGGCGACAATTCCTAAAACAACTCCGATCAGCGCCAGCGCCATGCCTCGACCCATCACGATTTCCAGCACCTGCAGCCACTCAGCCCCCAGCGCCATGCGAATGCCGATTTCATGCGTCCTTCGAGCCACGAGGCTAGCCATCACTCCATAGAGGCCAACGCACGCGAGAAAGAGCGCGACCAATCCGAACAGGCTTGACAGCGAGGCAACCAGGCGTTCCTGCACCAGCGATTCATCGATCTGCTCGCTCAAAGTCTTCACTCCGAACAGCGGCAGCCGATTGTCGGCCTGCTGAATCAGTTGACGCACGGAAGCAACCAGCACGGTTGGGTTTGTGGCGGAGCGAACTTCAAACGTCACCGCAAGAAATGAGTCCGGCGACTGGAGAAAGGGCAGGTACGCCGCCGGGGGTGATGGATCGCGCAAGCTCTTGAGTTTGGCGTTTTCAACCACGCCGACGATTTCGAGCGCGTTGGCATCTGCCTTCCATCCCGGGATGCTGAACCGCCGGCCAATTGGATTGGTGTCGTCAAAGAAGTATTGCGCCATCACCTGGTTGATTACGGCGACCTTTGGAGTACCGGCCGTGTCCGCCTCTGTAAAATCACGGCCCAGCAGAACCCCCGTGCCGAGACTCTTGAAATAGTTTGGCCCCACAAAATTCACGGTAACGGCCGGATTCTCTCCCGGCTTGGGCGTGTACCCCTCCACCCGTGCGTCGGTGAAGCCGGACCACCCGGCAAGCGGGCTGAAAGTCGAGAAGCTAACCGCGGTCACGCCTGGAATCGCCCTCACCTGTTCCGTGAGACGATCGTAGAGTTCAGCAACCTGGGTCTCTCCGTAGCCGATCATTCCGGGGCTGAGGGAGAACAGCAGCACGTTCTGCTCATTAAAGCCTGGATTGGAATTCTTGAGCTTCTGCAGAGTGCGCACCAGCAGACCCGCGGCCACGATCAGCACCAACGACAAGGCAATTTGAGGGATGACCAAGCTTTCTGCCATTCGGGAGCGCCCAGGCGCGGCGGCCCCGCTCTGCGCGGCTTCTTTCACTGCTTGAGAGAGATCGAGCCGCGAAGCGCGCCACGCCGGAGCGAGACCAAAAATAGCCACGGCGATCAGCGAAACCAGTCCCGTAAAAACAAGAACGCGCGCATCCGGGCGGACCATCAATTGAATAGCAGAGGCTGAATGTGGCATCAAGCTCACAATCGCGTTGCTTCCCCCAAAAGCCACAAGTGCACCGAAAGCGCCTCCCGCCGCTGCCAGCAGCACGCATTCCGTCAGCAGTTGGCGAACCACCCGCACACGCCCGGCGCCGAGTGAGAGCCGCAATGCAATCTCGCGCCGGCGCCGCTTGGCGCGCGTGAGCAGCAGGTTCGCCACATTCGTGCAGGCGATCAGCAGCAGCACCCCCACCACTGCCATGAGGAACATCAGCGGCTTTGCGAACTGTTCCCGAAGAGCCGTCAGGCCCCGGCCGCCGGATTCCAATTCGATCCGGGTTTCGGGGAATCCCTTTCTCGCTCCGGGAGAGTCGAGGGGCAGCCCCCCATTCCCTCTGCTGCTTGGCGCATCGCCTGTTCGTAAACCGGCCCCAGATTGGCCAGCGCCCGGGCCTCGGTCTCGCCATCCTTGAGGCGAGCCATCAGGTGAAGCCAGTTCCGGAAAGGAGCGGCCAGCACGTCATACGGTGTGCCTGCCGCCGCAAACTGGGGTTGAGCCACCGGCAGGGAGGCCAGCGGTACGGAGACATCTACCGACTCGCCGGGCTCCAGGCCGAAAAATTCCGGCGGCGTGACGCCGATGACGGTGAAGGCGGCTCCGTTCAGCGTAATCGCGGCGCCGGCCGCCGACGGACTGCGGTTGAACCGTGCTGTCCAATAAGCGTAGCTGATCACGGCCACCGGACTTGCGCCCCGAGCATCATCTCCCGCCTTAATAGTGCGGCCGAGTATGGGGTTCACGCCCAGCGTTGTGAAATAGCCGCCGGAGACAGCTTGTCCTCGGGCGAGCTCGGCGGTTCCGTTCACCACGAAATCCACGTTTCCCATGGGGCGGAATGCGATGACGCCGGAGAGGGTTTGATTGGTTGCCTCCAGAAGCTTGAAGGTGGGATAGGAGAAGGCATCATTCGTTCTTCCCTCGTTGCTGATACTCGTCAATCGGTAAAGCTGCTCCGGTTTTTGGACGGGCAACGTCTTCAGTAGTACGGCGTCGACCAGGCTAAAGATGGCGGTGTTCGCGCCGATGCCGAGCGCCAGCGTCAACACCGCCACTGTGGTAAAGCCGGGATTCTTCAACAGCATGCGCCAGCCGTAGCGGAGGTCTTGCCAGAACGTCTCTGCCCAATTCCGTCCCCACATCTCCTTGCTCCTCTCTCGTGCCAAGATCACGTTGCCGAACCGGCGCAACGCCGCGTAGTGAGCTTCGTCGGGCGGCATACCGGATTCCAGGTTCTCCCGCTCCTCCATTTCGAGATGCAAGCGAATCTCTTCTTCGAGATCGTCCGCCGGCTTCGACCTGCGAAGCAGAACACCGAATTTGGACAGCTGTCGCCGCCAACTCATCTTAAGT
>DATDGP010000325.1:0-10208 GCA_036522035.1 Terriglobales bacterium
AGGCACGGAGGGGTGAAGAGCGCCGCCGCGGTGTCCAACAACTCAGGAGTAGCAGTGACATACCAGTAGGTCTTTTCGGGCCCGACATGGCCAAGATAAACCGCGAGGTGAGTCAGCAAGGCCTGAACGTCTCTGCCCTCCCGGTGCCATTGAGTGAGTCGGTTAACCGCGAAGGTGTGGCGACTACTCCGGCGCCGGAGTAGCAGACATACCTACGCCACCGAGATGCTTCGATCTGGGGTTAGTTTTCCCGCTCTGATGAAGTTACTCGGCCACACTTCCCCCGAGATGACCATGCTCTATGTGGAGTTGGTGTTGAATGACCTTCAGCGCGAGTTCCAACTGGCGCGTTCAAAACCTCGACATCTCGTTCCTTACCCGAAAACCTCTTTCGTCCTCACCCGGATTGGCCTCGATGGGGTTATGGATTCTTTGCTCGCCACTCAACGCGTGCTGGAGATGTTCCGGCGTTCGCTACCCGCCGGCCCTACCCGTAGTTGTCTGGATCGGCTGGCCAACCGCCTCACCAAAATCGCTACCGAAGCGCGCAAACTCCGCACGCCCTGAGAATGGGCAGAGATTGGCCGGTTAAACGGCCTACCCGTGCTCTTGGCTCGTCGCCCAACGCCGAGTCACAAGAGCGACATGCCGACTAACCGTCAATTTGGCTGTCAGACCTTGCAGTCGCACCCGGCGAAATGCGCCGAAGGTCTATTCATAGCGAAGTTGACGAATCGGCTCGAGTCTTGATGATCGCGCCGCCGGAAGCAGCGCTGCAATTGCGATAGTAGTCGCCACGATCCCCAGTGCGACTAAATAACTGAGTGCGTCGAGGTTGCTCATACCGAAGAGTATGGCGCGAAGAGAGCGCGACACTGCGGCGGCACCTGCGAACCCGGCCAGCAGCCCGATCGTGACAGGCCACATGAACTGCCGTAGAATTACCGACAACACCTGCACTGGTTCCGCGCCGAGCGCAATCCGGATGGCGATCTCCTTTTTCCGTTCTGAGACTGCATAGGCTACGAGCCCGCCCAGACCCAACGCCGCCAGCAGCACCGCCAGCGTGCCCAGCAGGCTCACGATGGTCGCAGCCATCTCGACCGGTTGCATGTTTCGATGAAAGTCAGACTTCAGCCAATGCACCTCCGGAAAAACTTTCGGGTCGAGGTTCGCGGCGATTGATTTCACTCTTGTCATCAATCCTTCCGGCGAGCCCACTGTCTTCACCAGCACCACCATTCCTGCCATGTCGGCGAGTCGAGCCGCGTGGTACACCTCCATTGCGTTGGTATAGTTCAGAGCGTTCATCGGTGCGTTTCCCGCCACGCCGACCACCACATCCTCGTTCCAGAGCTTACCGAGCGGATCCTCTCCCGGCCACTCTCGCCGCGCCAACGATTCGCTTACGACGACGGCGTGGATCTCGCCCGGCAACAGATTCCGTCCCCGAAGCAGCGGGATACCCATCGTGCTCAGGAAGTCCGGATCCACGCTATAGGGATGAATCTCCGCCGGACGCTTTTCAAGGTCTGCAGTAATGGTCGAAATTCTGTCGTGGCCAAGCGGAGGCATTGAGGAGAGCGCGACCGACGTCACGCCTGGGGTGGCGCGCAAGCGACCGTCAAGCTGCTCTAGGTAGGCTCGCGCGGCGGCCGGGGTGTACCCGTGGGCGTCAAGGTTCAGATCAACGGCAAGCACCTGCTCGTATCCGAAACCAGGATAGCTGTAAAGCTCATGATGCACAGCCCGCACGAGCAGTCCGGCTACAATCAAGAGCGCGCAGCTTGTCGCCACCTGCGCGCCGACCAACACCTGCCGCGCGGTGGTCCTCCTCTGCTCCTGTCGAGCGATTTTCAGGGCTGGCGCAAGTCCGAACAAGACTGCGCTTACGACAGACAGGACGAGGACGAACAGGTAGACCCGCCAATCCGGTGTCGCACTGGCCCATTTCGGCGCATCCGATGCGGACAGCATCACCCGGAAGGCGAGATAGCCCAGACCCAGCCCCGCGCTGGCCCCCAGGCTCGCCAGCAGCAGGCTCTCCGTAAAGAGTTGACGGGCGATGCGCCCGTGGCTCGCCCCGATGGCAAGCCGGACACGGATTTCATGCTCGCGTGTCACGCCTCGTGCCAGGAGTAGCCCGCCTAGATTCGCGCACGCTACGGCAAGGATCGCGAGCGTGAGCATTCCGGCCATTGCCAGAGCCCCGAAGACCTCCCGGTCTGTTCCGTGGAGGCGCCCGGCTGGCTCGGCTTTGATAAACTCGTTGTCCCAGATATCACGCAGATACTGCTTGCGAAGCTCACCCGTGAGCCTGTCCAGATCCTGCTCGGCCACGTTGGCCGTGACGCCGGGGGCGAGCCGGCCCCACATCATGACGGACCCGCCGGGGCTCATGTCGGCCAGCGCCTTGCTGCCTTCCACGAAATAGGGTTCCTCGGTGATCGGGAGCCACACGGCCGGAGTCTCATTGCCGAGACTGGCAGAAGCATACGAGGTTACGCCGATCACCATTGCAGGCTTCTTGTTCAAATGGATGATCTTGCCGACGATCGATTGGTCGGCCGCGAACCGGCGTTGCCAGAATTCGAAACTGAGCACCGCCACCGGAGCGGCACTGCTTGCGTCGTCGCGGCCGGGAGACATCAGGCGGCCACACGCTGCCGCCGTTCCCAGCTCCGCGAAATAGTTTGCGGTCGCAAAACTGGCGCTCACCGGTTGCGGATCGCTTTCAAAGTCTACGCGCGCGCTCATCGTCGCCATGACCGCCGAGAGGGTCTTCGTGTGCTCGCCATAGAAGATCAGTGAGGGATAAGGCATGGCGTTCGTACCGCCAGTAGGGGAGCGCCGCCGTAATTCCACGAGCGAATTCGGATCGCGCACAGGCAGAGATTTCCATACCATCATATTGAACTGATTGAAGGCAGCAACATTCACGCCGACCCCAACCGCCAGGATCATCACGGCCGAAAGTGTGAACGCCGGCGACTTCTGCAGCCTCCGCGCGGCATAACGAAGGTCTGCCCATGCTTCATCCCACACGCGCAGGCCCACCGAGGCGCGCATCTCATCCGTATGGGACTCGATTGCGCCGAACTCAATCCGTGCTCGCCGTATGGCTTCGCTGTGCGGAATCCCGCTCCGGACGAGGTCCCGCGCATAGCTCTCGATATGGAATGCCAGCTCCGACTTCATGCCGGCTTCGAGTTCTTGACGCTTCACAAGCCACTTCAACCATGAGCGAAACTGCGCGTAAAATGTCATATCTGCTCCGAAGTCGCTCCTAAAATGCTCGCAATTAACGAGGTCATGCGGTTCCAGCTTTTGGTTTCGCACTTGAGCTGACGCCGGCCAGCCGGAGTGAGACTGTAGAACCTCGCCCGGCGCTTGTTTTCCGATTCTCCCCACTCACTTGCGATCCAGCCGCGGTGCTCCAATCGATAAAGCGCCGGATACAGAGACCCTTGCTGGATTTCGAGCCGTCTCCCGGAGATCTGTTGAATGCGGAGCAGTACCCCGTAGCCGTGCAAAGAACCGAGCGATACCGCCTTGAGAATCAGCATGTCTAGAGTGCCCTGTAGCAGATCGATCTGCCTGCCCATGAATCTCTCTCCTCGTGCCTCTAGGAAAGCATAGCACCTCCTTCCTAGACACGCAAGGAGAGCCAGTATTACTTGTCAGACGCTACCCAGAGAAAGCGGCGCGTCCTTGCTCGTTGACAGCCGCCGTTTCAGGTTGCCGGTAAACGGCTGACCCGTTCCTTAGAGACCCGATTTCGACCGTAAGCTCGTGGCCAGCCGTCAGGAGGCGGCTGGCCATGAGAAGAAACAGAAGGTTACCCACCGGGAAGCCGGGCCGTCCGAAGATGAAGCTCGGACTGCCCGATCTTGATCAATCAAGGTCAGCAGTGCTCAACAGCCTGCATTCGCCGGAGTCGCAACGCGGTTACCGACATTCCATCGATGAGTTCATCGTCTGGTACTGTTCCGAGCCCCGATTATCCTTCAACAGAACCGTCGTGACGCGCTACCGAATTCACTTGGAGGATCGCCATTTGGCGCCTGGGACCATTAACGTGCGACTGGCAGCGGTCCGTCGGCTGGCTTATGAAGCCGCAGACTCGGGGCTGCTTAGCCCAGAGCTGGCCGCGGGTATACGTCGTGTCAAAGGGGCACAGAAACTGGGGGTCCGACTGGGAAACTGGCTGACGGCGGAGGAAGCTCGTCGTCTCTGGCAGGCTCCTGGAACCGACACGCTGAAAGGGAAGCGCGATCGAGCCCTCCTGGCGGTCCTACTGGGTTGCGGCCTTCGGCGTCGTGAACTGGCCGAACTGACCGTTGACCTCCTTCAGCGACGCGAAGAGCACTGGGCTATCGTAGACCTGGTTGGAAAGGGTGGACACATCAGGACCGTTCCAGTTCCTGATTGGGTGAAGCAAATGATTGACGACTGGCTCCTGGCGGCGGGAATCGCCAACGGGAGGGTGTTTCGGTGCGTTTGCAGGGCGGGAAAGACCTGGGGTGAGGGCATGACGGAGAGAGTCGTTTGGCACGTTGTCAAGCAGTATGCTGCTAAGCTCGGCCTCGCGAGAATTGCTCCCCACGATCTGCGCCGGTCGTGTGCCCGCTTGTGCCACGCCGCCGGCGGAGAGATGGAGCAGATTCAATTTCTGCTGGGCCACGTCTCCGTGCAGACAACGGAGAAGTATCTTGGGAGCAAGCAGCGACTTCGGGAAGCCGTGAACGACCGAATCGGCATTGAACCGTGAGAGCGCGATGTGCGACTGAGGTCTACTTCGACCGGAGTGGTATGCCGACTATCGGTCAAGGTGACTTGGATGCCAGACGGATGGCCACACTTACCCTCAGGGAAGCGCGTCTTTCGTTCCAGATCCGTCTTGGACGGGCAGCGGGCGGGAGGCCTGTTCTCAGCCTTACCTCAATGCGCTTAGCCCTGACAAGGCGCTGAGTCACAGATGTGGCGCTTAGTCGGTTATCCCGCAAAGCTCAGAACTCGAGCCGGGCCTGAAAGGCGATCATGCGCGGAGAGCTGTCGCCTCCCAAGCCTACCCCGAGCAGGCCGGTGGGCGGAGAGGTGGTGTATGTCAGAGCGCCAAATCCTGTTTGCGTGGAGGGATTGCCGGGAATGCCCGCAATCACGTTCGAGGGCAGGGCAAAATTAGGGTGATTGAACAGGTTGAAGAACTGGGCGTCCACCCGCAACTTCACCCGTTCACCGAGTGGGAACCACTTGGTAAGGTAGAAGTCACTCCAGAGAAAGTCGGGGCCACGCAGCGCGTTTCTGCCCAGGTTTCCGAACTGGCAATCCTCTGGACTGTCGCCGCCGGTACAGGCTCCGGAACTCGGGTCGACCGCCGAGATGAAGGCATTTGGGTTCAGCCACTGAAGCGTTCCCGCTGGCGTGACGCCCGGAATCGGGTCGTGCCCGTAGAGTGGAACGCCAAGTTTAACGCTGGCGAATTGCGGCCCGCTGCCGTTCACAATGCCGTTTCCGCCTGCAGAGTACAGAGCGCTGAGCACCGAAAACGGAACGCCGCTGTGCGCAAAGATGGTGCCGGAGATCTCCCAGCCATTGAGGACGTATCCCAGGGTGCGGGTCCTCATCTTCACCGGGAGCTGATAGACGTAATTGCCGCTAAGGTTGTGCCGGATGTCGTAGTCGCAGGGACCAAGATCGCGGGCGAGGTCGCCGGGAAGCGGAGAGAGAATGCCGCCAGACGAGAACTGGAGGAAGCCGCCGTTGGAGACGGTGTCGATACAGTGGCTCCAAGTGTAATTCAGCTGAGCCTGGAGGCCATGAGTCCTCTTCTCGGCTGTAAGCTGAAGGCCGCTGTAGTGGCTGTTGGCACCCGTGCTCAATTGGGTCACGGCGCCGAACCGTGGGTCCACAGGCTGGCCGTAAGGAAAGGGCGCAAAGCAGCCAGGACACATGGTTTGATAGCCGTTGACTTCGGACGTGTAGGGCTGGTTGACCGCGCGCGTGCCCACGTATTGCGCGCGCAGACTTCCAGTTGAGCCGAGCTGGTGCTCCAGCCCGAAACTCCATTCCATAAAGTACGGCTCTCGCAGCGTTCGGTCAGGCACGGCCGTCATCGAGACCGGCGGAAGGCAGGCATGGGCATCCCCGAGTGTAGACGCGCACGAGAGTTCGTCGTGTGCGAATCCGGCGAGAAAGTTCTGATTGGCGGCGGCCGTGGCATCCACGGCGCTGTCGGGCACGCCCGGTGCGATAGCCAGTCCGCCGACGTCGCCGAGCAATCCTCCCCGAAACGTATTCACGTACGGCGGATTAGCACCGATCAGGTCGGCGACACTTCCCGGCAGCAGATCGCTGAAGAGGCCGAAGCCGCTCCGCAGGACTATGCCCGGCCTGAATTCCCACGCGATGGCGGTTCTCGGCTGAAGGATGGCAAGCGGCACGGACTCAAACAGATCTCCCACGTGGGTCTGGATCAGATCACCGAGCGGCTGATTGACATCGTGCGGAATCGCACCGAACGAGCCGGGCAGGCGCGCGACTGCATCGTGCGGATTCAAGGGGTTGGAATTATGGGTAGCGCGCACGCCGAGGGTCCACGTCAGTGTTGGGGTGATCCTCCAGGTGTCCTGCGCGTAAAGGTCCAGATTGAGGAATCGAAAGGGCTGCGAATCCGCCAGCGGGAAGCTGCGACTGGTCGTAGAGGCTACGCCGTAGACGAATTGAGGCAAGTCGGTGTAGGTAACGGTTGGGACCGTTCCTTCGCCGAAGTCGTAATCGTTCAGGCGGAAGACTCGTGTGTTGGTGCCAAACCGGAACTCGTGGGCTCCCGTGCTCCAGGCGAGATTATCGTTGATGAAGAACCGGCTGGCGCGCCGCCCCTGAATCCACGTATTGTCCAATCCGCCGAGGGTGGTGAACGGAGCACTGGCTCCGAAGCCTTCGAGCACAATCGGGAACGCGGAAAGGGTGGCCCGCACGTTCGTTGGCCCAAACAGGCTCTCATACCAGGAAAATGCCGGATTGAAGTAGTTCACAAGATGCCCGGAGAAGACATGAGTGTAGCCGGACGCTAGCGAATAGAGCGGTTGCGTTGAGATGGCGTTGAAGAGCGAATTGATAGGGTCCGTGTAGGCCGCCTGCAATCCGGTGTCAGACTGAAAGCGATACCAGGTCATGTTCTCTTGGCTCGCGTTGTAGTCCACACGGACGGTCTGCACCTGCTCGTGGTCGTCACTGGAATGCGAGATGCTCTGACGGTTGGCACATCCGTTGCCGTTAGGCGGGTTGCCCGCGGCCGCGCTGCCGTCCCTCTCGAAGGGACATCCCAGCACGGCGAGCGGCGTTCCCGCCGTCGTCTGGAACAGCGAGAACAGCTTCTGGTAGAACGGCACCAGTTGCGGCTGCGCCGGATACTGCCCTCCGTTTACGGCGTCGCGGCCTCCAAGCGGGAGCTGATCGAGGACATAATCTTCGAACGCCGGCGTGGGAACGGTGGTGGGACTCACAATGGGCAGTGCGATTCTCACCCATTCGGAGTCGAGAAAGAAGAACAGCTTGTCGTGAACCAGCGGGCCGCCCAAACCACCGCCGAAGTGATTCACCGTCGAGCGCGGTTTGTGATTACCCGCCGTGGCGTTGGTGAACAAATTGGCGGCGTTGAATCGGGAGCCGTTCCACAGCTCGTAGAGGTTGCCATGGAACTTGTTGGTTCCGGACTTGGTGACATAGTTCACCTGTGAGGCGCCGTAGCGGCCCTGATCCACGGCGTAAGACAGGGTATTCACCGTGACCTCGGCGACAGAGTTGAGGCCCAGAACCAGATTGGTGGAGAGGCCGCTGTTGAGATTCGTCAACGGATCGTTCGTCTCGAGACCATCTACAATGTAGCCGTTTGAGAGCGCTGGCAAACCGTTGAACTCGACGTTGCCGTACCCGTTGCTGGAGCCGACGAAGTCGTTACTGCTGCCCGCCGTGTTGATGAGAGCGCCCGCTGCGAACTGAAGCGGGTAGGTGAGATCGCTGCCGGGGTTGGGAAGATTCTCGAGTGCAGGCGCGTTCATCACCGTGGAGGTGTTCGGGTTTTCCGTGTTGATCAGAGGAGCGCCCTCAGCCACCGTAATTTCCTGCCGCTCGGAGTGCACTCTCAATACGAAGTTCACCGTCTGGGTGCGCCCAAGGCTTGCGGATACCGAATCGGTCTCCTGCGGCGCGAACCCGGCCACCGTGACCCGAACTGAATACGTCCCCGGACTCAACTGGGGAAAGAGAAACCGGCCGGAGGTATCCGTCCGCGCGCTGCGGGTCAGGCCATTGGCGGCATTCACGGCACTCACGTCCGCTCCTGGGATCGCCGCGCCGCTCGAGTCGGTGACTTCGCCGGTGATCGCGCTCGTCGTCTCTCCTTGGGGCCTGGCGGCTGCAGCGCACAAGAGCAAAGGAACAAGTAGGGACGCTGATCCAATAGATTTAGGCATGACTAAATTAGCATACACAAACCTTCGACTGTCGGCAAGAGATAAGGCGGTCACATGCCCTCCTGATAAGGGCCGCGCCTACGGACCTCGCTCGCAAATCTTTTTCAGATCAGCTAAACTCTGGATGCAGTAGTCCCTAAAATGCGAATTGTGATCAATACCGAGTCGGTGGACGATTATCTCAAGGCCATCCTGGAGCTGGGCGGGCCTGAAGAGGAGCGCGTAACCAGTAACGCGCTGGCGCAACACTTGGGGGTTCGGCCGGCGTCGGTCACCGGAATGGTCAAAAAGCTGGCTGCGCACCGTCCCGCCCTGGTCCGATATGAACGACACCGCGGGGTACGTTTGACACACCCCGGAAAGATGCGGGCCTTGGAGGTGCTCCGGCACCATCGGCTGCTGGAGCGCTTTCTGCACGACGCCCTGGACTACAACTGGGACGAAGTTCATGAGGAAGCGGAGCGGCTGGAGCACTTCATTTCGGAAAGACTCGAGGATAGGATTGCTGCCAAACTAAGCGATCCGCAGACGGATCCCCATGGCCATCTGATTCCGGAAAGAAACGGCGCCGTGCCCAAACGCGAGGAGACTCTGCTTTCCCATTGGGCTTGCGGCGTGCCCGCCATTGTCAGCAGCGTCTCCGATCGTCAGCCCGCCCGGCTGCGCGAGATGGAACGACTCGGGTTGCGCCCAGGAGTCCCGATTGTTGTTGAGGCTGGCGTCCGAAATGCTTCATTGCGGGTGCGCGTGGCCGGGCAACTGAATGCCGTGCGCGTGAGCCGGGAGCTCGCCGGTGAAATGTTCGTAGTTCCCGACCGAAGCCTCGGTACCACCCCAAAGCTGTCCGTGGCGAATTGCTAATTTGCCCGGAAATCCGGGGGTTTTCAGCTTCCTTGCTACGATGAGGAAATGCGCGATCTCGTGATCCTTTTCATCCATCTCCTCACGACCGTCGCCCGACTTGCGAGTCCGGGCGGCATCCGTTCCGTAGTTGCCGAGTCCATCCTCGTCAAACATCAACTGCTGATCCTCAATCGCTCGCGCCAGCGCGCTCCCAATCTCCGCCTGTCGGACCGCATCGTCGCCGGTTGGTGCGCGCTGTTGATGCGGCCGTCCCGGCTGATCCGTTCGGCCATCGTTCTGAGGCCATCGACCCTACTGCACCTTCACCAGATCCTGACCCAGCGCAAGTACCGACTGCTCTTCTCCCCGAAGGGCAGGCCCAAGCCCGGCCCCAAGGGCCCGTCCAAAGAACTCATTGATGCGATCGTCGCCACCAAGCAACGCAATCCCTTGTGGGGCTGCCCGCGAATCGCTCAGCAGATTGCTTGGGCGTTCGGCGTCTCGGTCGATAAAGACGTCGTTCGGCGTGTCCTGGCCGCTCATTACCAGCCCAAGTCGGACCCTGGCGGGCCGTCCTGGCTGACCTTCCTCAGTCACATCAAGGACAGCCTCTGGAGCGTGGACCTCTTTCGCTGCGAGTCGATTCTGCTTCGGACCCATTGGGTCCTGGCGGTGATGGATGTGTTTAGCCGTCGCATCATTGGCTTCGGCATCGGCGGCGAGTACCTCGACGGCCCTTCGCTGTGCCGAATGTTCAACCGGGCCATTGCTGGCCAAGGCTTGCCAATGCGCCTGAGCACCGATCACGATCCGCTGTTCCGTTTTCACCGTTGGCTCGCCAACCTGCGAATCCTCGATGTTGGCGAAATCAAATCAGTGCCCGACGCC
>DATDGP010000326.1:0-4520 GCA_036522035.1 Terriglobales bacterium
CTGCTCATGACCGAAAAGAACTTTCGTCGCATCATGGGCTATCAGGATCTGTGGATGCTCAAAGCGGCGTTGGGCAGAACAATTGAGGAATCGTCGAAGGAAAAAGCGGCCTAAGATGAATCAGGCCGTCGCCCGACCTCCTTGGGGAAGGGAGACGGTACCTTCGAGCCCCCGAAATCGTACCCGGTGGGTCATCCCCCATTGCAATCGCCGCGGGGGACTTCAACGGCGATGGAAAGGTTGACCTCGCTGCGACCAATTCATCCTCAGATTCCGTCTCTGTGCTGCTGGCAATGGCGACGGAACCTTCCAGAAGCAGACCCAGTTCGCCACCGGCGGTTATCCCAACGGCCTGCTAGACTAGTAGGCGATCTCAACGGTGATGGTCGTCTGGACATTTGTCACTCAAGATTCCGTTGACAGCACGACCACTGTGCTGCTTCAGACCCAGGAACCATCCGTCTCACTCTCTGCGAGCTGCCTTGCGACCAGGCAGTGGGCACAGTCAGCGCGACGCAAAACCCGACGCTTACAAACATTGGCGGCGCCGATCTCGCGATCTCCAGTATCACGGTCAACGACCCAGATTTTCTCGAGAGCAACAACTGCCCCGCCAGCTTGTTTCCGTTAGCGCACTGCAGTTTTCCGTGGAAATCAAACCGGGGAGTTCAGGTTCGCACTCAGGCCAAGTGACGATTATCGATAACGCTTCGGGAGCCCGCAAGTCATTTCGCTCTCGGGCACGGGCACTTTCATCTCGCTCGTCCCTTCCACCCCGAACTTCGGCACTGTCAGAGTCGGCCAGACCAGCGCTCCGCAGGCTGTCACGGTAAGCAACGTCGCCACTCACGCGGTTAGCATTCAAAGTGTTCGGACCTCGAAGCCAGCCTATTCGGAGACCAATACCTGCGGATCGAGTCTGGCCGCCAAATCAAGCTGCACCGTCACCGTTAACTTCGCGCCCAAGAACACAGGCACCTCGACAGCGCTCCTTGCAGTCTACGATAACGGCGGCGGCAGCCCGCAGACGGTGAGTCTGACGGGAACCGGGGATTAGAGGTTGTCCGATCATCAAGGGCCGCTCACGAGCGGCAGTTCGACAAAGCTCGCCTGTTCGGCTGAGTGATAGATCCGCTGCACAGCCTTCCGGTAATCCTCCGGCTTGGCCCAGAAGATGTTCGGTACGAAGGTCTGGGGATTGCGGTCGTAGAGGGGGAACCAACTCGATTGCACCTGCACCATGATCCGGTGGCCCGGCAGGAAGACGTGGTTCGCCGTCGGCAGAGCGAAGCGGTAGACGAGGGGGTCGCCGGACGCGATCGGCTTCGCGGTCTCCAGGCTTTCGCGGTAGCGCCCGCGGAAGATGTCGGCCGAAATCATCAATTGATAGCCGCCCAGGTCCGGCTCATCAGCAACCTCGTCGGGATAAGCATCGATCACCTTGACCACCCAGTCAGAGTCGGTGCCGCTCGTCGAGGCCACCAGGTTGGCAACCGGCTGTCCGCTGATCTTCACTGGCTTACTCAAGACATCGGAGGTGAAGGCCAGCACATCCGGACGGCCGGAGGCCTCACGCTGATCATCCACAAGCCACTCGGACCAAGTCGCTCGCCTCTCGGCGCCGATGGGCCGCGCCCGGAAAGGCACAGGCTTAGCGGGATCGGAAACGTATTCGGTGAACGCCGTGTCGCCGGCTTTCGGTGAAGTGAAGCTCAGTTTCAGGCCGGCATTGAGATAGAGCGGAGTCGGCTGCACCGCGCAGCCCCTGGCGCAGCCCACAGGCCAGGAAGGCAGTCGCAGCCACCTGTCCGTGCCAGTTTCAAACGCCGTGACCGGTGCCACGTCAGCCTTGGGCGCGCCATCTTTCAAGTACCGGTCCAGGAACGGGCGCAGAATCTGCTGGCGGAAGTAGAGCCCGGTGTCGCTGCCGAACCTCAAAGGGCCGAGTGTGCCGCCGTCCTCGATTTCTTGACCATGATGCCAGGGGCCCATCACCAGGAATACTTTGTCGTTCCCCGTGTCCTTCGGCTTGATGGCTTTGTAGACGGCGATGGCACCGTAGATGTCCTCCTGGTCCCAGAGGCTATCCACCAGCATCACCGGAACCTTGAGCGGCTGGGCCGCCAACACCTGGTCCATCGCCTGGTCGCGCCAGAAGGCGTCGTAGCTTGGATGCTCCAGAAGCTTGCGCCAGAAGCCAAGCTGTTCCATACCGTAAAGCCGCCCGAGCTCGCCCGCCGATCCCGCCTGCATGAACATGTCGTAGTCGTCAAAGTAGCCGCTCCACCACTTGACGTCCGAGGCGCGTGTCGCCTCCTGCTGGTAAATGTAGGGCATGCCTTGCTCGCGAAATGCGCCGTTGTGAAACCAGTCGTCGCCCTTCCAGCCGTCCACCATGGGATTCATGGGCACTGAGACTTTGAGCGCGGGGTGCGGATTCACCAGCGCCATCAAGGGCAGAAAGCCGTCGTAGGAGATGCCGAGGATGCCGACCTTGCCGTTCGACTCCGGGACGTTCTTCACCAGCCAGTCGATGGTGTCGTAGGTGTCGGTGGCGTGATCCACGGGCGTCGGGTTCAGCGGCCCGTGCAGAGGACGCGTCATCACGTAGTCGCCTTCGGAACCGTACTTGCCGCGGATGTCCTGGACCACGCGGATGTAGCCGCCCTCCAGGATCACTTCGGTGGCATTGTCGTAGCCTTGCAGAATCGGGCCCAGGTGCGAACTTTCGGCGTGGCTCGTGAGCGCGGTGGCGTTATAGGGCGTGCGCGTCAGGAGGATGGGTGCGCCCTCGGCTCCCTTCGGCACCAGGATGACCGTGTGCAGCTTCACCCCGTCGCGCATGGGAATCATCACTTCGCGCCGGACGTAGTCGAAGCTATCGGTGACCGGCGTGAACTTGGCCGGAGTCTCACTCGGGAAGTCCGGGTATTTTGCCGGCGCCGTGGGAGCGGTCTGGGCGCGAAACGGTCGGGTGAACAAGAGAGCACCGAGCACAGTCACGAACAGAGTCAGCGTGCGAACTAGGCAGAGCGGCTTCATGAGAGCTCCATTTGAGGTGTCGGGTGCCAGGTGATAGCGTTGACGCCCGTATAGCGTATCGAACCGGAATGCCGAGGCTTGGGTGCGACTTTCCGCCGCAACTTCTGCTGACGTTACTGCGCCCAGTCCGGTGGCTGCCAAAGGTCAGGAACTCTCGCGATCAACGCCGGATCAACCGCCTTGAGTTTGAGCTGCTCGGTGAGAAAAGCGATTCGGTTGGCCCGTGCGGCTGCATTCAGCGAATGGGGCGCATTGTAAAACCTCAACTGCTTGGGATCGCTTACCCCCGCGGCGTACTCCCGCGCACGTGCGGGGTTCAGGAATTTTTCCTTCGAACCGTACTGCAGCAGGACAACAGCCGGCGTGCGACACGAACCTCCCCGGATCAAGCCAGGCGTACTTCGCGTTGAACGCGTCAACCTTGGCCGGACCCGTCTTAAGCCGGAACTGCTTGAACTCCTCGGACTTCATATCGACTTCATCCGACAGATTCCCGGCCATCAGCACGAAAGCCCGGAACCGTTTGTCGACACCACTGAGGAATCCGCCCACCTCGGCATCGTAGCTGTGGCCGACGTAGGCGAGGCGCGACGGGTCAACGTCTTTCCGCGCCAGCACCAGGGCGGCCCCGCGGCGCATGTCGATGATCTACTGGATCAGCTCACTCACACTCTTTTCGCTGAGCGGATCAGGATCTTCCACGTGTCCAGGGCGGGCGATGGGCCCGTCCGGAAGCAGCGAGACAGCGCCAGCGTGAGCCAGCACCACAACCTCGTCGAGGAATTCCTTGCGGTTCGTCACCGGCGACTTCGGCATGTACCAGTGGCCCCAGATGACCGCGGCGAATGGTCCCTTTCCTGCCGGAACCACCAAATAGGCGGGCACACGGCCGCCCTTCGGGCTCGCGTAGGAGATGTCGTGCAAGGCCACGCCAGCGGGCAGCTCCACCTCGGCTTCTTGAATGTCGAGTGGCGCGCTCGCATCATATTCGAGCGCCCGAGGACCACTTGGCTCCTGGCCGTAAGCAGCTACCCCGGAGAGCCACAGCACTGCTGCCGGGCAACGTCCATATTGTAGCCCTCCATCGATCACTCACGAGCTTCTGGCCTCCTCAGTCTCAGACGAAACCCGCCACGGCGGCGAACTCGTGCAGGCGCTGCGCCACGCTTTTCACAGGGCGGGCAAGCGCCAGCTTCGATCCTTCTTCGAAAATCGGGATCAGCTTCTCCAGCTCCGGGCCGGAAACCGTGCCGGTAAGCGCAACCCGGATGGGATGAAACAGCTCGCGACCCTTCTTTCCGGTCTGGCGTTGGACTTCCTTGGTGATTTCGTGGAATCGCTCGTAGGTCAACCCGTCGGGCGTGACGGCCGTGACCTCAAGCGTACGCGGAATAAAGTTGACCAGAACTTCGTGCGCGCCCGATTCCTCGAGGGTCGGCCTCGTCTCCGGATTCTCTGCGATGGATCGCGCGTAGTAT
>DATDGP010000327.1:0-11981 GCA_036522035.1 Terriglobales bacterium
GCCGCCTCTCGAACCGCTGTTGCGCCGCACAAGCTGGCGCCGGCGTGAACGATGATCATCCAATAAGCGATTCCTGCCAGCACCGTGATACCGACTCCCAGCGGAACCACCACAAAGCGCGAGGCATGAGCAGCAAAACAACTTTGTCCGGATGGGCAGCCGAATATTCTCGGCGAAGGCCTGGTCTTGGCTCGGCTATGGCGGCGATGGTGGTGGCTGCGGCATGGCTCTACCTTGCCTTGAATTCCCACGGATCGGAGAGCAATCGCCTGCTGGCAATCGGGATCGGCGATGGGATCGGCTGGTTCATGATACTGAACGCGTAGGGCAACGTGGCGGGCGCAAGATGAAGATGATGCGTTGGACGGCGGACAGCGCCGACGGCTCAAGCCCGAAGCCACAGATGGCCCACCTAACCCACATCAAACGGCTGGCACCCAGGCCAATTTATTCCCTATGCTTCTAATGACAGCGGTCGCCAGCCATTACCCCGTGTTGACCTTAACCCTTCAAAAAATGTGCAGCGCCGCACTCTTTAACCGCAAACCCGGTAAAATGCTCTGAAGTGCGCCGGGGAGTGGTTGATGAGTTGGGACGCCCGCAGAGCAAGAGCTCGGATCCTGGAACCTCTGGCCGTGATGGTGGTGTACTACGCGGCCGGACGCATCGGTCTAGCGGTGCCTTTTACCCACTCGAACATTTCTCCTGTATGGCCGGCCGCCGGTGTCGCCGTAGGGGCGGCTCTGATGTTCGGAGGACGAGCCTACCTGGGCATCGCCGCCGGGGCTTTCCTGGTCAGTTTCTTTCAGCCGGTTCCTCACCTTGCTGCCCTGGGCATCGCTCTTGGAAACACACTGGGACCGGCCATTACTGCCGTTCTGCTGCGCAGAAAGTCAATTCTCTCCATCCAACGTCTCTCCGATGTTCTCAACCTGATTCTATTCAGTTGCGTGGGAACGTTGATCAGCGCCGTGATAGGCTCATCCTCGCTCTCTCTCGCCGGGAGCGATCAAGGATGGTCCCTGCTGACAGCCATCACCGTTTGGTGGTTCAGCGATCTCTTGGGAGTGTTTCTGATCATTCCCTTGTTCCTGACCTATTCCGATTTCAAACTCACACGGTCGCGACTGGCGGAGCTGGCGCTGCTGACGGCATGCCTGCTGGTTGGTTCCGAACTGCTGTTCCGCCAGACGTCGATCAATGGAGCCGTCTTCGGTTTCTTCCTCCTGCCCTTCGTCGTGTGGGGCGCGGTACGCTTCTCAATAGCCGGTGCGGCTTTCTCCAGTCTGGTGGTTTCCGCCTTCGCCCTCTGGGAGACCAGTCGCGGTGACCTTCGCTTTCTGGCCTACGGCTCGTGGCTCCGGCACATGCAGGGCATGCAAGTGTTCGTCGGCGTAATCTCGCTTTCCGGGCTGTGCCTGGCAGCGGCGATCGCCGAAAGGACCAAAGTGAAAGAAGATTTGGCGCGTGAAGAGATCTTGCGTCGCGGCGAGGAAAAGTACCGCCGCATCGTGGAAACCACCAACGAGGGCGTCTGGCTTCTGGACGCAGATTTCAACACCACCTTTGTCAATCATCGGATGGCGGAAATATTGGGATTTACGCCTGAGGAGATGCTGGGCCGGCATGTGTTCGATTTTTATTTCCTTGAGGACATTCCCCAGAAACAAGCCGACATTGAGCGGCGGAGAAAAGGCGCTCGCGAAGTCTTCTACAACCGTTGTCGCAAGAAAGACGGCTCGGAAATCTGGGTCCTAGTTTCCACCTGCCCGGTTCTTTCCCCCAGGGGTGAATTTACCGGCGTGATGGCCATGCTCAGCGACGTCACCCTGTTGCGCAAGAGCGAGGAAACTCTGCGCCGCAACGAAAAGCTGATCACCGCTGGCCGTTTGGCCGCTGCCATATCCCATGAAGTCAACAACCCGCTGGAAGCCGTGGTGAATCTGCTTTATCTGCTCAAGTCCGAATTCATGAGCGAGCAGGCGCGCAGCTACGTGGAGCTGGCCAGCCGGGAGATCCACCGCGTCTCCGCCATCAGCAAGCGCTCGCTCGGATTCTTCCGCGATGCAGCCGCGTGGACGGAGATATTGCTGCCCGAGCTACTCGACGATACTCTGTCGTTTTACGAGCACGAGTTCGCCGCGCGAGGAATTGAAATCGCGCGCGAGTACAGCAGCCGCGGTGTGATGCGCGGTTCGCGAGGCGAGATCCAGCAAGTATTCGCCAACTTGATTTCCAACGCCTTCGATGCCATTGGTGGCGAGGGAGCGCTGACCGTGAGAGTGTACGACGTCTTCGACGGGCAGAATCCGGTGATTGCCGTCGAGGTCCAGGACACCGGCACCGGCATCGGCGACGATGACTTGAACCGCATCTTTGAACCTTTCTTTACCACCAAACAAGACACCGGCACGGGCTTAGGGCTCTGGGTGGCCAAGGAAATCATCCAGAAGCACGGCGGAACCATCGCCGTACACAGCCAGTGCGGAAACGGCCGGCCGAGCGGAACCAGATTCTCGATCTTCCTGCCGGCTCCCGCCGCTGCGACCGCGAACGCCGTCGCCTGAAGTTGGGGACAACTCGAGCTCGGCCCGCCCTCGGCTGCTACACTATCCCTCACGTCAAGAACCGAGAGGTCCGTCATGAAAGGCAAAGTCGTTGTCATTACCGGCGCTACTTCCGGCATCGGACAGGTTGCAGCCGAACAACTTGCGGCGATGGGCGCGCGCCTGGTGCTGGTGGCGCGCGACCACGCGCGCGGTGAGCGGGCGATCGACCGCTTGCGCCAGTCCGGCCCCGGCGTTTCCCACTCCGTCCACTACGCCGAGCTGTCACGCCTCGCCGAGATGAAGCGTGTGGCCGCGGAGATCGCGGCCGCGGAGCCGCGTATCGACGTGCTCATCAACAACGCCGGCGCCCTTTTCGGCTCCCGCCAGGTGACGCCAGACGGCCTGGAACTTACCTTCGCCACCAACCACGTAGCCTACTTCGTGCTGACGCACGGTTTGCGCGATCCACTGATGGCCGCGGCCCCCGCCGCTCGCGTGATCAATACTTCCTCGGACGCGCACAAAGGAGCCCGGCTCGACTTCAACGATCTTCAATCCGCCAACGACTACAGCGGCTTCAAGGTCTATGGTCGGTCCAAGCTCGCGAACATCCTGTACACGCGTGAACTTGCGCGAAGATGGGCCGGCACCGGCGTGATTGCCAATTGCCTACATCCCGGTTTCGTCGCCACGCGATTCGGCGACGAGAGTGGAGGCATGTTGTCCTTTGCCGTGCGCGTGGCTAAGAATTTCGCGATCTCTCCGGAAAAAGGTGCGCAGACTATCGTCTATCTGGCGTCGTCGGATGACGTAGCCAACACAACTGGCAAATACTTCTACAAGTGCCGCGAAGCTACGCCAACGCGCGAAGCGCAGGATAACGACGCCGCCCGCCGCCTCTGGCTGGAAACCGAAAAGCTGACGGGAATCTCTTCCGAGGCAGCCGACAGAGTGAAGTCGGCGAGTTCATAGCGGAATTAGAATCGGCTTTTGTTGGCTACTACTCAACGGAGGTGGGGCAAGCCCCTACGACAGAGAAACATTCGGAGCGGCAAACTCTGCCTACCAGATGCTTACGCGCTCTCGAGGCGCCAGGTAAAGTTTTTCTCCGCTATGGACAGCGAAGGTCGCGTACCAGGAATCGACATTGCGCACCGTGGCCGCCCGGTACTGGTCCGGGGCATGGCCATCAGTAAGCACTTCCTGACGAAGGGCGGCATCGCGCACCTTGGACGCCCAATTCTGGGCGAAAGCGATAAAGAACTGCTGATCACCCGAGAACCCGTCTTGGACCGGGGCAGTAAGGCCTGACAATGAGGCCCTGTAGCCGTCATAGGCCGCTGCGACCCCGGCTAAATCAGCTATGTTCTCTCCCAATGTCTGCTTACCCCTGACGGAGAGGTCCGGGAACGGCTTGTAGGTATCATATTGCGCGGCCAAGGCTGCCGTCGCGGCCTCAAAGTGCTCAAGATCGGCAGGCGTCCACCAGTTTCGGACTCGACCCTTGGAGTCAAACGCGCTACCTTCGCTATCAAAGGTGTGACTGATTTCGTGCCCGATGACGCTCCCAATAGCGCCATAGTTGACGGCAGCCGGGGCTGCAGGATCGAAAAACGGCGGCTGGAGGATCGCAGCCGGGAAGTTGAGGGCGTTCTGCAGCGGAAGATTCACGGCGTTGACGGTCTGCGGCGTCATCGACCATTCCTTGCGGTCGATTGGGGCTCCCAGACGCGCGATCTCGCGACGGTAAGCAAAAAGACCATAGCGCCAGGTGTTGCCGAAGATGTCGCCGGCTTTGACCTCGTAAGCCGAGCTGTCGCGCCATTGGTCGGGATAGCCGATGCCCACATACAGCGTGTCGAGCTTAGCCTTGGCTTCGGCTTTGGTGGAAGGACTCATCCAGGACAGTGCGTCAATCCGCTTGCGAAATGCCGCGATGATATTGGTGACCATGGTCTCCGCCTGGACCTTGGCTTCCGGCGGAAAGTAATGCTGCGCGTAGATTCGCCCTATATCGTCGCCCAGCAGATTGTTTACCAGGGCCACGCCGCGTTTCCAGCGCGGACGCATTTCCGGCGTACCTGACAGCACTTTGCCAAAGAAGGCAAAACGCTCCTCCACCATCGCCTTGGGCAAGACATTGGCATAGGCCTCAATCAAGTGGAAGGCCAGCCAGTCTTTCCAGGTGGCAAGCGCCGTGGAAGCTACCAAGGCCGATTCCCCTCGGAAAGCGCTGGGCTGCCAGACGATGAAGCTCCCCTGCTTGCTCAAGCCAGCGGCTCGAAAGTATTCCGTCCAGTCGAGGCCGGGCGCTTTGCGGGCGAAATCAGATTGATTCCAGCTGTTGTTGGCTTTGTGGATGTCTTCGCAATCCGCCAGGCTGATGTGCTTTTCTGCGATGGCGCGTTCGAGAGCGACGATGCGTGCGGCTCGGGCGTCAGTGTCAGTAAAGCCGGCCAGCTTAAGCATGGCTGAGATGTGCGCCCGGTACTTGGCCCGGATTTCCTGCATCGCGTCGCTCTCGGCAAGATAGTACTCGCGGTCGGGCAATTGGATCCCGCCCTGGAGAAGGTAGGCGGTGTAGTGCTCGGAATCCGCGAAACCAGGCGCTACCCAGAGTCCAAAAAGGTTGGGTGTGTGAAAGTTGGTATTGTTCAGGGCGTCGACGTCGGCGCGCAAGCTCTCCCCGAGAGCGTGTGCCAGCTCGCGCTTCGTGCGAATGGCAGCGATCGCCTGCAGATGGGGACGCAGAGGAGCCAGTCCCTCGGCTTCAATGGTGGCTTCGTCCATGTACGAGTTGTAAAGGTCGGCGATCTTGCGCGCCGCCGAGCCTTCCGCAGGATTGCTCTTGGCGGTCTCCTCTATCAAACTGGCCACGCGCTTGTCGCTCAGATCGGAGAGTGCGGTGAAGACACCCACCTCTTCACGGTCCGACGGAATCTCCGCCCTGCTGGCCCAGCCGCCGTTGGCGAACCGATAAAAGTCGTCACCGGGGCGGATCGAGGGATCCATGTTGCCCGGGGCGATGCCGTGAGTCTCCTGTTGCCTAGGCTCATCCTGCGCGCGAGCGGCGAGCGAGCCGAAGGTCGGCGATAACAGGAAGCTAGATGCGACAAAGTTCAAGAACCATGCCGGTCTTAAGATGGCCTTCATTGCGAACTCCCTGGTGCCGGCGCGGAAACGCCAGAGGCGAGTTTAAGATCGAACAAGAAACAAAAGTCTACCACGAGCCCTGGGTCGAGCATCCGCCACACCAGCCTACGATCCCAATCGCAGATACTCGAGCGAAGCCAGTTGTTTCCACCCCTGGGGAACTTTCTCTTCGAGCTGCCAGGTGTAATGATCATTGGTCTTGCGGATCACCTTCACGCGAAGGTCTGCTGGCTTGCCTTCGAAATCGTTTCCGTGAAACGACATCTCCGTAGTCTCGCCATCAACTTTTACCGGGCCCTGGGTAATAGAGTTGCGCGTGTCCATGTACCACATGGCCAGCGTGGATTGCTCAGGATCCCAGAAGAAACTGCCATCGTAGGTGGGAATCGGCCCCTTGTCGACGACAAAGTGAGTGTTGAAGCGGATGAAGGCGCCGTTGTCTGACCAAACGTAGCGAGTCTCGATGCGCTGCAAGCCGGGCGCAACCTTGCTTCCGTCGGCGGTCCAGACACCGCCCACCAGCCAGCTCAGAGCCGCGATGGGCTTTGCGGCTCTTGCGCCGGTCGCTGACTTCGCAGCATTTTGAGCATTCGCGGCGTTCGAGCTTTGCAGCGAGTCTTGCGGCCGCAAGGTAATAGCGTTCAGTGCCAGGAACGCGAGCAACAGGCATGTATTCTTCATGATTTTTGTCTCCTCCAGAGATCTTGCCCGGTAGGCCTAAAGGCGCCAGTCCGGACTTACTTGCGTCTTGTTTTGATGAGTGCCGGCTTGCCCGGCTAACAGCCGAAAGTATTCGCGCAAGTGCTCAACCGATGCGTCGAAAGGCCGAATGTCGCGATGCGCGCGTGATTGCATCACGCCGCCCTCCATCACCGTCAGTACGAACTGGGAGAGAGTCTTGAGGTTGATACCAGCGGGAAGTCGGCCTTGCGCTTCGGCATCCTTCAGGCACTGTTCGACCGCGGCAGTCCAGCCGTCGAAGTTGTCGGCCAGGCGCTTGTGCACGCGAAATTGTTCCTCAGAGATTTCGAGAGCTAGGCGTCCGATCGGACAGCCATAGGTACAACCCGTGGCCAGAAGGTTTTGCCGGTAGAAGTTCAGAATCCCGAAGACGCGCTCCATGGGGTCTTCGATCTGAGTGGTCACCGGCTCCACAATCACCGCATCCAGGGACCGTACATAAAGGTCCAGCACTGCGAGCAGAAGCTCTTCCTTGGTCTTGAAAAAATAGTAGAAACTGCCGGCGTTGGCTGCGGCTCGCTCCAGGATCTGGGCAATGCCGGTTGCCGCATAACCGTTTAGCCAGAACAGATAGAGAGCGGCTTCAACTAGACGGTCGCGAGTTGGCTTGGCTGCTGGCACCTAATTAGTTGAGTATTCAACTAAATATGTTGGCTGTCAATGGCTATTGCAATAGGTCTATGTAAGACTATTGTTTGTAATATATTACAGACGCACAGTCTCTAGATTGTCCGCCCGATGCGGTCGATTTCTCTCTGCAGAGCCAGTTTATCGAGGCTGGTTAGGGGCAGGCTCAGCAACAAACTGATCCTTCGATCGAGCATGAAGAAGGCGTCACGAAAAGCCTTCTTGACCTCCTCGTCGGATCCGCGCACGCTCACAGGATCGGGAACGCCCCAATGGGCCGTCATAGGCTGGTTTGGCCACACCGGGCAGACTTCTTTGGCGGCATTGTCGCAGACGGTAAAAACAAAATCGAGCTTGGGATCGCCACCTCGAGAGAATTCCTCCCAGCCCTTGCTGCGCAACCCCTGCACCGGAATGTGAGCTGCTCGGAGCTGCTCCAACGCTTCCTGCCGGACTGTTCCTGACGGATGGCTTCCCGCGCTGTAGGCAACAAAATTCTCCCGGCCTTTGAAATTCAAAATGGCTTCGGCCATGATCGAGCGTGCCGAGTTCCCAGTGCACAGAAACAAAACGTTATAACATCCGCGCATCTTGTTTCCTCTTGCTTTCAGTTAAGCGTGGTTCACAGCCGGTTTGGTGGCGCGCACGAAGGCGCTGAAGAATTTGCCGTCGACCTGGGGCGCGATCGCGTCGGCGTCCACACCTTGGTCACGCAGAAACTCCCGCGCATCGGCCACGCGGTAAATTCGCGTCGGTTCGATTTCAAGCTGTTCGAAGCCTGCTGCCGACAGTTTTTCGCGATAGTCGTTCTCGTCGAGCGCGCCAGCCACGCAGCCGACCCACAGCAGGACGTTGCGGCGGATTTCCTCCAGTATCTCGCCTCGCGTCACCACGTCGGAAACTGCCAGCCGGCCGCCGGGTTTGAGCACACGAAAAGCCTCACTGAACACGCGGGTTTTATCGGCAGAAAGGTTGATCACGCAGTTGGAGATGATGACGTCAACGGAGTCATCCGGCAGTGGAATGTTTTCGATCTCGCCTTTGAGAAATTCAACGTTCCCAGCCCCTGCCTTGCGTTTGTTCTCGTTTGCCAAAGCCAGCATCTCGTCGGTCATATCCAGACCGTAAGCTTTGCCGGTCGGGCCCACCCGTTTGGCTGAGAGCAGCACGTCGATGCCGCCGCCTGAGCCCAAGTCCAGCACCACTTCGCCCGGCTTGAGCTCGGCCAACGCCGTAGGATTGCCGCATCCGAGCGATGCCAACAGCGCTTCGCCTGGAATCTGCTCGGCCTGGGAAGCGTCGTAGAGATTCGAGGTAATGGGATCGCAGGCCCCGCTCGCTGCGGCGCCGCCGCAGCACCCGCTACCTCCGTTCGCGACGCGAAGCGCCGCCTGCCCGTACTTCTCTTTCACCACTGCCTTGATGTTCTCTACGGCCATTTGTCCTCCTAGCGGCAAATCTGAATGATCGCGCGCGGCTCGACTGCGTTGTTGCGCGTGCAGCACTCGGCGTACAGGAATCGCAACAGTTTCTGCAGACCTTCGGTGTTGGCGGTATAGCGCAAGAATGTGCCTTCCCGGCGCACACACACCAGGTCTTCGCTCTTCAGTTTTTCGAGATGGTGTGACAGCGTGGAGTTGGGGACACCCAGCTCTTGCTGAATCTCGCCAACCACGAGTCCCTCGGGGTGAGCCGAAAGCAGCAATTGCATGATGCGCAACCTGGGTTCGGTGCCCATGGCGGAAAACATATCGGCAAATTTGGCTACCTGTTCGCTCGAGTTCGTGGCCGGTTTGGTTGGCATATTTCGATATTTGCAGAAATATGGATCAATGTCAATACTCGGCGGGCCCTTTTTTTGTTTTCTCTTGACATTTTCTGCTAACGTATTAGCATGTGCTAGTGCACTAGCACGCGGAGCGAGGGAACTCATGACCTACGAGAGCGAGAAGCAGAGGCAATTGGGCCGGCGCGAGCGCCAAATTATGGACGTAGTCTACCGCCGAGGACAAGCCTCAGTATCTGAGGTGCTCGGCGATCTGCCCGATCCGCCCAGCTATTCTGCGGTGCGAGCCATGCTCGGGCTGCTGGAAGACAAGGGCTATCTGCGCCATCGTCAGCAGGGATTGAAGTATGTTTACCTGCCGGCCGACGACACCGCCAAGGTGCGCAACTCGGCGCTCGAACACATGGTCACGACTTTCTTTGGCGGCTCCCCGGAGCGGGCCGTGGCTGCTCTTTTGGAGATGCAAGACGCTAAGCTATCTGTCAAAGAGAAGCACTACCTTTCCGAGCTCATCAAGAAGGCGCAACAGGAGGGGAGGTAACATGCCGCATCTTTCATCTCTGCCTGCAATCATTCTGGACACGGCTCTCAAGGCGACGGTATTGCTTGCGCTGGCTTGGGCCAGTGGAGCGCTGCTCGAGAAGCGATCCGCCGCGGCGCGTCACCTGGTGCGCGCTTTGTTCCTGGCGACATTGTTGATGCTTCCCTTCTCCGGCTTTCTGCCTGGCTGGCACGTGCGCGGCATTCCCGAATTTGCTCCCACAAGACCGGAATTGGCCGCGAAAACCGCCGTGACCGCTGCTCCCGTAGCCCATCGGTTGCCCGCACCGCCGGCAATGATCGTCACTGCCAATTCGCCGTCGACCACCGCGCCAGCGTCGCGCCTACAGACGGAGCACACGCGCCCTGCAGTCGCCTATGATGTTCGCCCCGCGGTAGAGCCAGAGGCCTGGACGGCCGCACAACCGGTATCGCGCCGGCAGGCCAAGGCCGGGGCGACGGGAAGTTCCCGCTGGCCCGTGGTATTGGCCTTGGTTTGGCTCGCGGGCGTGCTCTTCCTTGCTCTACGTTGGTTGGCGAGCACGTTTAGTCTGGCTGCACTGGTACGACGCGCCGTGCCGGTCTCCGACCCGGAGTGGAATGCGCAAGTGCGAAAGGTGTCCTGCGCACTCAATGTCCGCCGCAGCATAGTGTTGCTTGAGAGCCAGCAGACCGAGGTCCCGCTGGCCATCGGCATTTTCCGCCCGGCGGTGATCTTGCCACCCGATCGTAGAGAGTGGTCCGACCTTCGGCGGCAAGCCATCCTGCATCATGAGATCGCGCACATTGCGAGATTGGATGCGCTGACGCAGTCGGTCGCGCAAGCGGCCACGACCCTCTACTGGTTTCATCCTTTGGCGTGGCTGATAGTCCGGGCGATGCGCGCCGAGCGCGAGCGCGCCTGTGACGACCAAGTACTGGCCGCAGGGACTAAGCCCTCCGAGTACGCGCATGAGCTGTTGGACATCGTAGCCAACCTGCGCCAGCCGGACCTGGCGGCGCTGGCCATGGGGCGCCGATCGCAACTGGAAGGGCGCGTTCTCGCGGTTCTGAATCCGGCGCTGCGGCGCGGTCCGGTTTCGCGATGGACAAGTTTTGCTCTTGCCCTTTTGGTGCTGGGAATTGTCCTGCCGCTGGCCGCGATACGTCCAGCGCGAGCTCAAAGCGACAAGACGGCAACGACGCCGGCGACTGTCGGACCGAAAGCCGCGCCCGCCGCGACGATGGCGGAGCAACTTCAGGACCTTCGCACCCGGCTGGCTGCGATCCAATCGAACGAAGATTTGGTGGTCTCATCCGATCTCCAGGCTTTGACAGCCGAGACCGCTGGCTTGAAAAAGGATCTTGCTGCATTTCAGTCGCAACTAAATTCAAATCCGTCGCAGAACGACCAGCTGGCAGCGCGCCTTGCCCAACTCCGCGCCAAGCTGGCTTCACTCGAAGATCAAACCGGCATGGCTCCTGAAGCGCCAGAAGCTTTCGAAGCCGAAGCGCCGGAAGCGCCTCCGGCACCGGATTTCGAGCAGGAATGGCCGGGCACACCGGGTGTACCAGCCGTCCCCACAACACCGAGTACCCCGGCAATACCTAGTGTGCCTACGGTTCCTTCGGTGCCATCCGTCCCGGCCGCTCCCGGTGGCGGCGAGCTGAGCGCCTGCGGCACCAAAGCAAAGCTCCACAACATGACGATCGACAGCCACGATGGCTCCCAGCGCTGGATAGCCTCATGGTCGGGGGACGATTGCAGCGTTGAACTTAACGCGGAAGGTAAGATTCAATTCAACGCCGAAGCCACGGAGATCCAGAGCATTTCTTCGGGCGGCTTCTTTGAGCTCAACGTGCGCCAGGGCGACAACCTGCGTCGGGTGCGGGTCACGCCTTCAGGCAACGGCCTCGAGTTCGTGCTCAAGGTTAACGGCCAGCAGCAGCCCTTCGACGCTAGCGCCAAAGCGTGGTTTGCTGGCTTCCTGCTGTCGCTTGAACGCTCGACCGGGTTCGCCGCGGACACTCGTGTCCCGCGGTTGCTCGCGAAGGGTGGTCCCACGGCGGTCCTGGATGAAATCAATAACCTCACCGGCGACTACGTACGCGGCATTTATTTCCGCAAGCTGCTGGAACAACCCAACCTTCCGGCACCCGTCGTGGTGCGCATCATCAATCAGGCGGGCAGCCAGATCGAGTCTGACTACGAAATGGCGCGCGTCTTGATGGAAGTCGCCAAGCAATACGATCTGCCGGACGAGACTTCACGCACGACCTTCCTCAAAGCGGCCGGTAACCTGAAGAGCGATTACGAGCATTCCCGCGTACTGATCGAGCTCCTTAAACGGCCGAACATTTCGGCGGAGAACGTTGGCATGGCCCTCAACTCCGCCGCGAGCATCAAGAGCGACTATGAGAAGTCGAGGATCCTGCTTTCACTGATCGACCAGAAGGCCTTCGACCAGTCGTCTCTCGACTTCTACCTGAAACTGGTAGCGACGATCGACTCCGACTATGAGAAGTCACGCGATCTGCTCGCGGCCATCGAGCGCTACCCTCTGGCTTCGGGCCAGGTCAACCAGATCATGGATGCGGCCACGAAA
>DATDGP010000328.1:0-5110 GCA_036522035.1 Terriglobales bacterium
AGGGGGAATCGCTGAGCTATGAGGCTGTCGTCGAGGGCCGCGCCTACGACGTACAGGTTGAACCCCTACGCAGCACGGCTGGAGAGATTACCGGGACAGTCGGCATCACGTTGGACATCACCGAGCGCAAACGGGTGGATACTGCGCTCCGCGAAAGCGAGGAGCGTTTCCGCGCGACCTTCGAAAATGCAGGGATCGGCATGGCGCTTGGGGATATGCTGGGGCGTTCCATCAAGTCGAATCGCGCCCTGCAAGAGATGCTCGGCTATACCGAGGAACAGCTGCGAGGCATGGCCTTCACCGAGTTTTCCCACCCCGATGACCGGGAGCTGGACTGGAACCTGTACCGCGAGCTGGCGGCGGGGAAACGGGACCGGTACGAGATCGAAAAGCGCAACATCAAGAAGGACGGTCAGGTGATGTGGGGACACATAACCGTTTCTCTGGTGAAAAGCCGCAACGGCACGCCGAAGTACGCCATCGGCATGGTGGAGGACATCACCGAGCGGAAGCGAGCGGAGGACGGGCCGTGGAAGCTCAATGCCGAGCTCGAACAGCGCGTGGCGGAGCGGACCGAGCAGCTCAAGGTGATAAACCGGGAGCTGGAAATCCGGAACAGCGAACTGACCACAACCAATGAAGAGCTGGAAGCCTTTAGCTACTCGGTAGCCCATGACTTGCGCTCTCCCCTGCGGCAAATCCAGGGATTCTCGCGGCTGCTGATGGAGGGTCATAAAGCTCATCTGGCCCCCGAGGCTCAGCAGTACCTTCGGACATCGCCGAGGGCACCCAGCACATGGGGCAGCTAATCGACGACCTGCTGGACCTGTCGCAGCTTGGGCGACGGGGACTGAACATCGAGGTCACGGGTTTAGCCTCGCTGGTCGAGGACGCCCGGCGGCAACTGGCGCCTGACACCGCGGGCCGGGACATTCGTTGGCAGATCGGCGAGCTGCCTTTTGTCGACTGCGACGCGACCCTGACGAGGCAGGTATTCTTGAACCTGCTCTCCAATGCCATCAAGTACACGCGGCGGCGCAAGCCGGCAATCATCGAGATCGGGCAAGCCACCGTGGAGGGCCAACCGGTGGTGTCCGTGAAGGACAACGGCGTGGGCTTCAACATGAAGTACGCGGGTAAGCTGTTCGGCGTCTTCCAGCGCCTGCACCGCCGGGAGGATTTCGAAGGCACGGGAGTGGGATTGGCCACCGTGAAGAGGATAATCCAGAAACACGGAGGCCGCATCTGGGCAGAAGCCGAGTTGGATAAGGGAGCCACGTTCTTTTTCACGCTGGGGGCCCACGAAGAGCCCGAGCCGGAAGGAAGTCTACCGACGGCAACACCGAGGCGAGATTGAGACTGGCGGCTTCAGGTGTGTTTTTGGGGTTGACTTTCGTGTTTTATTCGCCTATCGTGGGGCGTGGTTAATCTTACTGCACGGAGGTCCGTATGACGATCAGTGAAGCTCTTCTGCCTGAGCTCGATCAGGAGATGGCGAATACGCGCAAGACGCTGGAGCGGGTTCCGGCCGGCCGGCCTGAGTTCGCGCCCCATCCCAACTCCATGCCGCTCGGTAAGCTCGCACCTCACCTGGCTCAACTTACCGGCTTCGGCTTCAGTATCCTGACAACTCCCCGGATCGATTTTTCCGCGGGCACCTACAAACCGTTGCCCTTTGAGTCTTCGGCACAACTGGTCAGCGTTTTAGACGAGGGCGCCGCCAAGGTGCGGCAGGCCTTGATCGATATGCCGGAGGGCGCCTGGGAAGAGCCCTGGAAGCTTGTTTTCGGCAGCACGGTCATCTTTGAAGGGTCCCGGTTTCTAGCCTACCGCGAAATGTTCCTCAACCACGTCGTGCATCATCGCGCTCAGCTTGGCGTCTACCTGCGGCTGAACGGCGTTCCGGTGCCTGCGATCTACGGACCATCGGCAGACGAGCCGTGGACGTAAATGAGACTTGCCCCGCTGCACATCTTGCCGCTGCATACCAGCCAGATTCGTCACGATCTCGCCGAGGCGGCCTTGAACCCTCTTGAACCGGGCGGGGAGATCAGAAGCCGGCCGGCTGATTCCAGCCGGCGCCGTACACGATCTCCTCGAGCGGCTTGCGCTGGCGCGGGCCCTCTTCCCGCTGGCGGAGATCTTCCGAGAGCTTGTCCGGCGAGCCAAGGTAACCAATCGCCACGGCGGCGCCCAGCTCATAGTCATCCGGAATGCCGAGTTCCTTCCGCGCTCGCTGATGATCGAAGCCGGCCATGCCATGGGCATACAGGCCGAGTGCGGTAGCCTGCAGCATGAGGTTGGCCAGCGCAGCCCCGGTGTCGTGCAGCGCGTGATGGTTCGGGGCTCCGCTGTGGGTAAAGGTCTTCCTGGCCACCGTGAGCAGCAGGACCGGCGCGGTGCGCGCCCACTGCTGGTTGAACTCCACCAGGATATTCAACAGCTTGTTATAAGCGGCCGGATCGGACTTAGTGGCCAGCAGAAAGCGCCAGGGCTGCTCATTAAAGGACGAAGCCGCCCAGCGTGCGGCTTCCAGGAGGGTGCGAAGGTCTTTGGCTGAGACCTCGCGATTGGAAAATGACCGGGGGCTCCAGCGCGAACGGATGAGAGGGTGAACGTCAGGGACCGTGTCTGCCATTTTTGCAGGCGCTGTTGGGACCGCGGGTGTTGCGATTCCTGTGCTGCTCACGTGTTGACCTCCAAGAAACTAGCCACTTGCCCCGCCACGCCTCCGGCGAAGGCTCGTTCATTTGGATGCTGAGTGCCAGGACGGGATTCACGCTGTCCGCGGGGCATCTTCAACTCTGAACTACGCGCAGCAAGGCCACAGCGAGATCCTTCGCTTCGCTGTGCGCTACGCTCAAAATGACAGAGGGGCCCTGGGGATGGATTGCTCTCACCCGTCGCTGGCTGTCGTCTGCTGTTGGGTTTAGGTCTGCTTGCCTTGACAGCAGCTTGTGCATGGGCTAAGTTTAAGTAACCGAAGGGAGTCGGCGTCATCCGTCGAGGGGGAGATGCGTCCGAGTCGGGCCTTATAAGGAGGAGCTGATGAAGGTCTACGCTAACTTCCTGCTCGTGGCAGCTCTTATATCCTGTTGGCCGGGTGTTGCCGCGAGGCTGGCGGCGCAGGACGCGCCAGATCAGCAGCCAGACCAGCAGGACCAGCAGTCACCTTCACAGACTGATTCGCGGTCGCCGGCGGGCCCGACCACGAGTGGCCCCGTCGACCAGTCGGCCCCATCCGGCAGCGTGGGCCCGATAACCCCTCAAGCGTCGGACGCTGCACCCAACACCGCCGACAACTCCATCTCAGGCAACCCAAGTCGCAATCCGGCTGCCCCGGATGACACGGGAGCGCAAAGCATTCTCAACAACAGGATTGGTCCCAATTACGTCATCGGACCCGAAGACGAGCTCACCGTCAGCGTTTTCGACGTTCCGGAGCTCAAAAGCTTAGCCGTAGAGGTTAACAACGACGGCACGATAACCCTGCCTCTGCTTGGGCCAATCAAGGCTGCCGGTCTTACCCAAGGGCAGCTTCGCGACGAGCTGGCGGCGGCGTGGGGTAAGAAGTACCTGGAGCACCCCGATGTCGATGTCAGCGTCAAGGTGTTTCACTCCCGTCCAGTGTCCGTCGTCGGCTCGGTGGTGAAGCCTGGCGTCTACTACCTGACCGGTCGCAGGACCCTGGTGGAAGTCTTGGCCATGGCAGGGGGACTGGCTAAGAATGGTGCCGACGCCGGCAAAGATGTCTCGGTGGAGCGCGCCGCGGGATTTTCAGACTTGCCTCAGGACACCGGGATCCGCCTGATCGCCCCGGACAAGGTGTCGATCGAGCTAAAAAAGCTGCTCTATTCGGAGGACACCAAGCTCAACATTGAAGTCAGGCCGTTCGACATCATTAGCGTGGCGCGGGCCGGTATCATTTACTTGGTTGGAGCCTTCAACAAGCCTGGCGGCTACGTTTTGGATAACAAGGACCAGGTCTCGGTCATGGAAGCCGTCGCTATGGCTCAAGGCTTTGGCGGGAATGCCAGAACTTCGCAGGCAAAGATCATTCGTAGGCCGCCTTCTGGTCAGCCCACCGAGATTCCCATCGACTTGAAGAAGATCCTCAGCGGAAAGGAACCCGACGTAGAGCTTGCGGCCAGCGATATTCTTTACGTGCCGAACAGCACCGCCAAGGGGATCGCAAAAGGTACGGCTCAAAGTATTGCAGGTATCGTAAGCGGGATGGTGATTTACCGTGGCCTGTGAGGCAAGACCATTCATCTGCCTGTGTCACGCCGGCCGGGCCAAGGATTGAGGATGGAAGAGAACCAGATCACTCAGGTCAGGCATCCGGACGCCTTGGTTCATGCCGAGCACTCGATTGGGGCCGAGCCTTTGGTGCTCGATGTGGCTCCCGAGGATGTGCCTCATCTTCTCGACTACTGGGAAATTATCCTCAAACGACGCTGGCTGGTGCTGACTTGCGTCCTGGTGGTATTTACCACGGTCGCGATCGGGACTTTGAAGGAGAAGCCTATCTACGAGGGGACCGTCGAGATCGAGATCGACCCGGCGCCTCCCAGCATTATCAATTTCAAGGAAGTCGTTACCCTCGGCAACAACGGCGACATGGATGCGTATTCCGGTACGGAACTCAAGATCATCGAAAGCCGCACGCTGGCTGAAAGAGTGGTCAAGGATCTCAAGCTCTACGAGAATCCGGAATTCATTCGCAATCGCTACCTTTTCGGCCTGATTCAAGGAAGCGTTCCCCCGCTTCCTGCGAACATCGAGGAAGGACCTCCGGATCCTTCTTCGAACATCTTTCGAAACGCGGTTGCCTACTTCGAAAAGGGAGTGGAGGTGGACCCTGTCCGGCGCAGCAACCTCGTGGACGTCAGCTTTGACTCGGAAGATCCTCGCCTCGCCCCGGCCGTTGCCAACAAGCTGGCCGACGATTTTACTTTGTACAACTTGGACCTAAAATACGATGACACAACGAAGGCCTCCGCCTGGCTTGCTGATCGCCTGAAGGATATGAAGATCAAGGTTGAAAAGGCGGACGATGCGCTGCAGCAATATGCTCGGGAAAACGGTATTGTCTTCATCACTGACAAGC
>DATDGP010000329.1:0-4501 GCA_036522035.1 Terriglobales bacterium
ACAACTCAAGTCTCTGTTCGCTCCATCGGATCCGAAGACAGAATCCAAGCCGTTTCGGGCAACCGCAGTCGCGTTAGGAAATCCCTAGCTCAATATCTCATGGCGGCCGTCGGGGTGGGCCAAGAGCTTCAGGAATGTCCGCTTCTGAGGTCACGCCGATTTCCCAGCTTTGAAGGCGGCGCGAACAGATCTCATTTCGGTGCTTCATTCATAGTAGACCATGGAGGATCTTGCTTGCCCTGCCTAGTTTCCAACCGTCGATGCGGAGTCGAAATTCCCCGAACGGTTCCAGAGATCGGTCGAGAACGTAAAGAAAAGCCCTCCATGGGGTGGTAAAACGCGCGCAAACACATTTGACAGTCGCAATCCATATCGTATTAAATCGTATTCCTGTTTCCCCCTGCCCTTTTAGTGTTCTGGCTTGCCCTGGAGGAGAAGCCAAGTGGACCATGACAAGAAGGAGCTGACCAGGCGAGAACTGCTCGTTCGTGGCAGTTGGCTTACTTTCCTAGCCGCAATAGCCGGACTTCCAGCCAGTTCATTGGCTTCGGAACTGGCGGTGCTGAACGTGGCTTATGCCGGTTCCATGGGATCGATGATGGAAGGTCCGCTGAAAACCTCGGTCGCCCAGAGTTTGCAACTCGACATGCACGGCCGCGCCCAGGGATCGAGTGCCCTGGCACAATTGATAGTGGGCGGAAGTGTCCGGCCGGACGTATTTATCCCCGTCACACCTGGGCCCATGCTAACGGTCTTGCACGCCGGCAAAGCTGATACCGCGCAGCCCATCGCCCACACCGAGATGGTTATCGCTTACAGTCCCAAGAGCCGCTTTGCGCCTCAATTGGAAGCGGCGGCCAAGGGAAAAGATAACTGGTGGAAGATTCTCGCGGAACCAAATCTGCGCTTTGGACGCACCGATCCAATTGGAGACCCACAGGGGCGCAACATCATCTTTACCATGATGCTGGCAGCCAAAGTATACAAACAGCCTGACTTGGTGGAAAAGATCTTGGGTCCCACAATCAATCAGAAGCAGATCTTTACGGAGCCGACCGTGCAGGCGAGGCTACAGAGCGGCGAGCTGGATGCCGCGTCTGCCTATAAGATACAGCCTGGTCCATTCAACCTTCCCTATATCAGCTTGGCCAAAGAGATCAATCTGAGCGGGCAGATCATTCACGCGGACCATTCAGATGTGACTCTCACCGTGAGTGGCAAGACTTACACTCCCGAGCCGTTGATTTATTACGCCGCAGTTCTTAAGGACGCTCCCAATGGCCAAGGCGCGGCCGCCTTTGCCGCGTGGTTGCTGGGTGACGAGGCGCAAGGCATCTTCCGCCACTTTGACTATGATCCGCCGGGCGATGCATCCGCCCTTCACCTATGATCGCGGACCGCCACTGGATGGCGAGAGCTGGCGCTCTATTGTTTGCGATCGCTCTTCTGTACCCCTTGACCGCATTGTTTGCGCGCATCGGCGCGTGGCAGTGGGGCCTCGACGTGCGCGGTCCGGCGCTAGCCTCAATCCGAGTATCTTTGTTGTTAACCGGCCTGGCGATGGTCATCATCGTTGTGGTGGGTACTCCCGTTGCCGCTTATATTGCGCGTTGCCGGGCTCGTGAGCGTCTGTTGTGGCAAGCCGTATTGCTGATCCCAATTCTTCTGCCACCGCTGGCTCTTGGAATCCTGATGACTCTGGCGTTTGGTCCTTACGGATCCGTGGGCGCGTGGCTGGAGCGCTACGGCATCGTAATGACCAACAGCGCCACGGCTTTCGTCACGACTCAGGTTTATGTCGGCATGGGGTATTACGTTCTGGGCGCCGTAGCTGCTCTTGATGCTGTTCCGGTAATGCTAGAAAAGCAGGCCGCCTTGTTGGGGCTGACACCGATGAGGGTCTTTTTACGCGTGACGCTACCACTCTCGCGGTTAGGCTTGGCGGTGGCGCTCAGTATCGCCTGGGTCCGGGCGATCGGTGAATTCGGCGCCGTCATGGTAACCGCGTACCATCCTTCAGGTATGCCAGTCCAACTCTGGGTAAACCTCGAGAGCTTTGGCTTGCCCGCGGTAATGCCCTTGTTGCTGGTGTTTCTCGCCGCCGCCCTGCCGCTTCCCTGGCTGATTCATGTTTTGGCCCAGCGTCAACGCCATGCTTAAAGCCCAGATCATCAAAAAGCGCCGGGAGCTCAACGTCAATGTCGCGCTGGAGCTGAACCAGGGCTGCTCGTTGGGCCTGTTTGGGGCCTCCGGCGCGGGCAAGAGCACAATTCTTGCTTGCATCGCTGGAATCGAGGAGCCCGATGATGGCTATGTCGAGGTAAAGGATCTCAAGTTCTTTCCGCCCTCGCTCCCTTTATATAAGAGGCCCATTGGGTATCTGACCCAGGAACCTGGCCTGTTTCCGCACCTCAGCGTAAGCGAAAACATCAGCTTTGGCATCCCCAGGGATCGTCGGTCAGACAACGAACATGTTGATTGGATTTCAACGCTGCGCGACCGGTTGCAGCTGGCCCCGCTTTGGAAGGCTCCTGCCTCCTTGATTTCAGGAGGGCAGGCTCGGCGTGTCAGTCTAGCGCGCATGTTGGCAAAGAAGCCGCCTCTGGTCCTGCTCGACGAGCCTTTCGCGGGGTTGGACCGGCAATTGGTTCGCGAATTAATTGATGACCTGGTGTTCTGGAGTCAAACCATGGGCTTCAGCATGATCGCCGTTGATCACCAGGCGGAAATCCTCCGACGGCTGTGCCCGCACCAGGCCGTCGTGTTGGAGCAAGGAAGAATTGTACAAGAGGGCACTTGGGAGGAACTGTCGAGAGCTCCCGCAACACCGCTGCTCGGTTCGCTGCTAGCTCCTCTTTAACTAAGAATGCGCACGCGAGCCACGGCTCGTTCGATGGCGAAGACAGGAGTAGAAAACATGAAGGCCGAATCACGACCGAAACTTTATCCGGTTCGCCACGCCTGCAAAGTTCTGGGCGTAAGTTATCCTACCCTGAAGCAGTGGATCTACAAGGGTAAGATTGAGACATTCAAGACGCAGGGCGGGCATCACCGCATACCGGAGACCGAGATCGACCGGCTGCTACCCCCTTTCCCCGGGAAGGGGCGGGCTCAAAGCCGCAGACTAAACTTCAGAAGAATCAGCGGCCGTAACCAACTCGTAGGCCGTATCGTTGATTTGAAGATTGAAGGTTTGATAGCCCAGGTGACTCTCTCGATTGCGGGTCAGCACCTCACATCCATCATCACGGCCGATGCCGCACGGGAGATGCGATTAGAGAAGGGCCAGATCGCCTCAGCCCTGATCAAGTCCACGGAAGTCATGGTGATGCGATAAACCAAAGACGATTCGTACCCAGTGGGCCGGGCACTTATCTGCCTAACCACCTGATGAAGCAGGCCCGCCCTGCCCCCCCAGGCGTTTTCAAGGCAAATCGTTCAAAAAACGATTTAAGTCGAATTGACAAGACGATTTCGACAGTCTAGAACCTAAGGTTGCAAGGAGGAGCTTATGGCAACCGTTCTCGAAAAGCCGCAACCTTCCGTTGCGCTGCCCATGACCAGACTGCTCATCGGCAACGAATGGGTAAACAGCAAATCCGGAAAGACCTTCCCCACACTCAATCCAGCCACCGGCGAAGAAATCTGCCAAATCTCTGAGGCGGACGCCCAAGATGTTGATCGTGCCGTGCAAGTGGCACGCGCCGCATTTCGAGAGGGTAGCCCATGGCGCCGCTTGTCGGCTGCCGAGCGCGGGCGCTTGCTCAATAAGTTAGCCGACCTGATCGAGAAGAATGCCGATGAACTGGCTCGGCTGGAATCGCTCGACAACGGTAAGCCCTATTCTGTGGCGCTTGCCGCAGACCTCCCGCTGACAATCGCGTGTTACCGCTACTATGCAGGGTGGGCTGATAAGGTCCAGGGACGCACCATCCCGATTAATGGGCCCTACTTCTGCTATACCCGCCTGGAGCCGATTGGGGTTGTGGGCCAGATCATACCCTGGAACTTCCCTTTGCTGATGCAGGCTTGGAAACTAGCTCCGGCGCTCGCCACCGGCAACACCGTGGTCTTGAAACCGGCAGAGCAGACACCTCTTACGGCCTTGCGGGTGGGCGAGTTGATTGTGGAAGCCGGCTTTCCGGCCGGAGTCGTCAATATTCTTCCTGGCTACGGGCCTACAGCGGGCGGCGCCATTGCCAGGCACATGGACATCGACAAAGTGGCCTTCACAGGCTCGACCGAAGTCGGCCACCTCATCATGGAAGCGGCTGCGCAGACCAACCTGAAGCGCGTCACACTTGAGCTCGGTGGCAAGAGTCCCAACATCGTTTTTGCCGACGCGGACCTGGACAAGGCCATCGAAGGCGCTCACTTCGCGCTGTTCTTCAATCAGGGCCAGTGCTGCTGCGCCGGGTCGCGCGTCTTCGTCGAAGAAAGTGCTTATGATCGCTTCGTGGAGCGCAGTGCCGCTCGCGCGAAAGTCCGCAAGGTAGGCGAT
>DATDGP010000330.1:0-105486 GCA_036522035.1 Terriglobales bacterium
AGCCGCGAAAAGCACGAAAAGTTTCGTCCACGCAAGCTGCAGCGAGGGATTTATCGTTGTCCATAAGCCGCTCTCGAGGCTAGTGTAACAGGGTTCGGATTCGGAGAAGGCCCTGCCCCCGGACCGAAAATAATTGCGTTCGATCGCGGTTTTTCGACGTATTGGTTATCAGAAGGGGAGACTTTGAGCCGGGAGCTGGCAACTCGGGAATCTCGGGTGGGTGCGGCGCTGGCGCGAGCTGCCCAGCGTGACCAAGAAGCCTTCGCCGAGATCGTTGCGGAGTTCCAGTCGATGGTGTTCAGCATCGCCTTCCACTTCTTGCGCGATCGGGGAACGGCCGAGGACGTGGCCCAGGAAGTCTTCCTGGAGCTGTACCAGAAGGTTTCGGCGATCCAATCGGCGGCGCACCTGACCCACTGGTTGCGACGAGTAGCCGTACACAGATCGATCGATCAGGGTCGGCGCAAAAAACACCGGAGCGAGCTGGCGCTCGACGAAGCGCCTGAGCCCTCCGCGGTTGCCGCCATGAGCGACCCTATCCTGCAGGGGCAATTGCAGGAGACGCTCGCGGCGCTGCCCGAGAAACAACGCATGATCGTGGTGCTGCGTTATCAGGAAGACCTGGGTCCTGCAGAAATCGCGGAACTCATGCAAATACCGGTGAATACTGTGAAGAGCACGCTGCACCGCTCGCTCGAAGAGCTGCGGCGATTGCTGACCCGCAGGCTTGGAGAAATTCGTTATGCACTTTTCTGAAGACGATCTGAAAGAAGCGCTCCGGCGCAAGGATCCCGGCCCAGGCTTTACGCAACGGGTGATCGCGCGAATCGGCCAAGAGGAGCCGCAAGCAGCCGGGAAAACGACGACGATCAAGCTGCCCTGGTGGCGAGCGGCGTGGCGGTCGTATCCGGCGCTCGCGGGAGCCCTAGGGGTGCTGGTGCTGATCATCGGGGGTGGGCTCGGTTATCAGCAGTATCAACATATTCAAGCCCAGAGAAGAGCCGAGGCGCAAAAGGCGGAGCTAGCCAAACAGAAAGTTGTGGAGGCGCTTAGGATCACCAACGCCACACTAGGCCATGTCTTCAGGCGGGTCAGTGAGCCGTCCGTGGGAGAGCCCAAGATCAGGAGACAGACGTTATGACCAACTGGAAAACAAAATTCGGGCTGTGCTGGCTGGCGCTGGCAGTCATGTGCGCCGCGCTTCCGGCATTCGCACAGCCTGGCAAACTGCAACTCGACAATCTGGACAAGCTGAGCTCCAAGGCTTCCGTGGTCAATGACGTGAGCCTGGATGGGTCGCTGCTGGATCTTGCCACCAAAGTCGTCCAATCTTCGGACGATCCCGATGCCGCCCAGTTGAAAGAGGCAGTCAAAGGTCTGAAGGGCATTTACATCAAGAACTTTGAGTTCGAGAAAGCCCACGAGTACAGCCCGGCGGATGTGGAAGCCATCCGCACACAGCTCGCGCATGGATGGACCAGGATCGTGCAAAGCCACGACAAGCGCCAGGACGAGCTGGATGAGATCTATCTGCTGAAGGACGGAGATAGGGTAGCCGGAATCACAATCCTTGTCGCTGAGCCCAAGGAACTGACCGTGGTGAACATCGTGGGCAACGTCGATGTCAACAAACTGGGAGCGCTGGCCGGCAAGTTCGGTATCCCGGATGAGATCAGAGACAAGACCGGAAAACCCAAGTCCACGACGCCACCGGCGAAGCCGGACAAGAAGGACGACTCCCATGACGATGATCAGGATGTTGATCTGCAGTAACTTTCGCCGCCTCGCATGGCCGGCATGCGCCCTGCTCTTCTTCTCATGGGCAGGCACGGCGACGGCCTGCGCCGACGATGACTTCGGGCAGATCGTACACGAGATCGAAGCCCGTTACCACGTGCATCGCAACTTGCGCTTCCTCATGGGATTGGCCGGCCTGACAGTGCGGGTGACCCACGTGGCGGGAGCCAGAGACTTGAAAGCTGCTCTGTTTGAAAACCAGCCGTTCGACGCCACTGGTGCCGAGCTGGATGATCTGGTAATCAGTGCGGGCGCTCGCGGCTGGCAGCCGCTGGTGCGGAGTTTCGACCGTCGGAGCGGCGAGCATACCTTTATTTATGCCAGGAATGCGGGGAAAAACCTCCGCATCCTGTTGGTGACCGTAGAGCCGAATGAGGGTCTTGTTCTCGAGGCGACAGTCAATCAATCCAAGTTGCTCGACTTCATCGATCGCCACCAACACCACACACTCATCGCACCGAAGGGCGGCCGCAAGAGCGAGCAGGCTGGCACGGATCTCGAGCGCGGTGAGGAAATCGAGATGGCGGCAGCCGAACCGCCATCCAACCGCGGAACCCGCGCGTTCGTCTCCGCACGACTGGACCATCTTCCTTAATACGCCCGGCTGCGGCGAATCCTCTAAACACCACGACTGGCAGCCGCATGCTTGCGACCGGCTTCAGTGAGCGCGATCACCAAGTCCTCGATCTGGCGATGTCCGGTCAGGTAGCTGATCACCATCACTCGCATCACCGACCTTCCGTTCACCTCCGTGACCGAGATCCAGCGTCGGCCGTCGCGCGTGACTTCGTCGACGATGGCTGCATTGGCGGACCGCACCTGGGCCTCGGTCCATCCCCTATTCTTTGCACGAAAGTTGACGATGGGCAGCACCTGCGGCGCGGCCAGCTCGAAGTTCTCCGAACCTGCGATCGATTTGGCGAAAAACGCGGCCAGGGTGAGCTGGCGGTCAATGTGTTCCTCGTAGGCCTGGCGGCCATGCACACGCAAGGTCAGCCACAGCTTCAGCGAGTTCATGCGGCGTGTCCATTGCGTGCTGACCTGGAAATTATCCAGCTTCAGCGCGGCGTCGGCGGCTTTTGGCATGTAGGGCGTGCTCACCGCGAAGGCCAGCTCGAGCGCTTTGGGATGCGAGGTGAGGATCACGCCCGCCGAAAACGGCATGGCCAGCCATTTATGGGGATCGACGATGAGGGAGTCGGCGCGCTCCAGGCCGCGCACCAAATTGCGATGCCGGTCAGAGAAGATGGCGGCAGCGCCGTAAGCGCCGTCAACGTGCAGCCAAAGTTTGTGGCGTTGGCAAACGTTGGCCAGCGCGATCAGATCGTCGATCGTGCCGGAGTTGGTAGTCCCGGCGGTCGCGACCACGCAAAAAGGCGTGTAACCCTGCGATCGATCCTGGGCGATCTGCGATTCGAGCTTGGCTGGATCGAGCTGCATGTTGTCATTGACGCCAATCCGGCGCAGTGCGGTTCGTCCCAGACCGAGCAGCCCGACCGATTTGTCGAGAGAATGGTGAGCCTCGATGGAAGCGTAGAGCACGGGACGCGCGCCGATTCCGGCTACACCGTCCTCGATCGCACGCGGAAAATTCGCGGCCAGTGCCAGAGCCAGTCCGCTAAAGTTGGCCTCGTTGCCGCCGCTGGTGAAGGTGCCGTCAAACGCGCCTCTCCAGCCCACGCGCTCGCCGATCCAGCGGACCGTCTCGCGTTCGATCTTGGAAGCAAGCTGTGATCGCGCGAGGGTCGCGAGCTGCGGATTCAGGGCGGCCACCAGGGCTTCCGCCAGGACACCCATGTACGTGGGCGTCGGATTCATGAGTCCAAAGTAGTTGGCGCTGGGAACATGAAAACCTTGCGCCATCATCTCCGAGCAGACATCGTCCAGGATTCTCTCGGCATCTTCGCCGCCCTCTGGCAGAGGGTTGCTGAGATCGCCAAAAGTTCTCAGCTCGGCAGGCAGTTGCACGGGACGCTCGCAGAGGCTCGAGAAGTATTCGTCAATGCGATCGATAAGCTTGTAGCCGAGCCGGCGGCGCTCGGCAGAATCGAGGTCAAATCCCATCAGATCGCCTCATGAAATATCTCATGGCATCTTCGCCGACGACAACGGCCAACCCTCTCACAGAGCCCGCGCGCGGGATTATTGTTGAGCACAGCTAGCTCTACGCTTTTGCGTTTGGCGGCAGCACCGTCTAGTAGCCGCCCCAAAAGTTCAGTTCCAATTCCGCGACGCTGAAAACGCGATTGGATGTAAAAGTGCCCCAAGAACAGCGACCTCTCGTTCTCTTCGAGCGCAAGCCAGCCTACATCGCTATCGTGGAAAGAGATGATGGACACGTCGGAGGCTTTCAACTGCTCGGCCAGGTTGGCTTCCTGCTTAGCGTCATTCCAGAGGATGTAAGCCGCCGAGTCTCTCATGGTGTCCCGGTACAGCCGAAATGCGAAATCGACGTCCTGCACAGAACCTGGCCGCAGAGCGACCGCTTCCTTCAGCGGTGCTTGTCTGCCCGGCATCTGGTTTCCGATCATTTTGCTTCTTCAGGACCCACCTGATCCCCGTTCTCCTGCTGCGCGTGCGGCCGTAGCAGCGGAAAAAGAATGACGTCGCGAATGGTCCGCGAGTCGGTGAGCAACATGGTCAGCCGGTCGATCCCGATACCCTCGCCTCCAGTCGGCGGCAGTCCGTAGGAGAGAGCGCGGATGTAATCTTCGTCCATGGCGTGGGCTTCTTGGTCGCCGCGCTCCCGCTCCTGCAACTGTTGTTCGAAACGGCGGCGCTGCTCTTCGGGATCATTGAGCTCGCTGAAAGCGTTGCCGATCTCCATGCCTCCGGCATAAACCTCAAAGCGCTCCACCCATTCTTCGGGCTCGTCGCGCTTGTTCTTCGATAGCGGCGAGATGGCTAAGGGAAAGTCGTAGAGGATGGTCGGCTGGATCAGATGTTGTTCGGCCACGGCCTCAAACATCGCCGCGATGGTTTTGCCCCCCGGATCCTTGGGATCGTAAGGCATGTGCGGGGTGTGATGGGCATTCAGCCGCTTTACCAGCGCCTCGACCGACTGATGGCTGGCAAAGTTTTGCATCTCCGGCCTGGGCGCCGCGGCCTCAGGCCAGTATTTGATGATGGCCTCGCGCATGGAGAGCCGTTGCCAGATGGCGAAGTCGATTTCCTGGCCGTTGAAAGTCGCTTTCGTTGTCCCGTTGACGTCGCGCGCCGCCTGGGCCAGCATCTGTTCGGTCAAGGTCATCAGGTCGTGATAGTCGGCGTACGCCTGGTAGAACTCGAGCATCGTAAACTCAGGATTCCACTTAAAGCCGATGCCTTCATTACGGAAGTTGCGGTTGATCTCGTACACCCGGTCTAGTCCGCCGACCACCAGCCGTTTCAGATAGAGCTCCGGCGCAATCCGCAGGTAGAGATCCATGTCCAGCGTATTGTGGTGCGTGATAAACGGGCGCGCCGCGGCTCCGCCGGGAATCGCCTGGAGCATGGGCGTCTCTACTTCGACATAGCCGCGCTCGTCCAGAAAGCGCCTGATCGATTGAACTACCTTGCTGCGCTTGACAAAGACCTCGCGCACGTCCTGGTTCATGATGAGATCGACGTAACGCTGGCGATAACGCAGCTCCACGTCGCTCAACCCATGCCACTTCTCCGGCAGCGGCAGAAAATCCTTGGCCAGGAAAGTGATCTCTTCGACATGGATCGTCAACTCGTTGGTCTTGGTGCGGAACAGGTAGCCACGCACGCCGATGTAGTCGCCAAGGTCCAACAGCTTGTAAAGCGCGAACCCCTTCTCGCCGACGAAGTCGAGCTTCACGTAAATCTGCAACCGCTTGCCGCCTTGCTGCAGGTGAGCGAACCCAGCTTTGCCCTGAAGGCGGAGAGAGATGATGCGTCCTGCAACTTTTACGTTGACATGCGCGCTCTCGAGCTCTTCCCTGGTCTTCTCCGTATAACCGCTGAGGATCTCGGGCACGGCGTGGGTGGCGGCGAAGCCATAGGGATAGGCCTTCTGGCCTAGGGCTTCGATCTCGCGCAGCTTCTGCTGGCGCAGCTGATATGTGTTCTCTTCGAAGGACACGGAGTTCCTGTCTGTAAAACCTTCGATTATAAATGAGCGATTTTTCCAGAGACGCGATCAGCTCGACAATCGCGTATTCGGGAGATCGGATCTTCGGGCGATCGGAAGATCAAGGAGCACTGCCTGCCCAGTGAACGGGGTTTTGGTATAGTCCTGCTTGATGGCAAACAAACGCATCGCGGTCGTTCCCGGGGACGGCATCGGCAAGGAAGTAATTCCCGCGGCACTCAAGGTAATTGAAGCATCTGGAGCCCCGGTCGAGTTCACGGCCTTCGACTGGTCAGCCGATCGCTACCTCAAAGACGCAACCACGATCCCGCCCGACGGCTTCGCCATGCTGGCCCGAGATTTTGATGCCATTTTCGTCGGTGCGCTGGGCGATCCACGCGTCCCCTCGAACATTCACGCCAAAGAAATCCTGCTGGGCATGCGTTTCAAGATGGACCTATACGCCAACGTGCGTCCGGTGAAGCTGCTGGACGAGTCGCTCTGCCCGCTCAAGAATGTGAAGCCGGAAGACGTGGACTTCGTCGTCATCCGCGAGAACACCGAGGGCCCCTACGTGGATGCCGGCGGCGTATTCAAGCAAGGAACCCCGGAGGAAATCGCGACCCAAGAAGACTTCAACACGCGCAAAGGCGTGGAACGCGTGATTCGTTATGCCTTCGAGCTCGCGCGCCAGCAAAAGCGCAAGAAGGTACTGATGTCGGACAAGTCGAACGTCATGACCTACGCCGGCGGGCTGTGGCAACGGGTTTTCAAGCTGGTAGCGGCCGAACATCCCGACATCCAGTCTTCGCACATGTACGTGGATGCGTTGTGCATGCACATGGCACGCGATCCCAAGCAGTTCGACGTGATCGTGACCAACAACATGTTCGGCGACATCATCACCGACCTGGCCGCGGCGCTGCAGGGCGGGCTAGGCATGGCCGCCAGCGGCAACATCCATCCGGGAAGAACGTCGATGTTCGAACCCGTGCACGGATCGGCCCCGCCGTTTGCGGGAAAGAACATCGCCAATCCGATCGGCGCGATCGCGACTGCGGCCATGATGCTCGACCATCTCGGCATGCCCCGGGAAGCCGGGTGCATCAATCGGGCGGTGCTCGAAGCCGTCCGCCAGAAGAAGACGACTTCCGACATCGGCGGGGCGTTGGGGACGAGGGAATCGGCGGACTGGATTGCTCAAAGAGCAGCAGAATGAAAGCATGGGTGCAACGATGCTTGGTCCAATCAAACATTCAGCACTTCGCGGCTAGAATCTTCCATTTCACAATCAGTTTTCTGCAATTCCGTATTTTCTCTATTCACTGCACATCCGTAGTTTGTTATTCTGGTTGAGCGTAGGAGAAACGCCCAAATGACAAGCATCAACCCAATCTCGGTGCGGAGGCTGACGGAACCGGTCACTGGTTCAGCTAGCCTGTGGGCGTTTGACTATTTTCTTAGCTAACCTCAGCCGCTTCAGACCTACGCAACTACCGACTAACTAGAACCGCTGGGTGGCGAAGGCTACGGTTACTTCGCCTTGATAACGCAGACGCCGTAGCTGCTTATACCCCCAGCTCAGTCTTCAACGCCAACCCTTTGATGTCAAAGAATCTTTGAGATTTGCTAATTGCGCGTCCTGATCGGTGGTGAAGATCAGAGTTACTTCGATAATCCGAAGGTCGCAGGTTCGAGTCCTGTCGATGCGAACGCACTGTAGCTCAAGGGTAGAGCATCGGAATGCTAACTGTGATCGGCTGGTTCCCCGGTAAGTTTCGTGGGTCGATCTTTGCGGTTGTCGAGCGTCGATCCAATATTGCCAGTGCTGGAAGCCTGGGTATTCGCGGGAAGCGAGTGGCTTGGAGAGGCCTCAAATACCCGGGCTTAACAGTGCCGGCAACCCTTTGAGATGGAGCTGGGGTTGTTCGAACACCCGGCTCCGGGCAGTCAGCGTTGGAAGCATGTTTCACCGGTGGTGGAGACCAGAGTTACTTCCCTGTTCGTAGATGCGGGTGCGATTCCCGCCGGCTTCTCGAGAGCCGTAGTTCAAGTGTCAGAAGAACGACGAACCTTTTACTCAGGTCGAATGTTCCCCGTGCTGAAGCATGGTTCCAGCGTCACTGCTCAAACAACTAGGACGCGTTGTGTGTCGGAGGCCGATGATTCAGGAAATTATCCTGCGCGATCACGATCGCGCAAGAGAAGTGACACGCATTGCGGACCCGGACGTCCGCGCGTAATAACCGTTTCAGGACAGGGCGCCTAATGTACCTGGGTCGCCGGTTCCCCGGCATAAACTTGATTTCGTCGGTGGTGAAGATTCGGGTTACTTCACTAGAAGAACCCCGGCAAAACCGGGAAGGCGCGGGTTCGAAGAAAGGACCAATACATGGCTCGCATGAACACATTGTTTAGCGGAGTGGTTCTGCGCACCCACGAAGGCCCGCCCGCCCGCCACATCTCGCACGAGCAGCAACTCCGCCGTTCGGTGCTGGCCTGCATGTTGTGGGAAGACCAGTTCTACGAGGAGGGGGTCGCCATCGCCGGCCGCATCCGCGAGCTGGTAGCCAAGGTGCCGGCCGACAAGGTTGCGGCCCTGGCGGTCGAGGCGCGCGAGAAGATGAAGCTGCGCCATGCGCCGCTGTTGTTGGTCCGCGAGATGGCGCGGCTGGCGACCCATCGCCAGCTCGTGGCCGAAACGCTGCTGCGCGTGATCCAGCGCGCCGACGAGCTCTCCGAGTTCGTGGCGCTCTACTGGAGCGAGGGCAAGCAGCCGCTTTCGGCGCAGGTGAAGAAGGGCCTGGCTGCAGCCTTCACCAAGTTCGACGAGTACGCGCTGGCGAAGTACAGCCGCGCGACTCCGGTGAAGCCGCGCGACGTGCTCTTCCTCTGCCACGCCAAGCCGGCGGACCAGTCGCAGGCCGAGTTGTGGAAGCGTCTGGTAGAGGGCCAACTGGCGACACCCGACACCTGGGAGGTCGCGCTCTCTTCGGGCGCCGACAAGCGCGAGGCCTGGGAGCGCCTGCTCGCGGAAAACAAGCTGGGCGCCCTGGCTCTGCTGCGCAACCTGCGCAACATGGCCGAGGCCAAGGTGCCGGAGCAGGCGGTTCGCGACGGACTGGTGCGCATGAAGACCGACCGCGTGTTGCCCTTCCGCTTCATCGCTGCGGCGCGTTATGCACCGCAGTGGGAGACGGAGCTGGAGCAGGCCATGTTCCGTTCGCTTGAAGGACAGCCGCTCCTGCCGGGCAAGACGGTGTTGCTGGTCGACGTCTCCGGCTCGATGGACGCGCAGCTCTCGCGCCGTTCCGAGATGCGCCGCAATGACGCCGCCTACGGGCTGGCGGTGTTGCTGCGCGAGATCGCGGAGAAGGTCAGCGTGTACAGCTTCTCCGACGAGCTGGTGCTGGTGCCGTCTCGCCGAGGCTTCGCCCTGCGCGACGCCATCAACGCGAGCCAGCGCCACAACGGCACGTACCTGGTTAAGGCGCTCAGCGGGATCAAGGAGCCGTATGACCGGCTGATCGTGATCACCGACGAGCAGTCGCACGAGCCCGTGCCCAACCCGCGGGCGCGGGCGTACGTGATCAACGTGGCCAGCTACCAAAACGGCGTCGGCTACGGCCCGTGGACACACATCGACGGCTGGAGCGATTCGGTCATCGAGTACATCCGCGCCGCCGAGCCGGTGCTGGAATGATGATGAACGACTAGGGCGAAGCCCTGAATCCGGATTAAAGGATCGGGACTTCGTCCTTCCCTTGAGGTTGCCCGCAAGATGTAAAGCGGGCAGAATATTTGCCGGCCCGCTCACCTTTTACCCTCCTGAGCCATCCAATCATCCAGCCACGGCGTACAATAGCGGTTTCCCTGAGGATTCGGGCGCCTGATAACATTATGGTGATACACAGCAGGAACTGAGGCATCCACAATCTCTTCATGAAAAGACCGGCATTGTTCTTACCCGCAATCCTCCTCTTTGTTCTCTCCCACGGCACGGCACAGGACCCGGGCAGTTCGCCCGCTTCACCGCAGCCACAGAACTCGCCCTCCGCGGGCGCGCCAAAAGCGGCGACGCCGGCGTCTCCAGCTGCCGCCAGTGACGGGGACGCCAAAGACTCCAAAGAAAAGGACGAGCCGGCTGGGCCTCCGCATAAGCTGACTCCGGAAGAATCAAAGGATCTGCTGGCGTCGGTCGACGAAGTTCTGCGGTTCGCCAGCAAAGATACGCTGCTACCGGTCAAGCACGGAGTCAAGAAGACAATCGTCAGCCGCGAGCGCGTGGAGAAATATCTGAACGAGAAGTTCGAGACCGATGTCGATCGCATCCGCTTCGAACGCTCGGAGCTGGTGCTTAAGAAATTCGGGCTGCTGCCCCGCGACTTCGACCTGCACACCTTTCTCATCAAGCTGCTCACCGAACAGATCCAGGGGTTCTACGATGAGAAGACCAAGACCATGAATCTGCTCGACTCTGTGGACATCGACATGCAAAAGCCGGTGATGGCCCACGAGCTCACCCACGCGCTGCAGGACCAGAGTTACAACCTGGATAAGATGAGCAAGCACGAAGAAGAGATCGAGAAGCGGGGGCTGGAAGATCTTGATGCGCTGATTCGCAACGATGAGGCCTCCACTTGCCGTACCTCGGTTCTCGAAGGGCAAGCCATGATCGTGCTGCTCGATTATATGTTGGCTCCCGTGGGCAAGAGCGTGGAAGATTCGCCCAAGCTAGTCGACATCATGCAGCAAGCATCGATGGAGAAGAGCTCAGACAGCCCGGTGTTTGACAGTGCGCCTCCCCTGCTACAGGACGAACTCATCTTCCCTTACCGCCAGGGGATGACGTTCATCAAGGAACTCCTGCTCTCGGGGGGCAAGAAGCTGGCTTATGCCGGAGTGCTCGACCATCTTCCCGAAACTACGCGCGAAATCATGGAGCCCAAGGAGTACTTGGCCGGACGCCGTGTGCCGCCGCTCCTTCTGCCCAATCTGAGCTTCCTCAAAAAAGATTACGAAGGCTACGATGCCGGCGCTATCGGCGAATTGGACGTGGACATTCTGCTGAAGGTCTATAGCAACGTCGAGACCGCCACGCGGTTGTCCCACGAGTGGCGCGGCGGCTCGTACTACGCTGCCGGACGAAAAGGCGCCAAGCCCACCGATCCCAATTCCTCGGCCCACATCGGGCTCTACTACATCTCCAAGTGGTCGGGTGAGCCTGCAGCGAAAGAGTTTGCCAAGCTTTACGCTGCCGCACTGCCCAAGCGCTACAAGGAAGTGCATCAGGTTGCCGCCGATCCCTCCCATCCCGGTCTCGACCAATACCACACTGCCGACGGCGAAATCTTCATTCAGCAGACCGGCGCTACCGTGGTCGCAGTGGAAAGCTTTGATACTGACTCGGTCCCAAAATTGATCGAAGCGGGACTGCGGCAGACTCAAGGCTCATCGGTGTCAGAAGCATCAACCATGAAATAACCGGATTGGAACCTTGAGCACCAGCGCCCCAGCTTTCCCCTCACAACGAGCGCATTTGTGCCACGCGAGATCCTGGACCGTCTAGGCTTTTAAAATCATTGGGTATAATCGTGGGTTTGCCATTCCCTTCAGGAGATTTCTTTGCAGCAGGCAGAGATTGGAATCATCGGCGGCAGCGGCCTGTATTCCATGCCCGGACTGACCGACGTCCGCGAAACAACCATTCCAACACCGTTCGGCGAACCGTCGGATGCCTATGTGCTCGGCTCATTGGAAGGACGCAAGGTGGGCTTTCTCGCGCGCCATGGCCGCGGCCATCGCATCTTACCGAGTGAGCTCAACTTCCGCGCCAACATTTACGGGATGAAAGAGCTGGGCGTGGAGCGCATCATCTCCGTTTCCGCAGTGGGTTCGCTCAAGGAAGAACATAAGCCGACCGACTTCGTGATGCCCGACCAGTTCATCGACCGTACCTACCATCGCATCTCCACTTTCTTCGGGCACGGAATCGTAGCCCACGTCGCTTTCGCCGATCCGGTCTGTGCTGAGGTTGCGACGGCGATCGGGCAGTCGTGCAAGGACATCGGCGTAGTGGGCACGGCCGGCGGGACCTACGTCTGCATCGAAGGTCCGCAGTTTTCAACCAAAGCTGAGTCCAACCTCTACCGCAGTTGGGGAGCCGACGTGATCGGCATGACCAACCTGCAGGAAGCCAAGCTCGCACGCGAAGCCGAGATCTGCTACGCCACCCTGGCCATGGTCACCGACTACGATTGCTGGCACCCCGGACACGACTCGGTCACCGTCGACCAGATCGTCAAGGTCCTGAACACCAACTCCGAAAACGCGGCCCGCGTGGTGAAGCAGGCGGTTGCCCTTATGCCGCGCCAGCGCCAATGCAAATGCGGATCGGCTCTCGAATTCGCCATCCTCACCGATCCATCCAAAATCTCCGCCGCAACCCGGCACAAGCTCGCCTTGCTGCTCGATAAATACCTTACTCAAGGCCAGGAGGCCAAGGCTTAGTGTCACTTTTAGTTGTGGGTTCTGTTGCCTTTGACCAAATCAAGACGCCCCAGGGGGCGAGCGGGCGTATTCTGGGAGGCGCCGCCACGTATTTTGCGCTGGCCGCCAGCTATTTCACCGACGTGCGCGTGGTGGCCGTAGTGGGTGACGACTTCACCGAGAGAGAAGAACGCCCCTTCCACGCCCGCGGCATCGACATCAGCGGCGTCGTCCACGAGAAGGGCAAAAGCTTCTTTTGGTCGGGCGAATACGGCGAAAACGTCAACGAGGCGAAGACTCTGGACACACAGCTCGGCGTCTTTGCCGATTTCAATCCCCGAATCCCCGAGAGGTTCAAAGACACTCCTTATCTCTTTCTCGCCAACATCGATCCCGTGTTGCAGGTAAACGTTCGCAGGCAGCTGAGTAACGCCCGGTTCGTTGCCGGCGACACCATGAACTACTGGATCAAAGGACATCGCGCGAACCTGGAGAAGATGCTCCAGAGCGTGCATGCTCTGCTGATCAATGACACGGAGGCCAAGATGCTGGCTGGAGACCCGAGCCTGGTGCGCTCGGCCCAGAAGATCTTGAAGATGGGGCCGCAGGCGCTGGTTGTCAAGCACGGGGAATACGGATCGACCGTCTTCTTCGAAGACGGAGCGTTCGGCGTCGGCCGTCATCCGTTTCGGGCACCTACCTTGCCACTGGAAACGGTCACCGATCCGACCGGCGCCGGCGATAGCTTTGCAGGCGGCTTCATGGGTTACCTCGCTTCGGTGGAGAAACCTGGCCGCGCAGCCTTTAAGCGGGCCATGTTCTATGGCGGCGTGATGGGCTCGTTTGCCGTGGAGGCTTTCGGCACGGAGCGCTTGCAGAAACTTACGCGTGCGGAGATCGACGAACGGTATAAGGTCTTCCTCGAACTTACGCACATCGAATGAAGCCGCCCAACGCCCCGGAGATACGGCGGACAGCCCGAAGTGACTACCTCTCTCTCTCCGCGATCGCTGCCGGAGTCGCGATAGCGGCTCTGGTCTTTTATTACCGCAGCGGCACGATTCTCCTCTACGGCGATGCGGCGGCGCACATTAACATTGCGCGCCGCGTCCTCGACTCTCGGACTCCAGGCTTCTTTCAACTGGGGACCGTCTGGCTCCCGCTAGCACATGCGATCGACATCCCGTTCATTGCCAGCGATTGGCTGTGGCGCACCGGGGTAGGCGCCTCGATTCCCTCCATGATCGCTTTCGCCTTCGGGGCTCTGGGAGTCTTTCGTCTGGTGCGTGGGCTGGCTTCGCGGGCCGCGGCTTGGATTGCGTCGCTCATTTACGTATTCAATCCCAACCTGATTTACATCCAAGCCACGGCTATGACGGAGACACTGTATCTGGCACTCTTCATCTGGACCATAGTCTTTTTTTCCGAGTTTGTACGCGAGGCGCGGCGTGAGAACGAGCCTCAGCACGCCCGGCGCTCAATCGAGAGGTGCGCGATGACTCTCGCCGCGGCCATGATGGTGCGCTACGATGCCTGGTTCCTGGCACCGATGCTGGGTATAGGCATGATGGCCGCGGTGTGGACGATCCGCGATTTCCACGGGCCAATTCGTCGCGGCGTTATCAATTTCTTTTTGCTGACGGCGCTGACCGGCTGTCTTTGGCTGGCTTACAACCGGCTCGCGTATGCAAACCCGCTCGAGTTTGCCAACGGACCTTACTCGGCGCGCGCCATTCAGCAGCGCAGTCGCACCCCGACCATGCCCACGTATCCCGGCGAAAAATCTCCGCGTACGGCGGCTCTCTATGTCCTGAAAGTCTCGCGCATGAACTTGGGCGAGGGTCGCCTAGAGTATCTTCTTTGGACCGTGGCCTTCGTCGCGCTGCTCAGTACAATCTATTTCTCCCGCGGCTACCTGCCTGCGACGCTACTGTGGACCCCGCTCATCTTCTATGTGATCTCCGTGGCTTGGGGCAGCGTTCCCGTCTATGTTCCAGAGTGGTGGCCGTTCAGCTACTACAACCTGCGTTACGGACTGCAGATCCTGCCCGCCGTCGCAGTATTTGTGGCGCTGGCGTACGAGTCTCTCAGCAAACTCTTGCCCGCACGCTGGGTTGCGATCGGCGCACTCTTGATGGTCGGCGCGAGCTACACCTCAGTGTGGCAAGGATCGCCCATCTGTCTGCGGGAAGCCGAGGCCAACGGTCGGGTGCGCATGGAGTTCGATCAACATCTCGCTGCCGAGCTTGCGAAGCTTCCGGCTTCGGCAACGCTGATGATGGATTCGAGCGCGCACCCCGGCGCCCTCGAGGAGGCCGGCATCCACTTGCGGCGGGTGCTGCGCGAGAGCAATCCACCCTATTGGGAGGAGGCGCTGACGCAGCCGGCACGTTCCGCCGACTACGTGATCGCCATTCGTGGCGATGACGTTGGCCGTGCCGTCCGCCTGTTTCCTCAGGGCCTCGAACGGGTTGACCGAGTTGACACTCCACACGGTCCCAGCGCCGTCATCTACCGCTCTACCCTGCGATGACGGTGCTACAATCGGGCCAGATTTTGCCCTATGGAACACGTTGTGACATCGCTGTCGCCGCAATGGCTTCTGCATCCCGCTCTCGGTGATTTGTTTTCCAAGCTGCTCGCCCGCCTGACTTTGGCCGCGATCCTGGGGGGAATCATTGGTCTGGAGCGCGAGTTGAAGCACCGCGCGGCGGGACTGCGCACGAACATGTTCATCTGTTTCGGCGCAGCCATGTTTACGGTTCTCTCCATGGAACTGGGCAACGTGAACGACGCCACGCGCATTGCTTCGCAGATCATTCCCGGGATCGGCTTCATCGGAGCAGGATCGATTCTTCGCGGCAGGAGCGGTGTCACCGGGCTGACTACTGCAGCGACCATCTTTGTGGTGGCTTCGATCGGCATGGCCTGCGGCGGAGGCATGTACCTTCTGGCGATCTTTGCCACCGGACTCCTCTATCTCGCCCTATCTGTGCTCGGCGCGCTGGAACGTAAGTTCAACCTGAAACCGCTGCTCATGAACTACAGCGTGGTGACGGATAAATCTCCGCAGGAGATTGTGACGGCCGTCAATCAAGTGCTCACCGACCAGGACAAGGAGCTCAGCGGCATGCGACTGAACAAGGTCAACGGTAAGGACCGCATTGAGTTCAGCGTTGGGGCCACTCGCAGCGAACAAGCGGAGCTACTAAGGTCTTTCCGCGAGTCGCCCGGCCTGGCCAACATTGAATCCTCGGCCGGCCCTGAAATCGACTAGATGATCATTCCCTTCACCAAGGCGTCGGCCTGCGGCAATGATTTCCTGGTCATCGAAGGGGTGCACGCCCCATCGGACCTCTTTGAATTGAGCCGGCGCCTTTGCGATCGCCACAACGGCGTCGGCGCTGATGGCGTGGAGTGGCTGTTCCCTGCGTTAGGCGAAGACGCGGACGTGCGTGCCCGCCTCATCAATGCGGACGGCAGCGAAGCTGAAATCTCGGGTAATGGTACCCGTTGTGTGGCCGCCTACCTGGTGGCCTCCGGCGGCCAGGAAAAACTGGCCATCCTCACTGGCGCCGGCATCAAGCACTGCCAGCTCGTCGCGCACAACGACCAGAGCTTCACCTTCGAAATGGACATGGGTAAACCTCAGGTCGGCGACGATGTCGCTATCACTTTCGCATTGGGCAACGTCCATGGCACGACGGTTTCCATGGGGAATCCCCACTTTGTAATTTTTGTGAAGGCATTTTCTCCGGCGTGGCAGGCCGAGGGCGCGGAGATCGGCCGCCATCGCGACTTCCAGCAGGGGGTCAACGTAGAGTTCGTGCGCGTGACCAGTCCTCATGACATCGAGGTCCGCCTCTACGAACGAGGCGTGGGCGAGACCCAGTCCTCCGGGACCGGTTCGTGCGCCTCCGCGGTGGCAGCGATAGCCTTAGGCTACGTGAATTCCCCAGTCAGCGTGCATGCGCCCGGCGGAACGCAGATCGTGGGCTGGAACACCGAGCGCGTTTTCCTGCGCGGGCCGGCGCAGATCATTTGCCGGGGTGAATTCTTTGGCTGACCAGCAGACCACCAAGCCGCGGGCTCTTCGTCCCGGGGACAAAGTTGGACTCGTTGCCCCGGCAAGCAGCTTCAATCGCCCAGCTTTTGAAGCCGGCTGTCAGCGTCTGCGCCAAATGGGATACGAGCCGGTTTATGGGGAAAGCATCTTTGACCGCGACCTCTACTTCGCCGGCAGCGCCGATCGCCGCCTGCGCGAGTTCGAAGCGATGTTGCGGCGCGACGATATCGCCGCGATGATCGCCGTTCGGGGTGGGTACGGCAGTAACTACCTCCTCGAAAATCTTGACTTCGGTCTCTTTGCTGCCCATCCCAAGATCTTTCTTGGTTCCAGCGATCTTACCTCCCTGCTGACCGCGATTATCGATCGCACCGGCTTGGTCACCTTCCACGGCCCAATGATCGCCAAAGACATTGCCGATGGGACATTCGATTCTTCAAGCTGGGAGAACGCTTTGGGAGGCGCAAAGACTTGGAGCATTCCGACCTCAGGAGTTGAAACGCTGCGACCCGGCCGGGCCCAAGGCCGGATCTACGGCGGCTGCCTTTCGCTCCTGGTAGCGTCGCTCGGCACGCCCTACGAAATAAAGACCGAAGGCACGATCCCCTTTATTGAAGACATTGGCGAGAAGCCCTACCAGATCGACCGCATGCTGATGCAGTTGCTGCTCGCCGGCAAATTCAAAGGCGTTCGCGGCGTGATCTTCGGCGAGATGTTGAACTGCGTTCAACCCGGCGGACAAACGTACACTCTAAAGGAAATCGTCACACGAGTTCTTGGTGAATGCGATGTTCCCATCGTATATGGGCTGAAGTCCGGCCATGTCTCCAGCAGCAACATCACGCTTCCTCTGGGCGTCGAGGCTGAACTCATCGCGGAATCGCTCGGCGTGCAATTGAAGATATTGGAAGCGGCGACAATTATCCGATAATCTGAATCGTGGACCAGCAACACGTACATCTAATCGGCATCTGTGGTACGGCCATGGCGGCGCTCGCGGGACTGCTGCGCCAGCGTGGCTTCAAGGTCACCGGATCGGATACGGCAGCCTATCCGCCGATGTCGGATTTCCTGGCCTCGATGGGCATTCCCATCTCGCAGCCCTACTCGGAAGCCAACCTCAAGCCGCGTCCTGACTGGGTGGTGGTGGGCAACGCCATCTCCCGCGGCAACGTGGAGCTGGAGCACGTGCTCGACGAACGGATCTCCTTCCGTTCCCTTCCGGACACGCTCTACGATTTTTTCCTGCGCACGCGCGAACCCATCGTCGTGGCCGGGACCCACGGAAAGACGACAACCACATCCATGCTGGCCTGGATCTTTCAGACAGCGGGCCGAGACCCGTCCTTCCTTGTTGGCGGCATCGCAGAAAACTTCGGCAGCAGTTTCGCGTTGCGACAGGGGAAGCACTTCATCCTGGAGGGCGACGAATACGACACCGCCTTCTTCGACAAAGGACCAAAGTTCCTGCACTACTTTCCCCAAACCATTATCCTGACCTCGGTGGAATTTGATCACGCCGATATCTACGCCGACCTTGACGCAGTGAAGATCGCGTTCAGGCGGCTGGTCAACCTGGTCCCGCGCCGGGGCAAGATCATTGCCTACGATGCTGATGCCAACGTCGAGGAATGCCTTACCAAAGCCTTCACGCCGGTAGAGCGGTACGGCATGAAAGAAGGGTCCCACTGGCAGATCACAAGTTTGAAACTCGAGCCGGAGCGGACATCCTGGTCGGTCCGACGTGAAGGCAAGCCTTGGGCCGACTTCGAGTTCGAATTGGCCGGTGAGTACAACGTGGTCAACGCTACGGGAGCAGCCGCCATGGCCGCGCACTTCGCAATCGAACCGGCGGTCATAGCCGACGCGCTCAAGAGCTTTAAGAGCGTCAAGCGGCGACTGGAGATCAAAGCAACAATCGACGGCATCACCATCATCGACGACTTCGCGCATCATCCCACGGCTATCGCCGCCACTCTGCAAGCGCTGCGCACTCGCTATCCCGGTGCCCGACTGTGGGCGATCTTCGAGCCAAGGTCCAATACGCTACGCAGAAAAGTCCTGCAACAGGATCTGATTAACAGCCTGGCTTTGGCCGACCAGGTAGTGATTACAACCATCTTCAAGCCGGAAACGATTCCAGAGAACGAGCGTCTGACTACGGCATCGGTCGTCAGAGCGCTCAAGAAGAACGGCCGCCAGGCGCGCGAGTTCGCCGACGCTGACGCCATCATCACTGCCGTCACTCCGGAACTCACGAGGGGCGATGTGGTGGCGATCCTGTCCAACGGCGGCTTTGGCGGCATCTACGAAAAGCTCCCGCGCAAGCTGGAGGAGCTGCGCGGAGCTCGGCGCCCATGATCCGCACCATCGTCGGCGCGGTACGCACGGCCTTGGCGGTGCTGTTTTGGGTTATCAGCGTTCCTATCGCCGCGTTGATAGCCTTTCCCTGGACCTTCCTCACCAGCAACGTCAAATTTCTTTATTGGATCGGTATGGGCCTAGCATTCAACGGAGCGCGCGTGGCTGGTGCCCGCGTGAAGACCGTGGGCCTCGACCAGCTTGATCCCGCGGGGACGTACATCTTTATGTCTAACCACGTCTCCAATCTCGATCCAACGATACTCTGCCCTCTGATTCCGCGACGAACGTCGATTCTCGCCAAGAAGATCATCTGGCGCATTCCGATTCTCGGCCAAGCCCTCAACATGGCAGAGATCGTCCCGGTAGAACGCGAGAATCGCGACGCCGCGATTCAGAGCATTCGACGCGCCGGCGAGGTCATGCGACATCACATCAACATGACCCTCTACCCGGAAGGCACACGGTCGCGCGACGGCCGGCTGCTTCCCTTCAAGAAAGGCCCGTTCCATCTGGCTATAGAGACCGGCTTCCCCATCGTGCCCGTGACCATCCTGGGGACCTTCGAGATGATGCCCAAGGGCAACATGATCGTGAGGAGTGGAACCGCAACGCTGGTGTTCCATCCACCGATCGATCCCCGGAGCTATTCTTCGCGCGAAGCGCTGACGCTGGCCGTGCGGGAGGTCATCGCTGGCGCGTTGCCGGAAGCACGGAGATAACCGGAGATTTACGCAGAAAGCACCTAGACCTGGAACGTCGTTTGGGAGATCCCACAATAAGAAATAGGAAAAGGGGTTCGCATAGGCCAGATCAGGGTTCGCTCACCGCGTCGTCGATCGCGCGGTTAGAGAGTCTTGGGTAAATCTGATCTCCATGCCGCCTTCCTGGTTCTTTTTGACTACCGGTCCGGTCACATTGTGGATCACGCCCTGAGCGTTGGTGAACTGGATCTTCAGTGGGCCATTATCGGTAGGCTTGAACCGGTACTGAAAACTCTTTCCCGGCTCCAAGCTGTTCACACCAAAGGTCGCACCGGGATAGTCGACGATGATGACAGATACAAGTTGCGAGCTCTCGTTGACCAAACGCACGTTGATTACGTGTGAGCGACAACCGATCGCGATCAGGATCAAAGGTAGCGCGAACAGGGAAAGGCGGTACGGCAGTTTCATTTTTTTTCGATCACACGCGCGCTCAGCACCACGCCATTGCGATTGTCATGCAACTTGAGCGGAAACACCAGGATATTCCAGTTCCAGCGCTGCTTCTTAGTGGGCACATGGGGTAGGCCCCGGAAGCTACGGTCCACGTAGGTTTCGCGCGTGTCGGCCACCGTGCGCACAATGTCGCGCCACTCCGCCCCCAATTCGGGAAACTCCTCAAAGCGATTTTTGCCCAGGAACCACGATGGCTTCTTCTCATACAGGCGGGCGCAGAATTCGTTCACGTACTGCCATGTGCCATCGCGGTCCAGGATTTCCAGCACCACGTCGTCGCCCATCGCCATGGCGATCCGCGAGTAGAAGAACCCGCGCGCATCCACGACCACAGGTTTGCCGCGGCGCTTGGCTTCAAACGATCGCAGCGCCGCCAAAAGATCATCGACCGAGCTATAGCCCTTAAGCAAATGCATGTCTTCAACGCCGCCGAACTTCCTCTCCAGCGTGGCTGAAAGAATGATGATGGGTACCTCGGGCCGCTTGTCGCGCAGTGACTGCGCAACCTCGGTGCCAAACTTGCCCGCGCCCAGGTTATAGTCGAGCACGGCTATGTCGATGCCACTCAGGTGGGTCTCCGCGTCCTCGACCGAAGCCGAGGTCACGGCCTCATAACCGTGGCGGCGCAAAATGGCCGCGCGCAGAACCAGATTGTCCTGGCGGTCATCGAGCAGCAGCACGCGGATCGGTTTTTTGGCCTCGCCCTTGCCGGGTTCCATTTAACCTCTACTGTTCCCTGAGTCTTTGGACCTGACAGCTTGCCCGAATGACGAGATTCTCGCCATACAGGTTAATCCGGATGAGGGGATCAAACCGTCTATTGCTCCTTCTTCAAGCGGATGGCCCGCGCTAACTCCGGCAGTTTCGCAAACAGGGCTACACTGCGTCGCCACTGTTTGTGGTCGAAAGCTGGGGAACCGCTGATCATCGCGCCCGGCGGGATATCGCCGTGCGTTCCGCTCTGCGCGGTTACGATCACCCCATCGCCGATCTTGCAGTGTCCGGCCACGCCCACCTGCCCGGCCAGAATCACGTTGTTGCCCAGCTCGGTGGAACCGGCCAGGCCGACCTGCGCGCAGAGCATGGCGTTTTCGCCGACAATGCAGTTGTGGGCCACATGGGTAAGGTTGTCGAGCTTGGTGTTGCGACCGATGCGCGTCTCACCCAAGCTGGCGCGATCGATGCAGCAGTTGGCCTGGATCTCTACACCATCCTCGAGGACGACCTTGCCCGTCTGCGGAATCTTGTACCACTGGCCACGATCATCTTTGGCGAAACCGAATCCATCGGAGCCAATAACCACGCCGTTGTGGAGCAAAACATTGTCACCGATGCGGCAGTTCTCGCGGATCGAAACGTGGGAGTGGGCAAGAAAATTCTTTCCGATTTTGACGTCGCGATAGATCACCACGTGGGGCAGCAGCGTAGCGTTCTCGTCGATCTCCACCCCGGCGTCGATCGTAACGTAGGCGCCGATCGCAGCGTGCGGCCCGATTTTCGCTGTGGGATGCAGGACCGCTGTGGGGTGAATCCCTCGCTCGTACACAGGCGCGCGATGGAAGATCTCGACGAGTCGGGCGTAAGCGTACTGGGGATTCTTCGTCCGCAACACCGGGCGCCCGTCTTCGAACGCGGAAAAGTTTTCTTCCACGATGATGGCGGAAGCCCGCGTGGTTCGCGCCGCTGCCGCGTACTTGGGGTTCGCAATGAACGTGATCTCTCCCGCGGCGGCGGTCTCGATCGGCGCCACGCCGGTGATTTCCTCTTCGGCGTCAGGCGGTTCCAGCTTGGCCTGCAGCTTGCCGGCAATGTCTTTGAGGTTCATGGCTTCATCCTGCAACTAGATTCCTTCTTTGGTCGGAACTGCGCTGACCTTAGAGTTGGCGACGAGTCAGGCTGGTTTTCCTGAGGAACTTCTCCGAACTCGTGATTGTAAAGGCGCGACCGCGCGGGTGGAGAGGAAATGTGTTACTGCTCGGTAAACAGCCTTTCCTGTCCGGTCTCCGCGGCCGGTTTGCGGCGGGCTTCTGGATGGCCGATCACCGCCAGTACGCTGATCTCTTCCAGCGCCGCCTTGGGGACAAAGATGCGCTGTACGTTACCCCGGGTGTCGGGCGGGGTGATCAGATACCCTTCGGCGCGGATCTGGGTGAGATCGTTGGGCATGATGCCCTCGATCAAGTCATTATCGATGAAGCGGAGACGCACCCACAGGCCTTCCGTCCTTGGACGATTGGAAAAAGTCTTGCGGCTCAGCGCGGTAAGCTCACCGAAGTCGCGCACAAAGTCCACACTCTTGATCTCAGCCAGGTTGATCAGCACCACTTTACCTGCCGGATTCAACAATTCCAGCTTGCCTTCCACAACGAAGTTGGCCGGCGAGACGTATCCGCTGAGCGAATCGCGCCCGAGTTTGCGGACGATCACCTTTTTATGCGTCGACGGCATAAGACTTGATTCTCGCACCGAAACCGGAGGCATCAAAGATGGCATCACAGGTTCTTCCACGCGAGAGTAGCCAAAGGGTTAACCTTTATGATATTGTTTCGAGTTTGTGCGTGTCCCTACGTTAGCGTCTAAGTCTTGTATACAGTGCGACTTACGGAGAATCGGGAAAGGTGGTTAAGAGCTCTGGGGTCGCCCCGGCAGGGCTTGGCGTGTGTCTGAAACCATGGCCGATTTTATCTATTTGATGGAGACCCGGCTTACGCCGGACCAGCAGAAGGCTCTGACGCTGGTGACTGACGTGGCTCGCACCCATGAGATGAACGTGTTTCTCACCGGGGGCGCGGTGCGTGACATCATCAGCGGATTCATCATCCGAGACCTGGATTTCTCCGTCCAAGGCAACGCCCTCAAACTTCAAAAGGATTTCGAGAAGGCCGGCGCCGTCATCGAAGCCACCGACGAAGCCACCCGAACCATCATGCTGCTGCTGTCTGGCAATGTCCGCGCCGAAGTCACGGGCACGCGCTCCGAGCGTTACGACAAGCCGGGCAAGCCCGCCGAAATCACTCCGGGCACGATCTACGACGACATGCGCCGCCGCGATTTCACCGTAAACGCCATGGCGCTCTCACTGAACCCCGGGTCGCGCGGCCTGCTCACCGACCCTTTCAACGGCATGGCCGACATCGAAGCCAAGCTCCTGCGCATCCTGCACAATTACGCATTTTACGAGGATCCCTCGCGGCTGATTCGCGCCATACGCCTGGCTGCCCGCTTCCACTGGACATTGGAAGAACGCTCCCAGGCCCGCTACGCTGCGGCCAAAGAAAACAACTACATCGAAAACATCTCTGATCGCACGCTCGGTCACGAAGTCGAGCAGCTGGCCCACGAAGACAACCCGGCCGAGATCCTGAAAGCTCTTGAAAAAGAAGACTGGCTGAAAGTGCTCATTCCTCATCTTTCACTCGCCAAAGTCGACTCCGCGGGCCTCAGCCATATGTTCAAAATCAAGCAGCAGCTGCAAGACGTCGGCTTGAATCCGGATTCGAGCCCGATCGCCATGCATTTCCTGACGCGCAAGTTGAACGATAAGGACGTCTCCGCCATCCAGCGTCAGATTCCGAACAAAGGATTCGTCGAGCGCTGGCGAGACCTGGAAGACGATGCCAAAGACTTCGCGAAGCGGCTGTTGGGCAAAGACCTCAACCAGCCGTCGGTGACCTGGAAATTTCTGATGCAGAGCCGCCCGGAGACGGTGTTGTTTACGGCCATCACTACGCGGCCGGCGGCGGTGCAGCAGAAGCTCAAAAACTTCCTAACCAAGTGGCCGCTACTGAGACAGAAGCTTCCCTTCCCGGAGATGCCCGAGCTACGTATTACGCCCGAGCATCCGGAGTACAGGAAGATCCAGGACGAAGCGTTTCTGCTTCTTATGGATGGCAAGCTCCGTTCACACAACGAGATCGTCAAGTTCCTGACGCCGTATTCGCCGCCTGAGCCGCCGCCTCCGCCTCCTCCAACACGTCGTGGACGCGCAGGCAAAAAGGACGTTGCTCCTTCAGCTCCTGGCGAAAGCGTACCCAAGAAACGCGGACGCAAACCAAAATCTGCTCTGGCCGCTGCCGCACCCCTGCCCGGCGCCGCTCCCGCGTCGCAACCAGGAGAACCTACATCCACCGCTCCGGGACAGCCAGTTGCCACTCCGACGCCCGGCAAAGCCCCAGGCGCCGCGCTTTTAGGGAAACCGCCCAAGGCCAAGCCCGCCGCACACGCCAAGGCTAAGCCGGCCGCAAAAAAACCTGCAGCCAAAAAGGCTCATAAACAGGCTCACAGCAAGAAGAAGGCCACGGCGAAGAAAAAGAAGTAAAGCGAAGCGCTCGCCGCCGGGAAACTGCTTGTCAGAGCGAGGACCCAAGAGGTGCTCAAGCCGGGCGGGGTCCGCTTCCTTAACCAACGCGCTCTAGGTCGCCGGTCGAATTTTGGAGTTCTTGCAGCTTCTTGTGTCCTTATGCTCCACTCTCCCGAACCCGATGATCAGACCCGCTTCAACATCGCGTTGGCCTCGTCGAACCGCCGCGCCATCTTGGCGCCGTCACACTGCTGTTCGCGAAGGGTCTCTGGGTCCCACTCGCTGCGCGCGACGCCGAAGAAATCGCCGCCATAAACATGGAGGGCGCCGGTGAGACGGGGAACCGGATTGGTAACGGAGTGGATGATGTCGCGCCCCAGCGGTTCGGCGTCCTTTTCGCGGAGAGCCCGGGCGCCTGCCGCCTCCACTTCGCCTATTGGGCTGCCGGGAACCCGCCGCCAAAAAATGTTGTCTTCGCGTCCGGTGTAGATGCCGATCACCGCCCACATTTGATGATTGTGGGGAAGGAGCGTCATTCGCGGCGCCCAAATCACGTTCAGGATGGTCAGATCACCCGAGCGATATAGCGTTTGCATCTCCCCGCGCTGGGGCTCGCCCAAAGCCTGGAGCACCGACGCGGGATAGGAGACCGCGCGCGCCACCACTTCGCGGATAAATTGGTGGGAAGGATCTTGTTCCGCGGCGGCGCGGCAATCGGCGACAAACTGGGCCAAATTGAACATAGTGGGCTCCTGCACTGAAGCATACCGCTTTGCTGTCTCATCTGCGCAGATTCGGCTAATCTGCGGTAAACTTCTGCTCTGCAATCACCCATGCATGCGCTTCTCAAATTTGCGAAGACGAAGCCTCCGACCAGCCAGGTGCAAGCCTCGGTGCCGGAGCTGCAGGACGCGCAGCTGGCCGCGGTCTATTACGATCAACGCAGGGGTGGCGACTGCTATGACTTTCTGCGCGTGAGCCCAAGCCGAGTCCTATTCATCCTGCTCGACGTCGCTGGACGCGCCACCGACAACCACGAGATCGTTGCCTCGGCCCAAGGCGTTTTTCGTTCGATGGGAGCGCAGTTGTTTACCCAAGAAGACGCCAACGAAGCCGACGCTATGGTCAACCTCTGCCTGGAGTTGAACCGCAATATCATGAAGACCGCAGGGCGCGTCTGCTCCAGTCCGGCCTTTGCCGGTTGCTACAACGAGAGCCTGGGCACGGTCTCCTACTTCAACGCCGGCCACACCCCCGGATTGCTGCGCGATGGCGACAGCGTCATCGAACTCCCTGCGACTGGCCTGCCGCTGGGACTGTTTTCCCACGCGACTCCTGACGCTTTCATGTGCGCTCTCGAACCTGGGGATGCGCTAGTGCTGGTGTCGCGGGGGATCGTTGAAGCCAAACGCCGGTTGAAAGAATTTGGTTTGGACCAGGTGAAGGACAACCTGCAGCGCACGCAAACGAAGAGCGCGCAGCAGATCTGCGGGTCGATCCTTGATGAACTTCAAGAGTTCACGCGCAAGCCGCCAACGCATAACGATGTGACCGTGCTGGCACTGGCTCGGGACGCCGCGGGCAAGGCATCTGCGGCGGCGTCTTCATGAATCCTCCCAGGCTGCCGCCAACGGCTTCCTGGCAATCTCACGGTGCTCCAGCGGTTTCTCTTTTAGAGCTATCCCATGTGGCATAGGCCGTGGTTCCCCGATTTCTGAATTCGAAATGCAATAGAAACGGACGCTCGGGATCCCGGCTGGATCCGAACTTCCATCCTCGTGCCGCCTCGAGCGAGAGGCGCGCGAAGTATTGGCTGGACCCCGAGGAAACGAGTTCAGCTGCGGTTACGTTGCCTGCCGGATCTACCTTGACTCTCACGCTGGCCCGCACTGTTCCTTGAATGGTGTCGAGCGCCGACTGCGACGCACGAGGCAGGAGTTGCTGAACTACCCCCAAGTCTCGACCATTGCCGCTTACATCGCCGCCGGGCCCACCGAGTGCGTTGCGTCCTTGCCCGTCCACAGCGCTGACTCGGCTGCCGCCAATCGGGCTGCCTCCGGGGGAGGGCTTGGTTGAGGATCGCAAAGAAGTTGTTCGCGGTGTCACCGTAACCGCATGCTGCTGCTCGGACTTCGCTGAAGGTGGGTCTTCGGGGCGCGTCCCAGAATCGTGGTGCAGGAGTCCTAGGCCGGCATAGAGGGCCGACAGGGCAGCGATCGCAACCACGAGTGGCAAGGCAAATCTCCGGATCAAAGGTACAGTCCAGGAGATGAAGCTCAACAGCGCGGCTCGCCCCGGGAGTTCCTTCCTGCGGATCACAGATCGCGGTCGCCATTCGTGTTTGGACGCTCGCGGGCCTGTCGACGACGCGATCGGCGAGCCGACCGCCGTCGGTTTTACTGGTGCGGGCTTTTCAACAGACTTTTGTGGCCCGGGCGTTTCTTGCCTCGCGCCAGGCGCCTGGGGCGCAAGCACCTCCGCCGATGCGACCGGCTTTTGCGAAACGGGCGCCTCTCGCACGACAATCGTTTCTTGCGAAACAACCACCGCGGCAGACGCCTGCTCGGGGGCTCGCCCATGCAAGCGGGCGGCGACGTCGTCGACGGTCAGGCGGAGTTGGACGTCGCGACGCAGGCAACCACGCACAATCTCCTCGTAGGGTCCAGGCAGGTTTTCGGGCAACATTGGATCGGTTGCCTCGTCCTTGAGTCCGCTTCTGGTGGGCAGGCGTTGGGTCAAGGCTTGGCTGAGCACCATGCCCAACGACCAGACGTCTGACGCCGGTGACCTCATGCCATCGGCGGTTTCCGGAGCATCGTACAAGCCTGGTGTCTCCGGATCGGGAACAACTTCTTTGGCGGGGGAGACTCGGTCGCTGGCGAGTTTGAGCTGGTCGCCCATCGCCATTACATTGGCTGGCTTGAGGCCACCGTGTACCAGACCCTGTTCGTGGAGGTAGGCCAACGCGCCCAGGGTTGGCTCCAGCATCGCCTGGATTTCTTCGATCGTGAGGGGCCGCTGGGGAAGGATTTGCGCGAGGTTCTCGTCTGCGTACTCCATGACCCCGAAGATTAGCTCAGTGTCTCCCATGCGGCAGCGCCCGGCGTCGAAGACGCGCAGCAGGTTAGGATGCGAGAGGATTTGTGCCAGCCGCCATCGCGAGAGCTGGCGAGCAGCCTGAGCGGGATCAGCAGCGATCAGCTTGATCGCCAGGGGTATGGGCTGTGGCTCGCCGCCAATTCCGCTGCTCAGTTGGCGCGAGCCTTCGCTACGCGCACAAATCTGAGTAAGAAACACGGCGGACCGCCCGGAGGAGTCCAGGCATTGCTTGAGTTCAAACCTGCCGTCGACGACTTGGCCTTTCCACTGACTCCAGGCCTCGGACATTTCTGCCCCGCTTTCTTCCCCCTAACGCGACCAGCCAGCCAGGCCCGGCGCATCAGGCAGGATATCACCAAACGCCGAACCAGCCATTTGCCATTAGTACTTAAGAACTAGCGAAAGAGAGCACGTGTCATCGACGTCGAAATGTCGTATCAAGAAGAAAAAGCTCGGCTTTCACGCTAGTTTCCGGACTTACATATCAACTGGGGGGGCGATGTTCTCAACGGTGGTCGGCACTCTAACAGGATCGTCCAGGCGAAGCAATAAGAACTTGGCCGCAACTGCGCTTTGTCCTGGCTTCTCCAGGTGGCAAGCACCGCGGCAGCCAAACGGACCAAGACCCATTACACCATCGTAGGCACTTACTGCTTAATCACCAGCGACGGCTGGTCATACATGTCAATGCGTACGGTCAGTGATTTGCGTGCGTCGAAGGCGTCGGTATTGACCGGGTACGAGAACACGGCGTAACCGGTAAAGGAAGCGCCTGCCGGGATCTTTAGTTCCTCGTGCAAGGAGTCGGACTGGACATCGCGCAGAGGCGGAAACGCCTCCAGGTAGCGCCTGGCTTCGGCGGAGGGAGCGGCATGATCAGGAAACTTGTTGCCGTCAGAGGTTTCGAGTTCTGAAGTGATGTTCTTGATCCAAAGCTGCTTCTCAATCCGGTTGTCGATCTTCACTTGCACGGCGATCATGGTGTTGCCCTGCTGGTCGACGTGGACAATCTTGGTAATCGCTCCGGCGGCGACCGGCTGGGCGCGGTTGGTGAAGGTAACCAGGAACACCACCACCGCGACTAACGCTAGCGCGATCACGATGGGCACCACCGGCGGCAGGGTCCAGCGGGCGCGATCGAACTCCTCGCTCATGGGCATGTGGCCTGCATCAGGACTGGGCTGTGGCGCCGCGGGCGACGGTTGCGGCTTGGTAGGCGTGGGCTTCGGAGTGTCAGGCATGGCTTGAGCACCTCGTGACTCAGCTCTGAGTGACAAAGATACTACCGTGAGATGCTCAAATGCGCTGAATTGTAGCTCTGATCAAAATCGACCCATGGCTCCCTTCTCCCTCGAAGACCCGGGCATCCGCCGAAGTTAAGGGCGAACACGCGCCGTCATCCTCATGCCAGCAGATCAGGAGAGCTATGTCTTTGGAAGCTTTGACTCGTGTTTTGGCCAACACAACGTCCCTCGCTCCTAAATCGAAGCCGCCCTCAAGAGCGAAGATCAGGATGACAACTCTTAGAAGAGGGCAAGATTCAGTGGATCAGAGTCGAGCCAGTTCTTGGTTCCTGTTTAAGCCAGCTTTAGGTCCTGGAGCACAGGACGCCCGCGACGGATGCTCCTGACAAACTCCGCGGTAGGTAGGGTGTTGAGGACATCGTCCTTGGTAAGCCAGGCGCGGCGGAGCTGGAGCACGCCATAACGCATCTTCTCGAGATGCGAGGTGTGGTGGGCATCGGTGTTGATCATGATCTTTACGCCTTTGGTTTTGGCCATGCGCAGAAGCTGGTCGCGCAGATCGAGGCGGTCGGGATAAGCGTTATGCTCCATGGCCACACCGGCTGATGCTGCGGCGGCAAACACCCGGTCGAAGTCGAAGCTGTAGCCCTCGCGGCGCAAGAGGATCCGGCCGGTCGGATGGCCGACCAGAGAAGCGTTGGGGTTTTCGATGGCCTTCAGCAGGCGATCGGTCATTTGCTCCGGTTCTTGGTTGAAATGCGAGTGCACGCTGGCTACCACGATATCCATCTGCTCGAGCACCGAGTCCGAGAGATCGAGATCGCCTTCGGCTAGGATATCGACCTCGATGCCAGCCAGCACGGTGATGCCTTCGATCGACTTCGCCGCCTCACGGATCCGATGGATGTGTTCGATGGCGCGCTTGTCGTCGAGACCGTTAGCGAAAGCGAGGTTCTTGGAATGATCGGTGATGGCCATGTACTTGTATCCGCGATCGCGGGCGGCTAGGGCCATCTCCTCGATCGTGCATTTGCCATCGGTCTCGACGGTGTGCATGTGAACATCACCGCGGATGTCCTCGAGCGCGATCAAATGGGGCAGCTTGCCCTCGGCGGCCGCGTCGATCTCGCCGCAATCCTCGCGCAGCTCCGGAGGGATGAAGCTGAGACCGAGCTTTTTATAGATCTCGTCTTCGGTTTTGCCAGCAACGATCTTGCCGGCGCCGCGTTTGTCATTGTCGACGCGCGCCAGGCCGTATTCATTCAGTGTGTAGCCGAGCTTGAGGGCGCGCTGGCGGAGCGAGACGCTATGATTCTTCGAGCCGGTGAAATATTGCAACGCGGCGCCAAACGAGTCCGGAGACAGGAGGCGAACATCCACTTGCAAGCCGCTGCGGAGTTTGAAGCTGACTTTGTTCTCGCCCTTAGCCAGAACTTCTAGAACGCCGGGAAATTTGAGGATGGCGTCAACGACCGTGCCGCGCTCGGCGGCGCTGGAGACGAACTTGCCGGTGATAAGCAGATCGAGATCGCCGACCGTCTCGCGACCGCGGCGCAACGAGCCCGCTGGCGTAACCTTGTCGACACCGGGAAGATCCTTCAGCAAGTCCACCAGCTTACGGGCGACCTCGGTGGCCGCGTCGAGCGGAAAGCGACCGGTGATCTGGCGATAACTCTCGATCGCCTTCAGGATCTTTTGCTCGCTCTTTTCGCTCAACCGCGGCAGCGATCGCAGTTTGCCTTCGCGCGCGAGTTTGGCCACGCCGTCGAGGTCGCAAATCTGGAACGCGTCCCAGATTAGCGCGATGGTTTTCGGCCCCAGACCCTGAATCTTGAAGAGCTGAAGCATCGAGGGATGGTACTTCTTGAGCAACTCCTCATGCGTTGAGAGCTTACCCTTGGTGATGATCTCGCGGATGTGTCCGGCCATGCTCTTGCCGATGCCAGGGATGGCGAGCAGGGCTTTTTCGTCCTGATAAATGCCGGAGAGTTGCTGGTCAAACGACTCGATGGCCTCGGCGGCGCGCTCGTACGAACGGACGCGGAAAGAGTCCTCCGCCGCCACCTTCATCAGTTCAGCGGTTTCGTACAGGATGCCGGCGACGGCTTTATTGTCGGGGGGCGCAGCCACAGATTGATTGTACGTTCTGGGGGCTGAGGCAGTGGCGGAGTTTTCCCGCGGACGAATGAAGGCGGGACGCGCTAGCGGGACACACCCATGCACACCGAACCGGGGACGCGCAGTGTGGAATTAGAAATCAGGACCCGGCCGCGCTAATCGCGCCGGGTTCCTTAGAGATAAGCTGGTTGGCGTCAGGCAGTTGTCGACTGCTGCTTGGTGACGTTTTCTGCCTGCGGACCTTTTTGGCCCTGAACGATTTCAAATTCGACGTCATCACCCTCTTGCAGGCTCTTGTAGCCCTCAGACTGGATGGCGCTGTAGTGGACGAACACGTCGGGACCATCATCTCGGCCGATAAAGCCGAAGCCCTTCGCATTATTGAACCATTTCACTTTACCTTTAATTCGAGACACGATCCTTGCTCCGAACCGTCCTGGAAGACACTGTCCCGTCTACCTGGACTTTGAATTTAAAATTGGGTTCTCCTGGGACTAACGCACATAACCTCCAGGCTATTCTCTTTCGGGTTGTGCGTCGTAAACCACAACTTTGGCTTTAACGTAATTTTCTCGCTATTGTCCCCATACTGTCAATACAAACGATTGGCAAAAGCACGAGGAACCGTCACAAAAGGATCCTGAGGACTTTAACCAATAAGAGAAGATTTCACTTGGAATTGACAGCGCTTCCTTTGGGACTAAGGCGGGGTTCCGGAGGAATCAACCGGAGTTTTCTACTAACGCCGGGGCGTTCTCCGCTCCAGCCAGAGCAGAGAAGCGATCGTCTTGGCGTCCTTGATTTTGCCGGTCGCAGCCATGCCCACAGCTTGCGCGAGCGGGAAAAAGCGCGTGACGATGCGTTCGTCCTGTTCGGGTTGTGCCTGTCCTTTCTTGAGCTTACGAGCCAGGAACACCTGCATGCTCTCATCCAGAAAGCCCGGACTGACGTAGAAGAACAGCGCCGGCTCCCACTGCTCTGCCGTGAAACCGGTCTCTTCCAGGAGCTCGCGCTTGGCAGCAGCTAGCTTGTTCTCACCGGGCTCGAGACTTCCCGCCGGCAATTCCCACAAGCGCTCCCCGGCGGCATGACGATACTGGCGCTCGAGCAGCACACGCGGGGATCGGGAGTCGGCTTCGTCCAACGCAAGAACAACTATGGAACCGTGGTGGAGCACCAGGTCGCGCCTGACCCGCACGCCATCGGGTTCCTCGACTCGCTGCGAGACTACGCGGAATACCGGACCGCTGAAAACATTGCGGGAGGAAATCACGCGGGCCAGACGCTTGGATTTGGGACGTGGCGTCATGTAGACAATATAGCGGAATATCGATCACCCGGATCACTGAGGGGACCTTTCTGCTATCCTCGCGAGCGATGCCCGCGAGAACGCAACGGCAGCCCTGGACCATCGCCCTAGTCGGCTCCGGTAATCTTGCCCGGGCGCTGGGACTGGCGTTGCGATCAGTAGATTACCGGATCACAACGGTAGCAGCGCGCAACACCGCTGCGTCGAGGAAACGTGCTGCGGCGTTGGCGCGGGAGCTCCACGCAACGGCGATTCGGCTGGAAGATATGGGACCGCAGGCCGACATCATCTGGATCTGCCACACCGACGATGCCTTGGCGCAAACGGCCAGCAGGCTAGCCCGCCAAGCGGGATGGAAGAACAAAACCGTGTTCCACTCGAGCGGCGCGCTTTCAAGCGAGGTTCTGGCGCCTTTGCAGCGAGCCGGAGCGCACACCGCATCCCTCCATCCCATGATGACGTTCGTGCCGGGCACGACACCCAAGATGAGAGATGTCCCGTTTGCGGTGGAAGGCGATCGGCAAGCGATGAGAGTCGCCAGAGCAATCGGGTTACGCCTGGGCGCCGAGGTATTCACCATCAAGAGGCAAAACAAGGTTCTCTACCACGCTCTTGGTTCGTTCGCTTCCCCGCTGATCGTCGCGACCTTGGTCACCGCTGAGCGAGTGGGACGCGGCGCCGGATTGAGCCGCGAGCAGACCCGAGCAATCATCGGTCCGATCCTCGAACAAACCTTGAACAATTATCGACGACGCGGCGCAGTTGCCGCTTTCAGCGGACCCATCAAGCGCGGCGATCTGGAGACAGTACGGCGCCATTTGCGAGATCTCCGGCGAGTCCCGGAAGCAATTGCAGTTTATCGATCGCTGATCCGCTCGGCGCTGCGTGATCTTCCGGCCAAGCGCAGGTTAGAGCTGCTCAAGACTTTGGGTCGAGAGCATTAGCGAAGCCAGATTCACTTCACCCTCAAATTGCAGAAATAGGCGACCGTGGTGTTGTGGGCCCAGAGCCCAATCTGGCCGCGGTTGCGGCGGTCTTGGTGCCTTGACCGTAGACCCCATTGGCGCTCAACACGCAGGAAAACAGAAAAGCCAGGCGAAAAACAATGTGACGCATCACTGTTACCTCAGCGAACTGTCGCCGGAAAGACGGCTCAGGGAGAGAGACCAGAGCGCCGGACAAAGGTTAGCTGTTGGCCATCGCGAGACCAGCCGTCATAGCGACGACGGGCCGGCTCAGCGGGGCTTGAATAGATGTCCCAGTTTCTCTTTTTTTGTGTTCAAGTAGCGCTCGGACGCGGCGTGAGGTTCCACTTCGCAGGGTACGCGCTCGGTAACCTTGATCCCCGCCGCTTCCAGCGCCGCCACTTTCCGCGGATTGTTGGAAAGCAAGCGGACTGCTTTCAGTCCCAGCGTTTTCAGGATTCCGGCGGGTAGCTGGAATTCGCGATGGTCGGCTTTGAAGCCCAACTCTTCGTTGGCCTCAACCGTGTCGCGGCCCTGGTCCTGCAGCTCATAGGCCTGAAGCTTGGCCATGAGTCCGATACCGCGGCCTTCCTGTTGCTCGTGGATGAGCACACCGGATCCGGCCTGCGCGATCATGGTCAGCGACATCTCGAGCTGCTGACGACAATCACAACGCAACGAACCGAAGACATCGCCGGTGAGGCACTGGGAGTGAATGCGCACCAGGGGCGGCGCGGACTGAAGGTCGCCCATCACCAGTGCGACGGCCTCTTCCACACGGCGATCGCCTTGGAAGAGGCCTTCAAAGCCCATGATGCGGAAATGTCCCCAGCGCGTGGGGAAATCGGCGTCGGCGACCTTGCGGACAGAGGATTCGGTCTTCACGCGCCTATTATAGTATCTGCTCGCGCCTCGCCTGGCGTTGGGGAACTGGAGTCTCTGGCGTCCAAGACAAGAACGGCCTCGGAAAGCGCGTTTGCTGAAAGTGGCGGGCCCACCCGTTGTATCGCCCTTTCGCTTCTGAGTCCAGGCCGATTTGCTGGCCGCGATATACTCTAAGCTTTGATTCCGCAGCCGGGAGGTCATCCATGGCATCATCCGCCGTTAGCTATGCGAAGCAAAATCAGCAGCGATTCCTGGGCGAGTTGAAAGACCTGCTCCGTATCCCGAGCGTAAGCACTGCGCCCGAGCATAAGGAAGACGTTCGCCGCGCCGCCGAATTCGTGGCGAGTGAGATGCGCCGCATCGGGATGGAGAACGTGGAAATCATCGCCACTAAAGGGCATCCACTCATTTATTCAGACTGGCTGCACGCTCCGGACAAGCCCACGGTGATTTGCTACGCGCACTATGACGTCCAGCCGGCCGAGCCTTTGAACGAATGGGTCTCCCCGCCCTTCGAGCCTACGGAGCGTAATCAGAATATCTACGCCCGGGGCGCTGTCGACGACAAAGGCCAGCTGTGGATGGAGATCAAGGCCGTCGAAGCCCTGATGAATGGCCATAACGGCAAGCTGCCGCTGAATGTGAAGTTCATCATCGAAGGCGAAGAGGAAGTTGGTGGCGAATCGATCGCGGCATACTTGCGCAAGCAGAAGGCCAAGCTGATGGCCGACTTCGCTTTGGTATGCGACACCGAGCTGTTCGCGCCCGACCTACCCACGTTGTGCGTCGGCCTGCGCGGCCTGGTATATACGGAGATCGAAGCTAAAGGCGCTTTGACCGACTTGCATTCCGGGGTGTACGGTGGCGCTGCTCCCAATCCACTCTTTGCGCTCATCGAAGTCATCAGCAAGCTCAAGGACGCAAAGGGTCACATCCTGATCCCTGGCTTCTACAAAGGAATTAAGCCGCCCACCAAGGACGAGCTCAAAGCATGGAAGCGGCTGCCCTTCAATGAGGAAAACTACCGGAAGGCCGAAGTGGGATCGAAGGTGCTCACCGGCGAACCCGGTTATTCAGTTCTCTATCGCACGTGGGCCCGGCCAACCCTGGAGGTCCATGGGATGCCGGGAGGCTTTGTCGCCACTGGCGCCAAAACCGTGATCCCTGCGCGTGCCTCGGCAAAAGTCTCCATGCGCCTGGTTCCCAACCAGAACCCCGACGACATTCTGAAGAAGTACATCAAATTTGTGAGGAAGCTTACGCCCAAAGGCATTGAGCTCAACGTCAAAGTCCACAGCAAGGGCCCGGCTTGCGTGGTAAACACGGACAATCGCTACATCAAAGCAGCCACGGAGGCCATGCACGACGTCTTCAAGAAAGATACGGTGTTCATACGCTCCGGGGGTTCGATTCCGATCGTAACCGATTTCCAAGATGTGCTCAAAGTACCAAGTGTCATGATGGGCTTCGGCTTGCCCGACGATAATCTCCACGCACCCAACGAGAAGTTCCATATTCCAAATTTCTATCGCGGGATTGAGTCGATCATCCGCCTCTTCGAGAAGCTGAGTGCGTGAGAGCATCGTCGATCGCCGGAGTCGCCGTCATCGCACGTAATGGATGTGAGTCTGGGAAACAGGTGGATTTAGCGGCTGGGGTAAACAGCGCTCTGCATGCTGCCCGGCCGGCCACCGCGGACGTTGCGCTGAAATCCTACCGTTAGGACTTGCTCTCGAGCGCGGTTTGGCGTTACATTCTGAGTAGCTCTCCGCGATTCTCCCCTCATCCAACCTCACTGACGCATTCTGGCCGATTTGTGTATTCGGGGTGCGACAGGCTGGGGTCGATAGCAGATATCCACAACATATTGTGGCATTTATGCTTGACCCCCGGTAGCTCTCTAGGTACATTAGCTGAAGCGAAGATCGACGTTCCAGCCGATGAAGGTTCGAGTCAAAACCGTACCAGAGCTGCCGCGTGCCGGGTTACGATTGGCCATTCCGCAAGGAGCAGGACGTTGCTGAAACTGAAGAAGCTGGAGATCCTTGGATTCAAGTCCTTTTGCGACCGCACGGAACTCAAGTTTCCGGGCGAGGGCATTGCTGCGGTAGTCGGCCCCAACGGCTGCGGAAAATCCAACATCGCCGACTCCATTTCCTGGGTGCTGGGCGAGCAGTCCGCCAAGACGCTGCGCGGGTCGCGGATGGAAGATGTGATCTTTGCGGGTACGCGCGACCGCAAGCCTACCGGCATGGCCGAAGTTTCTCTCACCCTGATCGATCCTCAGGTCTATGAAGGAACGGTTACCGCCGATCCCGAGATTGAGGTTCAGGACGAGATGCCCTTGGGCGAAGACGATTGGGACGAGGCTTACGTCCGCGCGTCCGCTGAACAGGCGACCAACGCCGCCGTCGCTGAGGTGCAGCCCGGCCCGTTCGAAGCTGCTGCAAATGAAACTGCTGAGGCATCGGCGGCCGGAGTAACTTCAGAGAATACCGCGTCCGTGGCTCATGAGGCAGAAGGCGAAGTGAGCGAGGCAGCGCCGGATGAGAGTGCCGAGGCAGCAGTCACCAGCAATGCAGTGGTCTTAAAGATCCGTCGTCGCAAGCTTAAGCCCATGCAGCTCGCCAAGGGTGTGATCGTTGTGACGCGCCGTCTGTTCCGCACCGGCGAAAGCGAATACCTGCTGAACGGTAAGTTCTGCCGCCTGCGCGACATCCAGGACATCTTTATGGGCACGGGCTTGGGTCCGGAGTCATACGCCATTATCGAGCAGGGACGGATTGGGCAGATCCTAAGCAGTCGTCCCCATGATCGCCGCGCCATCATTGAAGAAGCGGCGGGAATTACGCGATTCAAGACCAAGAAGCGACTGGCAGAAGCCCGGCTAGAGCAGTCTCGGCTGAACCTAGCTCGCATCAACGACATTTTTGAAGAAGTCACGCGCCAGATGACCTCGCTAAAGCGCCAAGCGTCCAAGGCTGAGCGCTACGCCCGTTTGCGCGAGGAGATGCGAGCCAAGCTCAAGATCGTGCTCGCCAGCAAGTTCACGCAGATGGGACGCGAAAAGACCGGTCTGCACGCGTCGCTGGAAGCTGCTGCCGAAGAAATTCGCGGACGAGCAGAGTTGGTGATCGCGCACGAAGCCGAACACAGCGAGCGCACACAACGTGGGTATGCCATTGAGAGCGGGATCGCGCAGAATCGCCAGTCGATCAACGAGCTGGCGCTCGAGAAGGAGCGGGCCATCGGACGGCGCGCCGCCAACGAAGAACGTTGCACAGAACTGGATGCACGCTCTGCTGCGGCCACAGGCGAGCTCGAAGCTGCGCAGGCGCACCGTCACTCGCTTAGCGGAGAACTTGCCGAACACCGCCAGTTCGCCGAGTCGGCAGCAGGAGAAGTAGCGGCCGCTCAGCACGAGTGGCAGATGCGGCAGCAGGAATCGCAAGCCGCCGCCAATTCGTTGGCTGATGTCGAACTGCAGCAGGAAGCGTCGCGGCAGGCGGTGTTGGAGATCATGGCTTCAGCATCCCACAGCCGTAACCTGATCATTCAAGCCGAAGAGCACATCACTGCTCTGGACCGAGAGACCCAGCGCCTGGAGCGAGAGATAGACGCCGCTCAGGTGGACATGGACAATTTTGGCGGCCGTCGCGGTCAGATCGCGTTTGAATTTGAATCAGTGACCCAGACGGTCGATGCTCTCAATGCCCGCATCACCGAGTTCCGCGGCCAGATCGAGGGCAAGCGCAAGGACGAGGAAGACACCAAGCGTCACCTCGACAGCCTGCGCGCGGAATTTGCGTCGGCGCTGGGTAAGCGGAGTTCGCTCGAGGCCGTGATCCAGGAGCATGGTTACTCCACGGAGTCGGTAAGGCGCCTGTTCCAGTCGCCCACTTTAGGACGCGGCTTTACTCCGGCGGGGGTGCTGGCCGATTTCCTGGAAGTCGAAACCCGCTATGAGAGCGTGGTGGAGGAATTCCTCCGCGACGAACTGAACTACGTGGTGGTCAAGTCCTGGGATGCGGCTAACGAAGGCATGCGCCTGCTACAGAATGATGTCGATGGCCGCGCCACGTTCCTGGTCCACCCCGAGGAATCGCAAGCCAGGTTTTCTTTTGCCGCTTCCGATGCGCCTCCGCCAGCGAGTCCCCGTCCTGAAGAACTCGTTTCACTAAAGAATTGTATTCGCGTTCTCAACGGCTTTGGTAGATCGCTTGAAATCGTGCTGCCCAAACTGCGAGACGGCTACATTGCCCCGGATTCGGCAATCGCCCGAACCCTGGCTTTGGAGAATCCTGACGCGTATTTCCTTTCCTCCACCGGCGAGTGCTTCCACAACGTCACCGTGACCGGAGGCAAGCAACGCCAGGAAGGTCCTTTGTCCCTCAAGCGCGATCTGCGCGAGGTCACGAAGCTGTCTTCAGACCTCGAAGGCGCGATCCGCGACCACCAGAGCCGCCTGCAAGTGCTGACCCGCGAGATCGCTGAACTGACACGGCAGCTCGAGAGTCTCGAAGAAGAGCGTCGTGACGCGGAAAAGCAAGCTTTGACCTCCGGTCACGCTCTGCGCCAGATGGAGAGCGAGTTGGCACGTACGGAGCTGCGCATGACTACTTATCGCGTGGAGTTCGAGCGCGCACGCTCGGAGCGAACCGAAACGGAAACCGCGCTGGAAAGCCGGCGAGACCAGGCGGAAACCCTCGAGCGGAAACGCCGGGCCCTTGAAAACGAAATCAAGACTGCGCAACAGCAACTCGGAGAATTGAAAGCTGGGCGTGACGCTGCTGCCCAGATTGTGGCTGAGTCGGGAGCTACGCTGGCCGTGCTCGAGGAGCGGCAACGGCTGGCGACCTCTGCCCTTGAGCGAACGCTGAACCTCTTCTCTGAGGCGGTCAGGCGGGTCGAGTCTCTGGAAGCGCAGATTCGGGCAGCGGCTGGGGAAAAACAGCAACGGACCGCTGAGAACGGCCAGATAAGCGAGCGTCTGGAATTGCTGGCGAATCAAAGAGCCGCGGCCGAAGCCATCGGGGCCAGATTGCAACAGGAGTCCGATCAAGTGCGGGCGCGACTCGCCGAGATAGAGCAAGCGCTCAAGACAACGCGCCTGGGGCTGGACGGTGCGCGCGAGCGCAAAGGCGAACTGGGGACGCAACTGGCAAAGTTGCAATCCGATCTGAGTCATATGGGCGAAATGTGCCTCAATGAACTCGGCCTCGGCGCGAAAGAACTCTGCGACAACGTGGGTCTTCAATTGGTTGAAGGCGAGCAGCTTGTGGCTGAAGAGATCCTCTACCGTGAGATGCGCTCGCGCCTTGACAACATGGGTCCGGTCAACATGATGGCTCTCGAAGAGTATCAGGAGACGGCGCAGCGTCACGAATTCCTGGAAGTCCAGCGCAAAGATTTACTAGAGTCAATCGAGAACACGCAGGCGACGATCAAGGAGATCGACGAGTTCTCGCGCCAGAAATTCCAGGAAGCTTTCGAGCGCATCAACGAAAACTTCCAATTCACTTTTCGCAAACTGTTTGGCGGCGGTCAGGCCTTCATGCGGCTGACTGACGAGTTGAACAGCGCGGAGAGCGGTATCGACGTGGTGGCCTCACCTCCGGGCAAGAAGCTGCAGAATGTTCTGCTGCTATCCGGAGGGGAGAAAGCGCTGACCGCCCTGTCTTTGCTGGTCGGAATCTTCAAGTACCAGCCCAGCCCGTTCTGCATCTTGGACGAAGTAGACGCGCCGCTCGATGACGCCAACATCGGCCGCTTCACCGAACTGGTCAGGGAGATGGCCATCGCGACCCAGTTCATCATCATCACACATAGCAAGAAGACCATGGCGGTCGCGCCGGTGATGTACGGAGTCACCATGCAGGAACCCGGCGTCTCGAAGTTGGTCTCGGTGAAGTTTGGCAACGAAGCAGGGACGCCGCGCGCCGTCCCCGCGTAAAAAAAATGTTCTGCTGCAGCTCTTTATTTTTTTGACAACCGGTACTACAAACTTGTTCGAAAATCAATGCCGTGAAATCCAGATTCCATGCGGGTTTTACGGCTTCTGCCTTTAACCCGGACGCTTTTGCATCGAGCGAGTGGTCCCCGTTGAGTTGACACGCTACTTACCTTGTTGACAAAAACAGTTGAGAGGCTAGAATAACGCCTCGCCCAAGAATTTCTTACCATGAGCCCAACTGCTTTAAACCGAGTTCTTCTGCAAACTGATTTCCCAGAGCTGACCCTTCACGCCCGGGGCAAGGTACGCGACCTTTACAGCTTGAATGGGAAGCTTTTATTCGTTGCCACAGACCGGATTTCCGCTTTCGATTATGTTCTTGCTTCAGGGATCCCGGAAAAAGGACGCGTGCTCACGCAGCTCTCGCTTTTCTGGTTCGATTTCCTGAAAGGAACGGTCCACAACCACCTCGTGACTGCCGACGTTGATAAATATCCAGAAACGCTGCGGAAGCATGCTGCCCAGCTGCGCGGACGGTCCATGGTGGTCAGCAAAGCGCAGATGATCGACATCGAGTGTGTGGTCCGCGGTTACATCTCCGGTTCAGCCTGGAAAGAATATCAACGGGATGGTTCGGTCTGCGGCATCAAGCTGCCATCGGGCTTGGGCGATTCCGACAAACTTCCCGAACCGATCTTCACGCCTGCGACTAAAGCCATCAGCGGCCACGACGAAAACATTTCGTTTCACGAGATGTGCAAGCGAACCGGCACAGACCTAGCGGAACAACTCCGCGATCTGAGCATCGACATCTATAAGAAGGCGGCCGACTACGCTGCCGGTCGCGGCATCATCATCGCCGACACGAAGTTCGAATTCGGTCATGCGGCGCAGGGCCTGATACTTGCGGATGAAGTCTTGACGCCCGACTCTTCGCGGTTCTGGCCTGCCGACAAATATCAACCGGGCCGCGTGCAAGAGTCGTATGACAAGCAATATGTTCGCGATTACCTGGAATCGATCCGCTGGAACAAGCAGCCTCCGGCGCCGGTGCTGCCCGACGAGATCGCGCTGAAGACCAGCGAGAAGTACACCCAGGCATACCGCGTTCTCACCGGCCAGGAGTTGCCGGAAGGATGAACGGGAACCCATATGAATGCGTTGGACTGGACCATTCTGGGGATTCTGATGTTTTCCGCCCTGGTGGCCGCGGCGCAGGGATTCTTTTTTGAAATTGTTTCGCTGGCAGGCGCGGTGCTTGGCTACCTGGCAGCGGCGTGGGGCAGAGGCAAGCTCGCACCGTGGTTCTTGCCGTATGTGAAGTCACAGGCATTCGCCGAGCTGGCCGGGTTCTTGACGATTTTTCTTGCGGTCGTTTTGCTGGCGGGATGTATCGCCCGGATCGTGCGATGGATGATCCACGAAGCTGGGTTCCGCTGGGTGGACCGTTTGTTGGGAGCGGCCTTCGGGTTCATGCGAGGCGCGGTGATCGTCACCGCGGCCGTGCTGGCGATCACGGCGTTTGCTCCTGAATCCAAGGAACTAGCCGGTTCGCAACTTGCCGGCTATTTTATGGCAGCCGGTCGCGGCGCAAGCTGGCTGGCGCCATCTGACCTTCGCCAGAAATTTCGCGAGGGCGTCGACAAGATTCGCCAAGGCCTCGGGTCCGGAATGACAGGGAGCAAATAAACTATTAATGCAGCGGTGCAACCGGAAAGTGAGGACGGTGTGAAGGACCAGCTCGAAGCACTCGTGGCACAGATGCACAGCAGCGGCATTCTCTACGCCGAGGCCGTTCGTGAATTCAAGAAGCGTTACCTCATGAACGTGCTGCAGCAGAACCGCGGCAACCAATGCAAAGCTGCCCGGGAGCTGGGCATGCACCGCAACACGTTGAGCCGCACCATCGCCGAACTCAAACTGGACGTGCGCCAGTTCCGGGCCAGCGGCCGGAGGCCAGTGCGCAGCGAACGGCCTCTGGCAGTGGAAAAGAAGGCCGCACGGTGAAATTCTGGTCTTCTGATCTTGTGATCCGCGGCAGCTTTCACCGCAATCGGTGAATCCAATCTTGTGATCCGCGGCAGCTTTCACCGCAATCGGTGAATCCAACCGGAATGCGCTCTCTACAGTCTCTCCCCACTCAACGTTCCGTGATCCGCAAGGGCTTCCGATGGGACCGGGCGGATGCCTACCTCTTCGATATCGACGGCACGCTGTTGAACAGCCGCGACAGCATTCATTACTTCGCTTTCGTGCGTGCAGTGCGTCAAGTCCTGAGCATTGAGGTGCGGATGGATGGTGTTCCAGTGCACGGACATACTGATGTCGGCATCGTGCGCGAAGTCCTGCGGCGCGCTGGCATCACCGAGGATATCAGCGAGAAACACTTGCCCCGGATTCTGGAAACCATGTGTACTGAGGTCGGGCGCAACTACCAACATTTGCGCCCGGAAGTCTGCCCTGCGATCCCCGCGCTGATTCACCACTTGCGTAGCCGCGGCGCTCTGTTGGGAACCGCGTCGGGAAACCTGGAGGCCATCGGCTGGTGGAAACTGGAGAAGGCGGAATTGAAGGAAATGTTTGCCTTCGGATCGTTCTCCTGGCCTCGAGAAACTCGAGCCGAAATCTTTGGCCAGGGCTTGTTGCTGGCTCGCCAAAGACTTGGCGCGGCAGCCTCGGTTTGCGTTGTGGGCGATACCCCGGCTGACATCGAAGCCGCGCGGATGGTAGGCACTGACGTGATCGCGCTGGCAACAGGAATCTTCCCCTTTGAAGAGCTACTGGCTTGCGGCCCGGATGCCTGCCTGGCTTGCGCCGCCGATCTGTTATCCCTGCCCGAGGCGCCTTAACCCTCTGCCAATCGTGTGCAAAGATCGCGTTAAGAGACGTTCTAGAAGAGGGTAAAATTGTATTTCACATGCGCCTCCGGCTGCTCATCCTGATTGTTGCTCTCAGTACCGTTTGTCCAGGGTCGCTGAATGCAGACGGCCACATTTCGAAGAAGGACCGTCAGGCGGCGGAGAAGGAATTTCGTCGGGCCCTGCAACTGCAGCAGACAGGACAGCTCGACGAGGCGCTAGAAGCCGCCAAGCACGCCATTCTACTGTTTCCGGGCAACGTCGAATATGAGACGGCGCAGGAAATGCTCCGGCAGCAGATTGTGGGCCGACACCTCACCCGCGGCAATAACCTAACCGCCGCCGGCGATCAAGCAGGCGCCGAAGCGCAGTTTCGCGCCGCACTCGACCTGGATCCATCCAACACATATGCAGTTCAGCGGCTGCGTGACGTCTCGCCCGCCGACGATTCGGAACATCGCCGAACCATGGAGCTGCTGGCTTCCGTCGACCCTATCGACGTCGAACCTGCGCTGGGCACGAGGAGTATCCACGTACGCGGCGACACGCGCAGCCTCTATACGCAGATTGGAAGCGCATTCAATGTAATCGTCCGCTTCGATCAGGCAGTGCCCAGCCGCACCCTGAGATTTGATCTGGACGACGTAGATTTCTACGCCGCCATGCATATCGCGGCCAAGATGACCCGGACCTTTTGGTCACCGATCTCCAAGAATGAAGTCATCGTGGCCGCGGATACGCAAGAGATGCGCCGGCAGTACGAACGCATGTCGATGCGGACGTTCTACATCGGCAACGCCACCTCGGCCACCGATATCACTGACATCGTGAACGCGCTGCGCAACATCTTCGATGTGAAGCTCCTAACCGTCGAGGCCGGCCAGAGCACAATTACCCTGCGCGCGCCGCGGGCCACGGTGGACGCGGCGGCCGCTTTTATCGACAACCTTATGGACGCCAAGCCGGAGATTATGGTGGAAGTCTCGGCATACGAGTTCGATACCAATAAGACCGACCTCTACGGGCTGAATTTACCCAACAATTTCGTGGTATTCAATATCCCCTCCGAGATACGCCAGGTATTGGGAGCCGACGCTCAGAATGTAATCAACCAGTTGATTCAAACGGGAACTGTGAACCCAGCCAGCATTCCTGCGGCCGATCTGGCCAACCTGCAAGGTTCGCCTCTATTGTCACCGTTCATTTTCTTTGGAAAGGGTCTGGGGCTTACCGGCGTAAGTACTCCGCCGGTGAGCGGGAGTCTCTCAATGAATTCGTCTGTGGTGACCAATCTGGAGCACGCAAGCCTCCGTGCCATGGATGGAGAAACGACCACATTCAGGGTTGGAGACCGCTTCCCCATCGTGATCGGAAATTTTTCCGCGATCGCCGTAAGCGCCCAGGGACAAGCCTCAGTTGGGAATACACCGCAGTTTCAATATGAAGACCTGGGCCTTACGCTGAAGGTCAAGCCCCATTACCAGATCGACGACGAGATCAAACTCGACTTCGATCTCAAGATCGAAGGACTCGGTGCAGCGTCGCTTAACGGCATACCGGAGCTCACGCAGCGGGCTTTTACGGGCAACATTACGGTGAAGGCGGGCGAACCTTCGGTGATCACCGGCCAGATCGATGAGGAACAAGTGCGATCTACCACCGGATACCCAGCCATCGGCCAAGTGCCGGGATTTCAGACAGTCCTCAACAGCAACTCCAACCAACGCACGCACAATCAGATCGTCGTCGTGGTCACGCCTCACGTCATTCGCAAGCCATTTCATGACAAAGGCAGCAGCGTCTTCTGGAGCGTCGGGCCCTAAGAGCACGCGCTTCCGCGCATCGTGTTTGACCGACGAGAAGTTATTTCCCGGCGTGGTCGATCTCGAATTGCACGAGCGTTTTCAGCTGATCATAAGGGATTGAACCGACCGACCGCACCTGCCGGCCGTTGACAAACACCGTGGGGGTCTCGTTGATGTCGAGGGACTGGCCCAACTCCATGGACTTCTTCACCCGCGCTTGAGCCTCCGGAGTGGCGGCACAAGCGGCCACTTTCTGGCCGTCCAGACCAACCGCTGTCGCAAAAACCTTCAACTGGTCATCCGCGGTCGCCAGAGCGATAGCGCCCTGGTTTTCGAATATGGTATCGACATACTTCCAGAAGGTGTCCTTATCCATTCTGCTCGCGCAATCAGCATAAAGGGCGGCTTTCATCGCCCAGGGGTGCAATGAAGCCGGTAGAGGAAACTGTTGGAAAACAAACCGAACCTGAGGAAAGTCCGTGACCAGCTTCTCCAGTACCGGCTGCGCCGCCTTACAGTGGGGACACTCGAGATCGCTGAAATCGATCATCGTGATCACCGCCTGCTGTGGCCCGCGTGCGGGTCCATCCGCCGCCTCGAGCTTGGCCCGGATCGGAGCATAGGGATCGGGACCGAAGGGAATCATGTCACCGACCACCGCCTGCTGAGTAGCCGCGGACCAGTACACATGAATCGCTTGCTGCTTGTTGAGTGCAACCAGGATTTCAGTGACATCGGGGATCCGCGAGGGACGAATATCGTAGATCGTCCAGGTCAGGCTGCTGTCGTAACCCAAGGTTCGACGCAAAGCGATCTCGACCTGTTCCTGGGTCGGCAACCCTGACGGCTTCGCTTGAGAAGCCAGTGTCGCCGGCGAAGAGAGAGCTGCAGTGGGTTTGGTGGCCGTGCTCTGCGCGAGAGCGACCGAGGCGAATGAAACCATAACAAGAAGAGCAGTCTTTTTCATAAAGTTCAAATCTCTGTTTTCTTGGCGATCGGGACGCGTCTCCCCAATCCGAAAGCTTTCGGAGTAATCTTCAATCCGGGAGCCGCTTGCTGGCGTTTGTATTCACTGCGCTCGATCATGCGGATGACATCGCGCACCAGTTTGAGGTCGTAACCGCGGTCCGCCGCGATTTGTTCCGCGGTGTGATAGTCCTCGACGTAATCTTCGAGGATGTTATCCAGGACTTCATAGGCCGGCAGTGTATCACTGTCGAGTTGTCCTTCGCGCAATTCGGCGGAAGGAGGCTTTTCGAGCGTGGATTCGGGAATGACCGCTTTGCGCGAATTGACGTAACGGCTGAGACGATACACCAGAGTCTTGGGCACGTCGGAGATCACCGCCAACCCGCCAACCATGTCGCCGTAGAGAGTGCAGTAGCCTACGCCCAGTTCGGACTTGTTGCCGGTGGTCAGCACCAGCGCGCCAAATTTGTTGGAAAGAGCCATTAGCAGGTTGCCGCGAATGCGCGATTGGATGTTCTCCTCGGCCACGTCCTGCGGTCTCCCGGCAAAAAGAGACGCCAGCGACTTGCGGTAAAGATCAAAGAGGTCGCCGATAGGCACCACCTCAAATCGTATTCCCAGGTTCTCGGCGAGATCACGGGCATCGCGCACGCTGTTTTCCGAAGAATACTGGCTCGGCATGGCCAAGCCGGTTATGTTTTCCTGGCCCAGTGCATCCACGGCGATGGCTGCGGTCAACGCGGAATCAATGCCTCCGCTGAGGCCGATCACCGCCTGCTCGAAACCGCACTTGCGAACGTAATCGCGTGTGCCGAGAACCAACGCGTGATAGGCGCTGGCTTCCACGCCTTCGACTTGCGGATGCATGTCGCCGGTCAGCGTTTCCGTGTCGAAGAACACCAGGTCTTCCTCAAACGACTTTCCGCACGCCACGGTTCTGCCGTCAGGTGCGATCGCCAGGCTGGAACCGTCAAACACCAAGCTGTCATTCCCGCCTACCTGGTTCACAAACACTACTGGCACATGGTTGTCTCGAGCGATGGTCTCCAGCATCTCACGGCGCAGCTCGCGCTTACCCAGATGGAATGGTGAGGCGGAAATGTTTATTACGACGTTGGCGCCGGAATGCAACAACTCTTCGACCGGATCCACTTTGTACAAACGCCGGCTCCAGAAGTGCTTATCGTTCCAAGCGTCTTCGCAGATGGTTAATGCCAGTTGCTTGCCTGCGAAAGGGTAAACGCTTTGAGAAGAAGCGGGATCGAAATATCGCAGCTCGTCGAACACATCATAGGTAGGCAACAGCATCTTGGACTGAACGAACTGAACTCTACCGCCGCAGAGAACCGCGGCCGAGTTCATGACCGACTTTCCGGTTTCGACCTTGGCCGGAGAAACAAAGCCGCAGATGATGGTGATCTCGGGAACGCAGCGGGCAATCTCCTCTACGACTTGCCGGCTGCGCGCGACAAAAGCCGGCCTTTCCACCAGGTCACGCGGGGGATAACCGCAGACGGCGAGTTCGGGAAACAGCGCCAAGTGCGCGCCCCGAACATGTGCCTGGCGCGCAAATTCGATGATTTTTTGGGCATTCCCGCTGAAATCCCCGACGGTGGGATTGATCTGCCCCAGAGCAATCTTCACCCATTCAGTGTAAACCGCACTGGTGGAGTTCGTCAGCCTTGGTCTTCAGCTAAGGGATTTATCCGTCTCGACTACGCTTCAATACTGGGGAGGCTTCGCGGCTGGAGTCGGAGTTGGCTGCGGCTGCTTGCCGTCGGTACCCCACTCTGGTTCGTTGGGCTCGCTCTGCGCAGGCTGGGTTTGACCATTGGGAGCGCGAAGGATTTCCACATCAGGCTGCTCACCTTCACGCCGCAGGGTGGGGCGGGGCTTGGCCTGTGTCTGCTCTTCCGGGGCTTGTTTTAGGTCTTGCGGAGACTGGGTCGCCTGGAGTGCTGCCAGTGTAGCCACGCCGTCTTTCACGTCCACTTCCTTTTGCGTCTTGAGGATGATCTCGCCGCCGGCCTTTGCCGTCTTCACCTGGGTCACTTCGTCGCCGACCAGGCGAACGAACACCACGTCTTGCGGGAGCGCTCCGTAAATCCACTCCTCATATTCTTTGCCTTTCTCATCCTTCTCGCGGACCTTTTGCGGCGGACGATCTTTGGCCATCACCACCATGTCGCGGTTCATCCCCACCAGTACTTCGTGGTTCTTGATGGCTTCTCGGATCTTGGGAGGAAGCGTCTCCGCGTAGACCTGCGCAGCGCTCTTCAGTGAGAAGTCGAGCACCGGACTAAGAAGCTTGCGCAGTTCGTCCCCGGTCATCTGCGGGATCTCTTTGGTGAACTGCAAAGTAAACTCGGCGCCCGTCGCGGGATTGTCGTTGGGGTTGGTTGGAGAAACCATGCCGCCGTCTCCCCCGACACCGACGCTCACGTGGTCGTACCATTTCCCATGCTTCTTCGGCCCACCATTGATCTGCACGGAGATCGACCTGTCGTGAAAGATGACGTTGGTGATTTGTACTTTATCTCCGACTTTGGCCGCCGAGCCATGCGCCTGGATTTGCTGGAACAAGACAGCATCACCGGGCATCACTTGACCTTGGGGATTGATCACCATCGACTTGTCGCCCAGCGGAAAATATTTGCGCGTGTGTACGAATTCGGCGTCCAACGACTGAATCAGAAGCATGCGCGTCGCTTCGTCAACCTTGGGACGCTGTGCCAAGTCCACAGCGCGGAGCTGGGGTTTGAACTGCTCGGGGGGTGGTGGGGCCTTGGGTGTCTGGAGCACAAACACACCAGTATCGGCAGGTTTGGGAGAATCCTCAGGCTTGCTCTGTCCGTCCGTCTGAGCTTTTGGCGTTGCAGGCTGGCTCGCTCCTGCAGCCGGCTCCTGGCCAAAAGCCAGGCCCGCAGATAGGACAACCACGACGAGAAACGGTAACCGACAACCGAGCATTTTGGTACCCAAGGCTGCTTCTGTAACTATGGTCTAAACCGCCCTTATTTTCAACCCAGTTCGGCAGCTTTGTCGTTAGATGCCGCTGACGCTAGCGCGGAGGCTCGCCGCTGACCGTAAGGCCGACCCGAGCGGTCCGCGCCGGCAGGATCTGACCGCCATGGCCGGCCACCGCCGCGGCTACACGATTGCGCGCCTCAGGGGCACAAAGGAAGACCACGCAACCTCCGCCCCCGGCCCCACAGACCTTGGCCGCCACCGCGCCGCTGCGTCGAGCAACGGTAATCAGGCGTTCGATCAGCGGAGTGGTAATCCGTGTAGCGTTGGTCTTACGCAGCTTCCACTCGTCGCGCAGCAGCTGGGCAACATTCTTCCAGTCTGCCTCCGCCAGCGCCTGATGCATGTCCTGGGCAATCTCGGCGATGCGATCGAAGTTCCGCAGGACCCTGCGATTCCCCGCGATATGCGCCTGAAATACCCTCCAGTTGTTGATCCCCGACTGTCGCGGTGCCCCGGTATAAGCCAGCACGAAACGCTTATCGAGCTCCTCGGCAGCCACGGGAATGGGCTCGTGATGGATACCATCCTCGTCCAAATGAATCGCGCTGACGCCGCCGTAGAGCGCTGGATAGTAGTCCTGGCATCCCGTAGGAACACGGATGACCTGCGCCTCAACGTTCTGAGCGATTACACGGATTTGCTCCTTATCCAGCGTGCGACCAGTGAAGCGCGCCAGGGCCGCACTGGCGGCGATCATCAGGGCTGAAGATCCGGATATGCCGGCGCCGGCAGGGGACTCGGAATCAGTCTCCATCTCCAAACCCTGCTGAGGAGAGAAGAACCGCGTGAGGTAGGCCGCCAACGGATGCTGGTACTTACGGGCCGAAGCCAGCTCTTCCAACCCGGAGAACTCCTCTTCCAGCCCCGTATCGCGGGACCGAAAACGGATAGTCTTGCCGGGCAAAGACACGATCTTGCAACGCGTAAGCACGCTGACCGCGAAGTTCACGGTCACGGCACCGGGATGGAAAAGGTACAGTGGCCAGATGTCCATCGTCCCACCGGCCAAGTCGACCCGGCATGGCGCGTGGGCAACGACCTGCTGGGCATCGGGCATTTGGCCGGCGGTCAAAGGGCTCATTCCGTAAAGAATCGCGCCATCTCGCGGAATTTCTTGTAACGTCCATCGATGAGCTGTGCCGCCGACTGTTTCTTCAATTCGTTGAAGTGTCGCAGCAGCACTTGGTCAACCAGTGCGCTGGCCGCGTCGTGGTCCGTGTGCGCTCCGCCCTCGGGCTCGGGAATGATCTCGTCGATGATCGCCATCCCCATCAGATCCGGCGCCGTAATGCGGAGAGCCTGGGCGGCCAGCTCTTTTTTGGAAGCGTCACGCCACATGATAGAAGCGCAGCCTTCGGGTGAAATCACCGAGTACACCGCGTTCTCCATCATGAAGACACGGTCCGCGACCGCTAGGGCCAGCGCACCGCCACTGCCCCCTTCGCCGGTGACAGTCGCGATAATGGGGACTCCAAGGCGCGCCATCTCTCGCAGGTTGCGAGCGATCGCTTCGGCTTGACCGCGCTCCTCCGCCCCGAGGCCGGGATAGGCTCCAGTGGTATCGATAAAAGTAAAGACGGGGCGGCTGAATTTCTCCGCCAGCTTCATGAATCGCAGCGCTTTGCGATAGCCTTCAGGGTTGGCCTGACCGAAGTTGCGATAGACCCGCTGCTTGGTATCACGCCCTTTCTGGTGGCCGATCACCATGACTTCCTCGCCGTGATAGCGCGCCAGGCCGCAAACGATTGCCGGATCGTCGCCAAAACCGCGATCGCCGTGGAGCTCACTGAAATCGGTGAACATGCGTTGCACGTAGTCCAGCGTGTAAGGGCGCTGCGCATGACGCGCCAGTTCGGTCCTTTGCCAGGCGTTGACGTGCAGGCGGATCTGCTCACGCAAAACGCCAATCTGCTGCTGCAGATGCTTGAGCTGCTGGTGGGCTTCGTGGTCTTTCCCGGCCTTGCCCTCAAGCTGCGCAATTTGCGCCTCGATGCTCTCCATCTGCCGGCGCGCTTTGTTGATCGCGGGATCCATAGATAGCTGCGGGTTTCCAGCTGCTGGCTTCTAGCAAAAAAGATGCAGCGCTTTCCTCTCCGCTTTGCTGCACCCTTGTGAAAATTCTGACGACCCGACTCCTAGCAGCTGGGAGCCAGCGGCTAGCAGCTAATCGACAATCCTGACCGCTCCGCGCCCACACAATTCTTCCACGCGCGCGATGAAAGACCGGTCTGGACAAACATTATATCCGTCGGCTTCCATCACCACCATGAAGTCGCCGCCACGTTCCATGTCAAACAACACTTTGGCTTCGCCGCGGCGGGCGCGGCAGATGGAATGTAGGGCATCAACCACCTCGGGTGTAGCCGTTTCTAGGGCAACCTTGATGCGGATGGACCGGGGCAGCTTGGGTTGAGCTTCGTCGAGCGGCGTCAACTGGCTGATGGCGATTTTGGGATTCGAACCCTCTTCCACGCGCACGCTGCACCGCACGAGCATGGGAATTTCCTGTTTCAGCATGGCTTGCAGCCGGCGGTATGCTTCGGGGAAGACGATGGCCTCAACCATCCCCGTCATGTCTTCGAGAGCCGCCTGGGCGTAGAGATCGCCCTTACGCGATTTCATCACGCGCACGCCGGTGATGATGCCCGCGGCAAAAACCTCGTCGCGTCCCGTACCAGTGGTCATAGCGCCAACGGACTCCGCTGTCAAGGCGCGGAAGTCATCGAGTTTGCCCCGGTACTTGTCGAGCGGATGACCGGTGATAAAGAACCCCAACACCTCTTTCTCGCTGGCCAGTCGCTGATGCTCGTCCCATTCGGGGACATCGGGCAGGCGCTCGGCATGGCCGTTCATCGGTTCATCCTGCTGAAAGACGCCAAACAGCCCGTGCTGGCCAAGCTCGGCGTCGCGCTGCGATTTCTGCGCGCGCTCCATGGCCTTGTCGAGAACCGCCATGAGCTGGGCGCGGTTGCCGAAATCGTCCATGGCCCCGCTCTTGATCAGCGATTCCACGACGCGGCGGTTGAGTAATCTGAGATCGACTTTTTCGCAGAAATCGAAGATCGTGTGAAAGCGTATCGTTTCCTGACGGGCAGCGATGATCGACTCGATGGCGGTGCGTCCCACATTTTTGACTGCCGCCAGCCCGAAGCGAATGGCGTTGTCATGGGGAGTGAAATAGGCGTCGCTCACATTGATGTTGGGCGCATCCACGGGGATCCCCATCTCACGGCACTCGTTGATGTACTTGACCACATTGTCCGTGTTGCCGGTCTGCGAGGTTAGCAACGCGGCCATGAACTCGACCGGGTAGTGTGTCTTCAGGTACGCAGTATGATAGGCCAGAAGAGCGTAGGCAGCCGAGTGCGACTTGTTGAAGCCATAGCCCGCGAACTGCTCCATGAGGTCGAACAAGTGAACGATCTTCTTTTCAGGGAAGCCGCGCGCTACCGCACCCTTCACGAAACGTTCACGCTGCTGCGCCATCTCCGACGCGATCTTCTTTCCCATGGCCCGGCGGAGAAGATCGGCCTCGCCGAGTGAGTAGCCGGCGAGCGCATTCGCGATTTGCATCACCTGTTCCTGGTAAACGATAACGCCCAGCGTCTCTTTCAGAATCGGCTCCAGCTCGCGCAGTTCGTATTCAACCTTGCGGCGTCCCCACTTGCGCTCGATGAAGTCATCGATCATTCCACCCTGGATGGGGCCGGGGCGATACAGGGCGTTGAGGGCCGTGAGGTCCTCGACTGAACTTGGCTTGTAGCGTCTGAGGACATCGGTCATGCCGCCGGATTCAAACTGGAAGATGCCGGAAGTCAATCCGGTGTGGAAGATCCGTTCGTAGGTGGTAGCGTCGTCCAAAGGAACGTTTTCGATATCGATAGCCTGGCCGCGCTGGGCGATGAGCTTGAGCGCGTCGTCGAGAATGGTGAGTGTGGTGAGCCCGAGAAAGTCCATCTTCAGCAGGCCCATCTTCTCCACGGCTTTCATGTCGTAGGCCGTAACGATTTCGTCGTTCTTGGTCTTGTGCAGCGGAACCAGCTCGGTCAGAGGCTTCGGGGAGATCACGACGCCCGCGGCGTGCACACCCGAGTTGCGCACCAGGCCCTCCAGCTTACGCGCGGTATCGATCAGCTCTTTGACCTGGATTTCGTTCTCGTAAGCCTGTTGCAGTGAAGGCGAGTCATCGAGCGCCTGATCTAGGGTGATGTTGATCGTGGGCGGCACCATCTTGGCAATACGGTCGACATCCGTGTAGGGAATGTCCATCGCCCGGCCAACATCTTTGATCGCTGCTTTGGCGGCCATGGTGCCGAAGGTAATGATCTGGGCCACGTTGTCACGTCCGTATTTCTGCGTGACATAGTTGATGACCTCTCCGCGGCGGTTCATACAGAAATCAACGTCGATATCGGGCAGCGAGACGCGCTCTGGATTCAGGAAGCGTTCGAACAGGAGCTCATTCTGCAGCGGGTCGATATCGGTGATGTTCATGGCGTAGGCCACCAGCGCACCGGCCGCAGAGCCTCGGCCAGGGCCCACAGGGATTTGGTTCTCCCGGGCGTAACGGATGAAATCCCACACGATCAGGAAATATCCGGAGAACTTCATCTGCTGGATGGTCACAATCTCGGTTGACAGACGCTGTTCGTAGTCCGCACGTGACTTCTTCAGCCTGCCCGCGCCATCCTGCGCGGTAAAACGCTGCCATCGCCGGGCGAATCCTTCGCGCGCCACGTGTTCGAAGTAAGTATCGAGAGTATAGCCGGCTGGAACCTGGAATTCCGGGAACGGATTCTTGATCTTGTTCAGCTTGAAATTGCAGCGCTCGGCGATGGCCCGCGTCCGCGTCAACACATCGGAACGGCTGGAGAAGACCCTCTGCATCTCTTCTCCGCTCTTTACGAAGAACTGGCTGCCATGGAATTTCAAGCGATTCTCGTCATGGATCGACTTGCCGGTTTGGACACAGACCAGCACGTCCTGCGCATGCGCATCGTCTTCACACAGGTAGTGGCTGTCATTGGTGGCCACCATGGAGAGACCGAGATCCTTTTCCAGACGAAACAGATCGGCGTGGATGCGATGTTCCTCCGGCAGCCCCTGGTCCTGAATCTCGAGGAAAAAATTGTCTCTGCCGAAGATCTCGCTGTAGCCTGCCGCCGCCGCTTTAGCCGCGTCATACTTTCCTGCCAGCAGATGCTCGCAGACCTCACCGGCCAGACATCCGGAGAGACCGATTAGCCCCTGGGAGTGTTCAGCGAGAAACTTCTTGCTGATGCGCGGCTTGTAATAAAAGCCATGGAGAGAGGCTTCAGATGTGATCTTGATGAGGTTCTCATAGCCTTGTTCGTTTTCCGCCAGCACCACAAGATGGTTGTAGGTGTCGCCTTCGGGCGGCGTGCGGTGGTCGTCCTTCTTACAGATGTAGAGCTCGCAGCCCACGATGGGCTTGATCCCGGCCTTTTCCGCCGCGTCCACGAAGTGCACGGCGCCATAAATGTTGCCGTGGTCGGTCATGGCCACGGCCTTCTGCCCGATCTCCCCGACGCGCTTGACCAGCTTTTCAACGTCGCAAGCGCCATCCAGCAGCGAGTAGTCGGTATGCAGATGAAGATGGACAAAGTCAGACATTCACAGGCCCTACTTATCATTATAGTTGCGGGGTCTCGATCCAGGTCTGTGCACGATTCTGTACGACTGTGGAAAACGCGGCCGGTAATCGCCATGCCTCTCAGGCATCCCTTGTTTTTCCCTGGGCGCGCATTTACTTTCGGGATCATGTCCATTCATCCTGAAGCCTCGACGCCAGGTCCTTCTGGTTCCATTGATTTGAAAGCCGCCTCCGACGGCGATTTCGCCGCCGCTATCAACGCTCGCCTCGACGGCTGGAACGCGGCCATGGAGCTGCACTTTGTGCGCGCAACGCCGGATGAGGTCACTGCCGAGCTGGAGATCGCCCCGCGACACCGCCAGGCCTACGGTATCGTGCACGGCGGCGTCTATTGCGGAATCGTCGAGACGGTCAGTTCCGTGGGAGCGGCCATCTGGGCACGGCGGCACAACCAGACGGTGGTGGGCGTGGAGAACCACACCTCGTTCTTGAACGCAGTGCGCGAAGGCAAGCTGTCCGTAAAAGCTCGACCTTTGATGCGCGGGCGTCGCACTCAGGTGTGGCAGGCAACGGTGATGGACAACGGCGGCCGGATGGTGGCCGAGGGAAAAGTTCGGTTGCTATCGCTCGAGGCCGGAACGGCTCTGGCTGGCGAGCAGGTCAAGGTGAAGTCGAGCCATAGCCAGAGCTGACGATCCTGACGGTCGCTGGAAAGCTTTAGTGTCCAACCTTATGCCAGTGGTCGCTCAAAGAGTTCCTATTGCTGCGGCGCTTGCAACGACGCTGTCTTTTTGTGCGATGGGACGTTGTCGTCAATCACGATCTTCTTGGGCAACGCAACCGGTTTGGGTTCGAGCGTTGCGGCTGTCAGCTGAATGTAACCGGAAAGTTCCTGGCGAAGGCGGCCCAGAGCTGCGTAGTCGGCACTGATCTGTGAGGACTCACCCTTCTTGCCGTAGGAATTTGTAACCTCTACCAGAGATTCCAGCGACTCGTACACCACATTCACATTGTTATAGAGCTTGAACGTGGCTCCGATTCCACCTTGAGAATTCTGGGCATCGCGAATCAGGCCGGGCATGGCCTCCGTCAGATTGCGGTGTAGCGAAGCCGCCAGTCCCTCAGCCTGCTCCTTACGCGAGCTGCGTTTCAGCCACACCGTCTTCCACCCGGATTTCCACTTATCGATTTCCAAACCGGCGATATCGCCCTCCGTCGCTGCCCGCACCTGTTCCAGGCGGACGAGAGATCCGTTCACGTCCGTCCAAGCTGGGGCTACCGCCACAGTGGCCAGGTCAGGCTTGGCTTTGGTTCGCGCCCGCGAGGACGCACGGTGCATGGTCTGGGCAGCCAGACTCAAACTGATCGAGAAGCAGACAATCGTGGCCAGGACTTTCATGGTTGACTCCGTGGTCGAGCCCTTTCAGCATAAGATGAAGTGGGTTAATCGGAGCGTTACCTAGGGTCAATATCGACTGGAAGTGCGGGCTTGTCCGGACGATAGCCGGGCACGGAGTATCGGGGTGCAACAGTCCTCAAAGCCCGGTATTTCGCGGGCGTGCCGGGAATTGAGCGGTCGGCGGCCAAATGATTCCCGGGGATCGCAAAAAGGAAACTGTGGCCGGATGTGGCTCGAACGGGCGAGTTAGTTGATCTCCAGCCCGATGATCCGGCCAGCTCCATCCAATTCCAGACTGGCCTTGGCTTGGAAAACGGAATCGCCATTTAAGCCCGGCACAGTAACGAAGACCCGCTCGTCGACCACGCTCGCCGAGCCGGTTCCGGCAAGATACTGCAGAGTCTTTGTATTGCAGCAAGGCTTAGGCAAGGTGAAGGCCAGGTCGGCAAGCTCGCCAGTCTCTGTAACCGAAAGAGCCACATCGATTTTGTATCGGGCGTCGGCACCTCGCTCTTCCATGGTCGGATCGAGCGCGGGTTTGAAGGCCACGTAGAAGTGAAACCTGTCCTTCGCCGGATTGTAGACACCACGAGCAACGCGCAGTGACATAAGTAGGGGACAGCATTTGTATCACAAGTTGCGGCGCTTAGACCAGAGCTCCCCCAGCTTAACCCCATTTTCACGAACCAGGCAGTTCGATTTTCGTGGGCTGAGGTTTGCACTTTACTCTTCGCAGTAATCTGGCCCGCCAAGTTTAGAATCGACAAGCGATGAAGGTTTTCCTCACAGGCGTCACCGGCTTTGTAGGACAGCATATGTTGCAGCGCTTGCTCAGCCAAGGCCACAGTGTGCGCGGGCTCGTGCGTCCGGGGACTCGCGGCGCGCTATTCTCGTCCTCGACTCATCCTGACTGGAGAGAGAATTTCAGCTACTCTCCCGGCGACGTTGTCAACGGCACCGGCCTGGACCGAGGAGTGGAAGGTTGCGAGGCCGTTATTCACTTGGTGGGCATCATTGTCGAGAAAGGCAAGAACACATTCGCTGCCGTGCATCACGTGGGCACACGTAACGTCGTCGACGCCGCGAAGCGCGCGGGGATCAAGCGCTTCGTGCACATGTCGGCTCTCGGTGTCGGCGCTGGCGTGGCTGCCTACCAGACCAGCAAGTGGAAAGGCGAACAAGAGGTTCGCAACAGCGGAATTCCCTATTGCATCCTTCGGCCTTCACTGATCTTTGGACCTGGCGATGGCTTCGTCACCCAGATGATGGACATCATGCGCAAAGGCCCGCTGCTACGACTGGTGCCCGGCGACGGCCAGTCCAAATACCGGCCGGTCTTCATCGGCGATGTCACCGCTTGCTTTGCCAGCGCATTGAATGCCGGCGAAGCCACCAACCAGACCATCGAACTCGGCGGCGCCGACGAGCTTTCCCTCAATGAAGTGCTCGAGGAGATAGCCCGCTGCGCCGGTGTGCGCAAACGCGCGCTCCATATTCCCATGCCGCTGATGTTCCTGGGCGCAGCTCTCGCCCAGAGCTTGTTGCCGAACCCGCCGGTGACGGTTGATCAGCTGCGCATGCTCCGCGAAGGCTCAACCTGCGACCTCGGAGCAATGAAGAGAATTTTCAAAATTGAGCCACGGGGATTTGCCGGATGTGGACGCTGAGTAAACGCTCGCCGGTGATTTTTTGCGCTGCAAAATTTTCTCCCGCGATGCAGTAAATTTCAGCAGATCTGCATCTAAACTGGAGGAGCCACGTGTCAGGAGCCATGCTGAATGACCAAGTCTCTTTTTACAATTCTGATTTCATTGCTGTTGCTTGGCGTCGGTTGCAGCCGCGGCCGGACCGACCAGCAGGTAGCGGCTGACGTCCAGAGCAAGATCAATGCTGACACCAGCTTCCCCGACAAACAGCTTCAAGTGAGCGCCAGCCATGGCGTAGTGACCATCTCGGGCAACGTAAGCAGTGACGCCGCGCGCGCTGCGGCTGCCAGCGACGCTGCTCAGGTAGGAGGCGTGAAGACGGTGGTCAACAACCTGTTGGTCACCCCTTCGGTCTCCGGCAACATGGCGCCCGAAATGAATGGACAGAACGACAACAACCCGGCGCCACCGGTCAAGGCCAAGCCCTCACCGCGGGTGAGTGCCCACGCCTCGAGGGCTGCTACGGCCCGAGACACAGTAAGCAGCAACAACCCTCCCCCGAACCCCGTAAAACAAACACCGGATGCCAGTGCGGCCGCGCCGACACCGTCCCCAGTCGCGCCGCCACCGCAGCCGATTACCGTGCCATCTGGAACGCAGCTCAGTATCCGGCTCACCAACGAACTGAATTCCGAGACCGCCCAAGTGGGCGACGTCTTTCGCGGAGCCATTTCGACCCCGGTGGTCATTGATGGGGTCACGGTGATTCCGACTACAGACGACGTTGAGGGCCGCGTGGTGGACGTGAAGTCGGCGGGGCGTTATGCCGGACAGTCCGACCTCGTCATTGAGTTGACTCGCTTGCTGGACCATGGCAAAAGCTATAGCCTACTGACCGACCGCTGGTCCAAAGCGGGAAGTTCGCGCGGCAAGGCTACGGCAGCCAAAGTCGGCGGAGGCGCGGCTCTGGGCGCGGTTCTCGGCGGCATCTTCGGCGGCGGTAAGGGTGCGGCTATAGGAGGCGCCGTGGGCGCAGGCGCGGGTACAGGTGCGTCCTCCGTTGGGAAAGGACAGCAGATCATCCTGAAGCCGGAGACCACTCTGAACTTTCAGTTGCAGAACTCAATCTCCGTGGTCCCTGGTTCTGCGAACCCCCAGCCTTTGACGCCAGCCAACTAAACAGTACATCCTAGCAACGAGCTCCGCTTTTGCGTCAGCGTTCGTTTCTTGTGTCGCTGCTGTTATCCCTACTTTGGAGAAAGGAATGAGGATCGTTGCCATAACAGGGCTGCTCGCGCTATTGGCCGGCCGCTCATGCGGCGCTCAGGACCTTGCCAGCCCCAAGTTCGTAGTCTTTGGCGGCGCAGGCATCGCCGACGCCGCAAATGTCACACATGGAGGCACCCAGTTCGGAGCGGACGTGGAAGACGCTCCGCCCTGGAGCCGCACCCGCAGCGGCTTCCCTACCGGATTTCTCCTCGAAGGCGGTTATATCAACCCATGGAACCGGTTCAGCGCCGGCTCCGCTATATTCTCGGCCAACTATATGGCGTCGTTCGACACCACGTCCAACGGGCAGCCGAAATTCCTTCCCTTTATTACCGGTGGCTACACGCGTCTGTTTGGGTCCGGCAACGGCGTGAACTTCGGTGGCGGCATGGATTTCCTGCGGAGCAGCTCCTTCGCTTTGCGTGTGGAGCTTCGCGATTACCTACGCGTCAGCGGGCCCAGCGAACACAACTTCGCCATCCGCATCGCGCTGGTTAAATACATTCGCGACTGAGCCGGTCGCAGATTACCGTTTCTCCCTTCCATGTGTTCGTCTCTTGATTCCTTGCCCGTCCGTAATCGGCGCGCCCTCGAGAGTTCTGCGTATAATTTTCCGCAGAACAGCGCCCGAGGAGCGTACCCTGCCCGTTCATTTATTTACGACCAGCATGCATGCTTACTTTGTTGTCGTTTTCTTTCTTTTCGGCCTAGTTTTCGGCAGCTTCTTGAACGTCTGCATCTACCGGATGCCGCGGGACCTTTCCGTGGTCAAGCCACGCTCCGCGTGCCCATCTTGCGGCAAGCAGATTGCGTTTTACGACAACATCCCCGTTTTAAGCTGGATCGTACTGCGCGGCAAGTGCCGTCACTGCAAGTCCCCAATCTCGCCGCGATATGCGGTTGTTGAACTGCTGACCGGTGTTTTCTTCGTCCTAGGCTATCTGGCGTCGGCCGGAATCTTGCCAGGGTATGTGGCTTCCACGTGTGACCTCGCCGGCCGCAACATCGTGGAGCCGATTAAATTCTGCGTCTTCGTTTTCCTGCTGCTGGGCTTGATCTTTACCGACGCTGAGACTCGACTACTCCCCGACATGCTGACTAAGCCGGGGATCGTAATAGGTTTGCTGTTCAGCCTGGCAGCCCCGGTTGAGTGCGGAGAGCTTTGTAATGACCGTGTCTTGCCCAGCCTGGCCAACCTGTTTTCGGTACCCGGTCCGGCTTACTCTGTGATCAATGCAGTGGCCGGCGCCGTGATGGGCTCAGCCTTTATTCTCGGGATTGCCCTCCTCTACCAGGCAGTGCGCGGCGTGGAAGGCATGGGACGCGGCGACGTCAAGCTCATGGGACTGATCGGTGCCTTTTTGGGCATGAAGCTCACTCTCATGGTGCTGGTGCTGGGATCGTTGATGGGCAGTCTTTTCGGCTTGCTGCTAATTCTCTGGGTGTGGCGCAAGCGGTTGTCTCGTCGCCGGAAGAAGCATCCTGGAGAACCACGATCGCAGGCCCGCCGGCGGGCCTGGCGATCGGCGATCCTGATCTACCGCAATTTCGAGATCCCTTTCGGCGTGTTTCTGGGGATTGCCGGGCTGTTTTCCGCATTCTGGGGCACGGCCTTGCTGTGCCAGTACCTGCGCCATTCAGGCGTGATGTAACGAGTAGTTACTTTCGTCCCATCCGGGGTTTACCCTATCGTTTCCGTCGATCGATTGCGTAATAGTACATACCAGCATTCGCGGTACAATGTCGTCAGCCACTCGAGTCAGGTATACATATGAAACCACTATTCCTCTTTCTGACCGTTCTGGTACTAAGCGCGGCTGTCGTCGCGCAGCAGTCATTGGGCGACGTGGCTCGCAAAGCCCGCGCCCAGCAAAAACCTGCGGCAAGCATGAGCTTCGACCAGGATTCCATGGCTCGTCCATCCGGTGTGGTCTCCACCGTGGGCCAGGACAAATCCGACGCTGATCAAACCAACCAAGCCGCCGCCGCCAACGCTAACGGCCAGGACGCGAAGGGCAGCGACAAGGACGCGAAAGACAAGAAGGCGAAGTCCGACTGGAACAACAAGATTGACGACCAGAAGAAGGAAATCGCCACTCTGCAGCGCGAGCTCGACATCCTACAGCGCGAGCAAAGACTGCGCGCCGCTGCGTTTTACGGTGATGCCGGCACGCAGATGCGCGACCAAGCGAAATTCGCTCAAGACAGCCGCCAGGAACAGGAGCAGCTTGACTCGAAGAAGCAGGCTCTCGATGCGGCGCAGCAAAAACTCTCTGATCTGCAGGAGCAGGCGCGCAAGGCTGGAGCGTCCTCCGAGTAGCGCCGCGCTCACTGATAAGCGACGGGCATGAACCTGTGTGCATGAGGCACAGCAGAGATCGTCTAAAATAGAATTGTGATTTCTTTGACTTCCAACCTCAACCTCTTGCAGCGATCCTGTGCGCTTTTGCTTGCAGGCGCAGCGCTCGCTTTCATGGGATGCGACGACACCAAGCCGGCTCCTCCGGCGCAACCGAAAACCAGTCAGTTCGAAACCGGACGCTTTGCGCTGCAGAAGATGATTCCCGCGGCGCGCAGCTGGTCACCGGATGCTAATCCTATTCAACTCACTTCATCCACCAATTCGGAGAGCATCGGTCACGACGGCAAGTCCGGGTTCTGGCGTGCCGTGTTCGCATCGCCGGCGCGAGGAAAATCCGAGCCGTTCAGCTGGTCAGGTCTGGTCGATCCCGACGTGCCACGCGGCGTCAATCATGGCGTCGAAGATACTTATAGTGCTGCGAACAGGTCCATGATGACCTGGGACCTGAATTACCTGAAAGTCGATACCGATCAAGCCTTTGAGACCGCGCAGCAACACGGCGGTAAAACGCTTTTGGAGAAAGAGTCCAAACTTCCTGTAACCTATCTTCTCGACTTCGACGCCATGTCTCACCAGCTTCGCTGGCATGTGATTTACGGAACTCCCGCGAAACTGACCGTGTTCGTTGACGCCAGCAGTGGGAACTTCCTTCGCAAGGAATAGCGCTCACTTGCCCACTACCCAAGTGATATCGGCGATGGCCCGTTTTGCATCGCTGACAAATGGTCCATGGGGGGCGAGCTGCAAGTACTTCCGATAGTAGCTACGTGCCGGCTCGAGACGTTCGAGCCCTTGCAGGCTTTGGGCCAGCCGGAAGCAGATCAGCGGATTATCCGGAGTCAGGCGCATGGCGTCCTCGAAGCGTTCTCTCGCCGCGTCATACTGGTTGCGGGTAAGAAACGTCTCTCCGGCGTCGATGTCCCGCGCACTCTGTGCCGCTGCCGAATCGGCCGCGGGCGCGCTTGCCGTGCGCGCATCAATCCGTTTGAGCGCTTCTTCGCAATCCTTAGCCCGTGGACCCTGGGGCAGAATCTCCAAGTACTTGCTATAGTTCTTCCGCGCTTTGTCCGGCAGATCGAGCTTGTCTTGGGTTACGGCCAGACCGTAGATGGATTCCGCGTCGTCGGGCTTGTAGAGCAGCGCGTCGTTGAAACGCTCGAGCGCCGCGCGATAGTTCTTCTGCTTCAGATAGAAGCTGCCGATCTCCAGATCCTTCGCCGCGCGATGTGGATCGTACGGCCGAAAGGCCTTTTCATCCGTCGCGTTGGGATCGGCGACGGCCTCAGGCCGGGCTCGTGCTGTGCCGCTTGGATCGATCTGAGCGTCTTTGCTCGAACTCTCCCCTTGCTGGCTGCTTAGCTCAGGCTGGGGAAACGGCGGAGCCGTGTAGCGCGGTGCAGGCGTAGGACTTGGTGTAGGAATGCTGCGTGGCTGGATATGCGGTTGATTATCCTGGCTTTCCTGGGCCACAAGGCACGCGCGGCCAACTGGGAGCAGACAGATCAGCGAAACAAGAAGGGCGGGCTTTCGCGGTATCATGCTTCTATTTTAGTGCAGAATCAAAGGCCGCCAGTTTCCTGGCGGCCTTATCGTCTGCGCAAAAGTCCCGGGGGAGGGGAGACTACCTGCTCGGGTTGGGAGAGGTGGTTTGCGCAGAAGTCTGACCTTGCGTGGTGTTATTGGTCATCAGACGAACGTCCACGCGGCGGTTTTGGGCGCGTCCCTCAGCGGTCGTGTTGGGGGCAGCGGACCTATCCTTGCCCAGCCCGACCACGTAGATCTTGTGTGCGGGCACGCTGTTCGTCGCCAGGTACTGCACGACGGCGTTGGCACGGCGCTCGCTCAGCTTGTAGTTATAGGTGGCCGAGCCGACGGAATCCGTATCCCCTTCCACCACCAGCAGGTAGCCCTTCGTGTTGGGCACTTCAGCCAGCAGCTGGTTCAGAGCCTCCTTGGCCTTGGGCGTCAGTTCAGCGCGATTGAACGCGAAGTGAACGCTGGTTTCCACCACAGGATGATAGTTGTCCAGGTTGGCCACCTGATTCGCCAGCGTGTCAACGCGGGTACTCGCCTGGGTCGCCACGGTCTGCGCTTGATCGGCGCGGCCGCGGGCGTCCGTAGCCTTCTGGTCGGCTGCCGCGGTCTTCTGGTTCACGTTGTCGATCCCTTGCAACGCCCGGGTATCGACATCATGGATATCGCGCGAGTTCTTGGCCGTCAAATCATCCAGGGAGTTGGTTTTATCGATGATGGGCTCGGTTTGTTTGCGAACGTAGGTTTTGGTTGTGCATCCGGCTGCAAAGACCAGCGTGGCACCTGCCAGCAGAACCACAAGAGTTGACTTCACGGTCATGGGGGAAAGCTCCTTCAAGACCCTCGTTTCAATCTGGCGCTGGGTCAACCGCCAATCATAAGACATTCTTCGATAAAGCACGTGGATTGCCAATTTAACTAACTAGCGACCTCTCGCTAAGTCATTTATAATCTTCGTATTAGGAACAGCGCAAGGCCGATCTTGCCCCATTTACGCCATTCCAGCATGGGAATTTTTACGCACCGCCGCACCTTGTGGACACCAACCGCAATCAGATAATCTGGCCTCCCGATTGAGGATTCTCCGCTACTCTGGCTTTTTGAAGCCTCCTTATTTGTACTTTTGAGAGACTTGGTTGGCTCGACCGATGGACCTGATAGAGAAAATCCGGACCGTGCCCACCCAGCCCGGCGTGTACCTCTATAAGAACGCTGAGGGCGAGGTGATCTACGTCGGCAAAGCCAAGAACCTGCGCTCGCGAGTACGTTCGTACTTCGCCGAGGGCGTGGGCGAGACCAATGCCAAGACCGGATCGCTGCTGCGCGAAGCTGTTGACCTCGAGTACATCGTCGTCGCCAACAATAAGGAAGCACTGGCGCTTGAGAACAACCTCATCAAGCAGAAAAAGCCGCGCTTCAATATCCTGTTGCGCGACGACAAGACTTACCCCTACATCCAGCTCACGCTCGGAGAGCGCTTCCCCCGGGTTTACGTCACCCGCCGCCTCAAGAAAGATGGAAGCGTTTACTACGGGCCGTATTTCCCCGGCAACCTGGCTTATCGAATCGTCGACTTGATTCACCGTCACTTTCTGGTTCCATCCTGCAAGGTCGATCTCACCCGATTTCATCCTCGGCCGTGTCTACAGTTCTACATCAAGCGCTGCCTGGGCCCGTGCGTCGAAGACCTCACCACTCCGGACGTTTACCTTGAAGCCGTGCGCGACGTCCAACTCCTGCTCGAAGGCCGCCAGACCGATCTTTCAAAATCCCTGCGTGCCCGTATGCGTCAGGCGGCCGAAGCCGAAGAGTACGAGCGTGCCGCCCGCTACCGCGATCTGCTCTCCACTGTCGATCAGCTGCGGGAAAAGCAGCGCATGGCCGCCGCCGAAGGGGATGATATGGACGTTTTCGGCCACCACTTCGAGAATGATATGGTGGCCGTCAACGTCTTCCACATGCGTGGCGGCAAGGTCCTGGACCGCCGCGAGTTCTTCTGGGAAGAGCTGCCGGCGGTCGCTACTCGCGCAACCCAAGGCCCGCACTCCGATCCAGACGAGTGTCAGCGCCCGACTTCAGTCATGAATGAAGAGTCCCGGAAATCGGGGTTCTTAGCCGCTGGGTTCAACCCCGGGGAATTCTTCTCCGCCCTGCTCAAGCAGGTCTATATCGACCAGCAGTACGTCCCTCGCACCATCCTCGTTCCCATCGACTTCGAAGACCGCGAAGTTCTCGAAGAGTTGCTGACGGAAAAACGCAACCGCAAAGTCGAAATCCTTTCGCCGCAACGCGGCGAGAAGCGTTCTCTTATCGATCTGGCCGCACAGAACGCCAAGCAGTTGTTCGACCAGCGCTTCCGCGTCATGAAACCCGCTGCCAAGGCCGTGCAGGAAGCGCTGCAGGACGCGCTTGGACTGCCTGAACTACCCAAGCGCATCGAGTGCTTTGACATCTCCCACATCCAGGGCGCCGAGACCGTGGCCTCCATGGTGGTGTGGGAAGAAGGCCGGATGAACAAGTCCGAGTATCGCAAGTTCATCGTCCGCACCGTCTCCGGGGTGGACGATTTTGCCGCTATGCGCGAGGTCGTAACGCGACGCTACAGGCGCCTCCGCGACGAAGATCAAAGACTCCCCAGCCTGATTCTGGTCGATGGTGGCCTTGGTCAGCTGCACGCGGCGACCGCCGCGCTCGAAGAGCTCGAGATTACCAACCAGCCCGCGGCCGCCATCGCCAAGAAGGAGGAGGTAATCTACGTGGCCGGCCAAGAAGCGGAGCCCATAGTCCTCGACCGTCATTCACCTGTCCTGCACCTGGTGCAGATGATCCGCGACGAATCCCACCGCTTCGCCGTGACTTTCCATCGCAAGCGACGCCAGATGCGTGACCGCGCGTCGGAACTGCTGGAGATCCCTGGCATCGGACAGCGCACCCGCCAGCGGCTGCTACAACACTTCGGCAGCGTCCGCGCCATCCAGGAGGCCGACGCCGCCGCCCTTAGTGCCGTCCTTACCCGCAACCAGACCGAGGCGATGCTCAAGCACTTTCAGAGGGAAGCTGCGCCGGGCAGTGAATCGCCGCGGTAACACCATATGGATGACTGTCGGCGCGGGGTACGCGCCGATCGGGCGATGGAAGGGCGTCTCCGACTGATGTCTCCACCTCCGGCATCTCTCGCCAGAGCAGCTTCATCAAAGACTGAAGTAGTCACCCTTTGTTCTCGCACTGCACGGGGCGCTCCAGTGCTCGTCAATTTTTGCAATCTTAGTGCATTAAGACTATAGTGGGGAGCTCATGTTGTCACCACGCTTGACCTGTTTCATCGTCTTAGCGGCGTGCACCACCATTGCGGCCGCCCAGGATTCGGTTCCGCCGCCGGCTGCCGCTGATTCCACGCCTCCACAGACCATCGCTTTAACGGTAGGCAAGAACGCGCCTCTCGCCGTCGGGCTCGACCAAGAAGTTCGGGTCAAGGACGTTGGCCAGGCCGTCCACGGCCGTCTCGTGCAACCTATTTACGCCTTTGATCAGCTCATCGTTCCCGCAGGCACAGAAGTCCGGGGCCACATCGCACGGATCGAAAGCATCTCGGGGAAGAAGCGGGTATTGGGGATTTTGAATGCAGACTTCACCCCGGCCCGCACCGTCAAGGTTGAGTTCAACGAACTTGTGCTGGCCGATGGCAGGCAGATTCCGTTCCATGCTGTGGTTACACCCGGGTCGGGCCAGGTGATGCGGCTGGTAACCACCAAAAACGACAAGAAGAAAAACCGCACCAAGGATGCCGCTTCAGAGAAGATCGACGAGGCAAAGCAGGAGGCAAAGCGACATTGGCAAGCGGCCATGAAACAGATCAGAGAGCCAGACAAAGTGCACCGCCTGGAGCGATACGCCATCAGCCAACTTCCGGTTCGTCCCCAATATATTCAACCCGGGACGCTTTATTTCGCCGAGCTCGAGGAGCCGCTCGATTTCGGCAGCGAGGCCGTGACACCCCAGCTGGTGGCCTCGATCGGAACCGCTCTTCCCCAGGGCAGTTTGATACACGCTTTGCTGGTTACGCCACTCGATTCGGCGACAACGAAGAAAGGCGCGGAGGTGGAGGCGGTGCTCGCCCAACCTCTATTTGACGGTGATCGACTCATTCTCCCGCAAGGCAGCCGTCTGACGGGCTTGGTTCTGGAAGCGCGGCCTGCCCGCCGTCTGCATCACAATGGGCAACTTAGGATTGTATTTCGCCAAATCGTTCCCCCGGACGGGCTCCCACAAACAGTAGTAGCCAGCCTGGAAGGCGTCCAAGCCGGCAAGGACGCGCACGTGAAACTGGATTCTGAAGGCAGCGCCGAGGCTTCCACTCCCAAAACAAGATATCTTTCGACGGCTCTATCCTTGGCTCTGGCGTCCGCGTCCTTTCGGCAACACACCGACGCCGATGACGACGGGCAGTCGCACCCGGGGGTTGCCGGGGGTGTGGGAGGGTTCAAGTTGGTAGGTCTGGCCTTGAGCTTCGCTGTGAAGTCACAGCCTTTCGGCATGGCGATGGGAGCCTACGGCGCAAGCCGGTCTGTCTACTCGCACTTCATCGCCCGAGGGCAAGACGTAGTTTTCCCGAAGAACACCAGCATGGAAATAGGAATCGGCTCGCGCGGGAAGACCGTTCTCTCACCTCCAGCGCTCGAAAGCTCGCAGCCAGAGCCCAAGCAGCGCTAGGAATGCATTTTCGGATTAGCGCTAGCTTTACTTCAGCGTCAACACAACCTGCGTGTCCTGATAGACGGCCTGGGGGATTCCGGAATCGGGTGCTGCACCCTGGGTGCGGAGCTCGATCTTCAAGGTCAGCTTCTTCTTGGCCTTGAACTCGGTGCTCACCGTGTTTGACGACTTCTGCACCGCGCCGCTCCTGACCGTGACGCGAAACTCCTGGACGCCGGGCGGGACGAAGAGTTCGTCATCGGGCGCGTCGCCGCCAGCGCTGGTCTTGCGCTGATAGAGCTTACCGTTCATCTCCACGGTATAATCCACGCCCGCCGGCATATGTTTAGAGTCGATCCTCATCTTGGCGTTTAGCTTGGGATCAAGCGTCTTAGGATCGAAGTCGAGCACCGGGGGCTGCGGGACCGCAGGCGTCGCCAGAGCAGCTGACGCCCTGGGCGCAGGTGAAGCCGCCGCTGCCTTCGGTGTGGGCCCCGCGTTCTTGGCCTCAATTTTCGCTTCCTGTTTCCTTTTTGTCTTTGTCGAGGCGGAGGACGGATCGGCACCTGCCTGCGACCGTTTTGGTGACGGCGATTCAACAGCAGGAACAACAGAAACCGCAGGCTGATCGCTTGCGGGCGCAGCCTCGGGCGACACAGCAGGAACCGGCGCTAGAGACTCGTCGGGCACTACGGCTTTCTCCGTCACTGGAGGCGTGGTGGAAGCCGCGGCCGCTACGGCGGCTCGGTGGCGACGCGAGACGTACCAGCCGCCGGCCAGCAGTGCCACCGCAACCACTGCCGTCACCACCATGCTTACGCCTTTGTACGTGGGCTTGGGCTGTGATTTCGCTTGCGGCTGACCCTGTGCCGGGACAGCCGACGCTGGCGCTTGCACCGCCATGGTTGGGGCTGACGACATCGCCGTAGAACCCATGGTCAAACCGGGATCGCTGCCTGCGGTTGGGGCGGCCAGGGCTTCCTGAGCCGACGTCGTTTTTGCCGCAGTCACCTTTCCCTGCTCGCGGATCTTGGCAAGATCAGCAGCCAGCTCTTCTCCCGTCTGATAGCGCTCATCGGGACTCTTGGCCAGGCACTTCATGATGACGGTCTCGAGCCTGGAGGGCAGCCACGGATTAAGCTTGCGCGGCGGTACCGGATCGGTGTGCACCACTTTGTAGGAGACGGCCGTGATGCTCTCGCCGGGGAAGGCCTGCTCGCCGGTGGCCATCCAGTAGAGGACCACGCCCAGAGAAAAGATGTCGGCGCGTCCGTCGATGGGCCCTCCGGTGAACTGCTCGGGCGGCATGAATGCCGGCGTCCCCAGGAGTTGACCGGTGAGAGTGGTGCGGCCCTCGGCGAGCTTGGCTACGCCGAAGTCGGTGATCTTGGGGCGTTCGATGCCGTAGGCTTCCTTCGAGGTCAGCATGATGTTGGCCGGCTTGACATCGCGATGAATGACGCCGCGCTGGTGTGCGTATCCCAGCGCTTCGGCGACCCTCAGGCCGATCTCGCAGGCCCGCTCCGGGGTCAGACGCTCGCCCTTCTTGATGGCCTCCGCCAGAGTGCGCCCGCTGATGAATTCCATGACCAAAAATGGCACGCCCTCATGCTCGCCGACGTCGAACACTGGCACGATCCCAGGATGCGCCAAGCCTCCGGCGGCGCGGGCTTCGCGGTAAAAACGCTCGCGAAACTCGCTCTCGTGGTCGCTCTTGAGGGCTACAGAGATGATCGTCTTGATGGCGACCACGCGGTCCATGGCCGGGTCTTTGGCGCGGTACACCATGCCCATTGCGCCTCGTCCTAATTCTTCCAGGATTTCGTACCGGCCGATTCTGCTCGGGGTATCCATGCTGTTTTGGGGTACATAACTTTAGCACATGCGGGCCGGCGGCTTTGCCCCCGCCAGCAAGACTCAAACGAAAAAGAGCCCTCGGAAACCCTGAACCGTCTAATCGAGTGTCGGCGTTTGGCTTCTCGAGCGGCTGTTGCTCGGCAAGACCCCCCCTTAAAGGGTAGTGACGCTTCTTGCTCCGGCGCTTCACCGTCTGATAGGCTGAGCGTTCTGCTACACATGGGGTTGCTGACGCATTTCCCTTCGGCAACCTGAGTTCACCAGAGTCGACCGCGGAAAGGCGCTCCAACATGACTGAAGGCCGGCAGAATTTATCTGTACTAGGTCTGTACCAGGGAAAGGAGTAGCTCCCCTAACCGGAAGCGCGGACTATCTTGTTCGGCCGAGTCTTTAAAGCTTTCCAATATCGCGATTTCCGGTACATGTGGATCGGCGCCTGCACGTCCACCATTGGGACCTTTGTCCAGCAGTTCGCCCAGAGCTGGCTGGTTTTCAACCTGACCAACGATCCTTTCTACCTGGGTCTGGACCTGTTTCTGGGCCAGTTGCCTATCATTCTTTTTTCGCTCGTCGGCGGAGTCTTCGCGGACCGCGTCGATCGCCGCAAACTGCTACTGATGTCGCAGTACATCCAGATGACGTGCGCGTTCCTATTGGCGCTATTGTTCGCCACGCACGTTGTGCGGATCTGGCACATTCTCACGCTCTCATTTGTTGTAGGCCTGGGGCAATCTTTCGGCGGTCCCGCTTATTCGGCATTGTTGCCGACTCTGGTGGACGCCAAGGATCTCACCAATGCCGTGGCCATGAACTCTATCCAGTTCAACCTGGCGCGGATCATCGGGCCAACGATCGGAGGACTCGCCTACACCGTCTTTGGACCGACCTGGTGTTTCGTCCTCAACGGCGTCTCCTACATTGCGGTAATCGTTACGCTGTACGTGATCCAGGTCAAATTCGTTCCCGCCAAGTCCAGCGTCTCGATCCTGCACAGCATGAAAGAGGGCATAAGCTTCATCCGACGACGAGAAGGCATGACGCCGTTGGTCGTGCTGGCCTTCGCAACGACCCTCCTGGGATTTCCGTTGACCGCCTTTCTGCCGGTCTTCGTCAAGAACGTCTTCGGCAAGGGCCCGGAAACGCTGGCCCTGCTGATGGCCTGTTCTGGCGCGGGCTCGGTATGCGGCGGGCTGATCGTGGCCGGAATGGGCAAAATGAGGCATCAAGGACGGGCGGCGCTGATGATCCTTACGGCGATGGGCGCCATCATTACCGGTTTTGCGCTTTCCCGCTCGTTACCGCTCTCCATGGTTCTGATTTTTGCCGGAGGCACGGCCATCATGGCCTGCGCATCGCTGATGCTGACGCTGGTGCAATTGATCGTCAGCGACGAGATGCGTGGTCGCGTCATGAGCGTTTACAACCTCGCCTTCCGCGGCGGCATGCCCTTGGGCAGCCTGGTCCTCGGGCGACTCATGCCGGTCTATGGCGTTTCCATCACCATGGCATTTGCCGGATCTTTGTTGGTGCTGTTGTCGCTCTATTTTCTGCTGGTGCAGCGGCAGGTCGCCATGCTGCAGATGCCGATAGCGGAAGCCAGCTCGCAAGGCGTCTGAGGGCCGGGGCGACCCAGCTCTGCATTTCACCCATCCTTGAATTCCCTTTCCACCAAAACAACAGTCGTGCTCACCATGCTTACCATTGTTTTCCGCTTGCGGGGCTGCCCTAAATCACTTCACCGGCCGAGGCAGATTCATCAATGGCTGGGGGGGCAGCAGAAGCAATGGTGGCGGTGGCGGATTTTGTTGCATGGCAACCTGTTCGCCCACGATCTCCAATCCTCGTGGGCCGTTGCCCATCCAGATCGAGGCTAGGTGGGCGTGTCCTTTCTGTTGATCGAAAAACACATGCGGAGAGGAGGCCGCGTCGGCACTTCGAATGTCTCGGGTAATCACAATCGTGAGAACGTGTTTCTTGGCGTCCTCGACCGCAACCAGGCCCGGACCCAAAATCACGAATATATAGGTCCCAGGTTTGAACTTGCGGGCGCCGCTGGTGAATTCGAAAGGCACATTGACGATGAACGTCTGGTAAGCGCGAGCATGGGCCGCTACCGGCGCCAGTAGGGCCACAAGCAGAATCAGGACCATGATCGATTTCCATGAGTACATCAGGGCACCATCTCCTTCGAGAGTTGCCGGTATGCAGCATTCTTCCGAGAACGTCGACGCGGTTGTCTCGCGCGCGTCGCGCGGCCGAAGATGCTGGAGCCGGCTTGATCTGTTTCCTGAACACAAGAGCAATAGAAGGTGCGCAGGCAGGAAGTCCCCGTCGGGTGAAAGGACGATCAACTCTTAGAGGGATTCGGCGCAACTTCGTTTGACCTCTCCTCTGCCCTGAGGCAGATGAAGTCGCGCAGTGCTGGTTGGACGTGAGGACCGGGAAATAGTCAACGCGTCGCGAACCGGGGGGCGAGTATTATGACCTTTAGGCGCACGACGAGCATCGGTATCTAGCTCACCGCATCGGGTCGACCCAGAAACTCAGCCTTGCCGTCGAGCTTGGAGTCGAACTCCCCGTGGTAATCTCTTTACCGAGCCAGCTCACCGGCTTCCTTCCAGTTGTCCCGGGTTTCGTCCTTTTGGCACCAGGAGAAGTCGAGCCTGCGGATTCGCACACTCGTGAAAATGAGATACGGCCCCGCTCGCGCAGCGAATCGCCCGGCCAACCGTGGTTGCAAGCGATTCATGCGCGCACTGGCAATGCGCTCGGCTTCCCCATCTCGGGAACCGCGGGCGGCCGTTCGCTGGATCGATGGTGAAGGCGCTCATGCGGGAGCTGTGCGCACGATGCCAGGTGCCAAGATCATGTCATCGGGAGATCGGTTCATCGAATTATCGGCTGGCAGCGCCGATGGCAAGGGTAGTTGGTTGTTCCGCAGGTTTCAGCCGGCGTGCTAAAGTGCTTACACCATGACCCGAGGCCGCAACCTTCCTGTTTTTCTCTTCTCTCTGTTTCTGTCGCTGTCCCCGACATATGGACCGGCGATCGCACAAGCGTCCGCAGATTCCACTTTTCGCATTACGCCGCTGCGGCCGGTGGCGGAGCTGGAACGCGAAGCCCGGGCCGCGCGGCCTCCGAAAGAAATCGGGGACTTCCGTCAGCCCGATCTGGTCGAGTTGATCACGCTCGATCCCACAATCAAGCTCGACATCCGCTACGCGACAACCAACAATTTTCTCAGCACGCCTATGTATTCTCAGGCGCGTGCGTTCATGGAGCGTCCGGCAGCAGAAGCCGTGGTGCGCGCGAACCATGCGCTCCGGGAGAAGGGCTACGGGCTGCTGATTCACGATGCATATCGTCCCTGGTACGTGACCAAAATGTTCTGGGACGCCACGCCCGACGACAAGAAGATCTTCGTGGCCGACCCCAAAGAGGGATCCAAGCACAATCGCGGCTGCGCCGTGGACCTGACTCTCTACGACCTGCGCACCGGCGCCGTAGTAAAGATGCCCAGCGGTTACGACGAGATGAGCCAGCGCGCTTACGCCGACTACCTAGGCGGAACACCGGAAGAACGCGAGCGGCGAGCCATCCTGCGCCAGGCGATGGAGAAAGAAGGATTCACGGTGTATCCCCAGGAGTGGTGGCACTTCGACTACAAGGACTGGAAGCAGTACCCGATCATCAACGTACGTTTTGAAGATCTAGGGAAGCCGAACTGAGAACGGATTTGACCCCCGCCTCACGGTCCTGCCATCATGTTGCCATGTCCGATCGCAACCTTCAGATCGCAAGATTCATTGGCGAGACCCCGAGCGTCGCCTATTGCGACGTGTGCCGGCTGACTTTTCGCACCCGGCAGGAATTTCTTCTGAATCCTGGCCTGGCTCAAGAGCAACTTCGAGCCGACTTCGAGAAACACGAGTGCAAGCCCCAGCAGCAGGCGGTGGACGACGTGATCGCCGGCCTCAAATAGGCCGGCGTCGCCAGCCGCGTAGTCCGCTATGGCAACCATTGGGGCGTTGAAGGAAACGCAATCTTAGCCCATCTTTGCTCGTCAGAAGCCTCGCTTGATCAATTCGGCGATGTTTAGCATCCCAGCCGCTCTGCCCTGCGCCATCTTCTCAGCATATTTCGCCAGAACATCGACCTCGATGTTCAGTGGATCTCCCGCGCCCAGCGAAGGCAGGTTGGTGGCCTGGTAGGTATGCGGGATGATGGCAATCTCCACCCGGCTGCCATCGATCGAAGCCACAGTCAGGCTGATGCCCTCAACCGTGATCGATCCTTGGGGAACCACGTACTTCGCGAGCGCCGGCGGAATCTTGATCTCCAGTCGCCAATCTTGCCCGTCTTTGATCTTTTCCAGCCCCAGGAGTTTCCCGACTCCATCCACGTGGCCTTGCACCACGTGGCCACCCACTCGGTCCTCGGCCCGCGCTGGCAACTCCAGGTTCACCAGCGATCCTTGGCGCAGCCCGCCGAGTGAGGTTCGCTCAAGAGTCTCTTTGGCTAGATCAGCCGCGAACTGGGCTTTATGAATCTCGACCGCAGTCAAGCATACCCCGCTGACGCCAACGCTATCGCCGATTTTGAGCTGGGAAGCAATAGTGAAGGCAGTGATCACGATCCGCGTGCCGGCGTCGCCTTGAGCCGGCAACCGAACGTCGGCGACCACTCCGATTTCCTGAATCAGCCCGGTGAACATTTATCCCTTTTCTCCAGCCAGGGCGGCGGGTGGTGCATAGGGATTGCGGAGGTATCCCTCGACCGCGAAGTCTTCGCCAAAACGATGCAGCGTGATGTCCTTGACCATGGCGGCCTCGCTGATCTTGCGAAAACCGGCGCCGGCGGCAAAAGGCACCGAGCCGGTTCCGGCCAGGATTTTCGGTGCATAGTAAAGAAACACCTTGTCCACGATACCGCTGGCCAGGGCGGTCCAGTTGACCAGCGCACCGCCTTCGATCAGCAGGCTGGTGATCTCCATCTGCCCCAGCCGGGCCATCACCTGACGCAGGTCTGGACGGCCGTCGCCCAACCCCAGTGGCGTTTGCTCCACGCGGATGCCGCGCTCTTCGAGTTCCCGCTTCTTTTTCTCCTCCGCGAACGAACAGAACACTACCACGTCCTGCCCGGCAGTCTTGACCAACCGCCAGTCGAGTGGCAGGCGCAGCCGCGAGTCCAGGATTACGCGCAGCAAGGGGCGGCGCCGGGGCAGGCCGCTGCGGTCGGTAAGGAGCGGGTCATCTGCGATCACCGTGCCAACTCCCACCATGATCGCGTCGGACTCATGGCGCAGCTCGTGGACGTGAGCGCGAGCCTCAGCACTGGTGATCCAACCGCCGGTTGCGCCCGACGCGCCGAGCGCCGTTGGGTTGTGCGATTCCCCCGGTGGGGGCGCGATCTTGCCATCGAGGGTCATGCCCGACTTCAAGGTCACCAGCGGCTGGCGAGTCAGGATATAGCGGGCAAAGTCTTCATTCAGCTTCTTAGCCTCCGCCTCAAACAGGCCGGTTTCGACTTCGATGCCGGCAGCGCGCAGGCGATCGAACCCGCGGCCCGCCACTAGAGGGTTGGGATCGGCCATGGCTGCCACTACACGGCTGACGCCAGCGGCGATCACTCGGTCGGCGCAAGGCGGAGTGCGTCCCTGATGGCTGCAGGGCTCGAGGTTAAGGAAGAGGGTCGCGCCGCGAGCCCGAGCGCCCGCTTGCTCGAGCGCGATCACTTCGGCGTGCTTCACGCCGTCATAGGTATAGTAGCCGGTTCCAGCGACTTCGCCATGAGGGTCGACGACGACTGAGCCTACTCTAGCGCCCGGAGAGGTCAGAGCAGTCCCTTTTCGCGCCAGCTCGAGCGCGCGCTGCAAGTACTGCTCGTCTTGGGGCCGAAAGCTCATGCCATCGCAAACAGCGATTCAACAAAATTGTCTGCGCTGAAAGGAAGCAGATCGCTGGCTTTTTCGCCAACGCCCACGTAGCGCACCGGCAGCCCCAATTCGCGGGAGATGGCCACCACCACGCCGCCTTTGGCGGTGCCGTCTAGCTTGGTGAGCACGATGCCGGTGACGCCCGCGGATTCAGTGAAGACCCGCGCTTGCTGTAGCCCGTTCTGTCCAGTGGTAGCGTCCATCACCAGCAGCACCTCGTGAGGAGCGTTGGGGATGATGCGGCGGGCGGTGCGCTTCATCTTTTCGAGCTCGGCCATCAGGCTGGTCTTGGTGTGCAGGCGGCCGGCGGTATCCACGATCACGCTGTCGGTCCCGCGCGCCTTGGCGGCGTTGAGCGCGTCATAGAGCACTGCGGAGGGATCGCCGCCGGGCTTGGTCTTAATGACCTCCACGCCGGTGCGCAAGCCCCAGACTTCCAGCTGTTCGATCGCAGCGGCGCGAAACGTATCCGCCGCACAGAGCAAGACAGTTTTGCCCTCCCCACGCAGGGCGTGCGCCAGCTTGCCGATGGTGGTGGTCTTGCCGGTTCCGTTCACTCCGACGATCATCACCACCTCGGGCTCACCCCGCACCGGAGCGGCCCCCCGCGAAGTCGTCGAGTTCAGGATCTCGCGAATCTGTTCCTTGATCAGGTGCTTGAGTTCGCCGGCGTCTTTGATCTGACGTCGGTCGGCTTTTTCGCGCAGCCGGTTCAGGATTTCTTGCGTCGTGGTGGTGCCGAGATCGGCGCCGATCAGTATGGCTTCGAGAGCGTCGAGCGTATCGCGGTCAATTTGCTTGGTGAAGGCCATTACTTCGTCAATGCGCTCACCGAGGTTCTCGCGCGTGCGGGTGACGGCTTCCTTCATCTTCTCCAGGAAGGTGGGTTCGGGAGGTCCAAAGAGAGTCTGAATCATGCGGTTAGGGGCAGACATAAGCCTGCCGAACCCTTGATTATAGCGGGAGACTCGAGAGAAGACTGGGAGGAACGGATCAGCCGTTGCTGGAGACCGTGGCCGCGGCGGCCTCTTCCCCGCTAACGGTGGCCGCGCGATGAATACGCAGCCTGCCGCTCTCAAACACCTTGGTCATCGCCCGGACCACGGAGGCGTCGAACTTGGTGGTGGCCAGCGAGTTGATGATGCGAATCACGTATTCCGGGTCCATGGCCGCCTGGTAAGGACGGTTGGTGGTCATGGCGTCAAAAGTGTCGGCCACCATGATCACGCGCGGCATGAGCGGGATCTGATCGCCCTTCAGGCCGAACGGATAGCCGCGCCCGTCGAGCGATTCGTGGTGTAACTCGATGCCGGGCAGCATGTCTCGCAGCATCTCCACCGGACGGAGGATGGCGGCGCCCTTCGTGGTGTGGGTCTTCATGACCTCAAATTCTTCCGGTGTAAGTGCTCCCGGCTTTTTGAGGATGCGGTCTTCAATACCGATCTTTCCCACGTCGTGGAGCTGGGCGGAGATGCGGATCTTTTCGATCTCCTCGGGCTGCAGCCCGAGTTCAGTCGCGATCAGCACCGAGTAACGAGTGACGCGATCGGAATGACCACGCGTGTAGGGATCTTTTTCGTCGACCGCGCCGGCCAGCATCTGGATGGAGCCAAAAAACAGGGTGCGGTTCTCTTCCGCCGCATTCTTGAGGTCGGCGACAAAGCGCTCCAGATCGTCGGTCATGCTGTTGAAGGTCTGCGCCAGTTCGCCGATCTCAGTGCGGCTCTTCAACTGTACGCGCTGCGAAAAATCCCCGCCGGCTATAGCCCGGCTGGATTCGGTCAGAACACTCAACGGCGTGGTTAGCCGGCGCGCCGCCCAGATACCGATGAGAATGCTGAAACAGACCGCGATGAGTCCCAGGCGCAGTGCCTCACGGCGCAGATCGCTTACGTCAATGTAGGCTCCGGCTTGCGTCTTTTGTGCAATCACCGCCCAGTCCAGCCCTGGGACCGCATAGTAGGTCCCCAGCATGTCGACGGGGTTCTTGCCCTGGAGCACCGAGTATTCCTTGGTCACGGCAATCCGGCTATTGCCGCTCTGCTCCACAAAACTCTTGACCAGTTCGTTTGCGTTCATGTCCTGGCCGGTAGCGTATTGCTGAGCGGAGGAGGCGACCAACCTGCCAGCCTGGTTCACGACAAAGGTGTCCAGACCTTGGCGATCGTAAGCTTCCCGAAGCTTCACCACCAGGAAATCTAAGTCAACGATGAATTCCAGTGAGCCCAGAAATTCGTGATTCTCGTTCAGCACCGGCTTGCCCACCACCATCACCGTACGGACTAGTTTGCCGCTGCCGACGGAAAGAGCTTCGCCGTTGTAATCGCGCATCGCGCGAGCAGCGGAGAGCCCGCGCTCCAGCTCTTTTTCCAAGAAGGCGTCCGGTTCCATTGTGCCAACGGAGATGAAATGGTTGTCCTCGTTCACCAAGCGGGCGTACGGAACGATGGAATCGGGATTGCCAATATAGTTTTGCAGCAGGTCCTTGATCTGCGGTGACTCCACGCGCGGACCGCTCAGGTTGCCGCCGCTGGTGACCTGGATCGAGTAAGAAAGACCGGCCAGCGCGGTGCGGATATCCTTGGCCCGTTGAGCGACCGCCTCGGCCAAGCTGGTGGTGACCATGTTCTGCAGGAGTTTCTCGTTGCGCTCCAGGGTCTCGCGGTTCAGACCTACGACGCGCGTGGCATAGAAATAGAGCGGGACCACACCCACGGCGATCAACACCACCAGGATGAGGTACAAAATCGGAATTCGAGACGGAAGAGGCAGTTTCATACGGCCACGGGCGTTCCCGCAATTGTATTCTCAATTGTCTCTAAATCCAGGCCAAAAAGCAGTCCCTCACAACGGTTACCGAAGTACCGATAGGGGTTAGAGTTCGGATTCTTAGGAGACTGCGAGTCCGCCGGGTCTAGAACCTATCTTCTGCCTTTCCGGGACGGGACATCAGGTCGCGGATGGCGTCGAGCGGGGACTTGTCGTTGTGCAGGATAGCGTACATCTGTTCGGTGATGGGCATCTCCACACTGTATTTCCGAGCCAAACCGAGAGCGGCGTTGGTAGTCAGCACGCCCTCCGCCACCGTGCCGTGCATGCCCTCAATGATCTGTTCGAGCGCCTGGCCCTGGCCCAAGGCAGTACCGACGCTGCGGTTGCGGGAGAGACCGCCGGTACAGGTGAGGACCAGGTCGCCCATGCCGGCCAAGCCGGCCATGGTCTGCGGCTGGGCGCCGCAAGCTACTGCCAGACGAGTGATCTCGGCCAGACCCCGGGTCATCAGCGCGGCGATCGAGTTGTGTCCCAGACCCAGGCCGTGGCAAACGCCGGCAGCGATCGCGATCACGTTTTTGAGCGCGCCGCCTAGCTCCACGCCGATCAGATCGTCGTTCACATAGACGCGGAAATAGGGATCGCTAAACTCCTTCTGGATCTGCGCGGCGAGATTGGAATCCGAAGACGCGACGGTCACCGCCGTCGGACTGCACTGCGCAACCTCTTTGGCGAAAGAAGGCCCGCTTAGCGCCGCAATCCTCGGCTGAAATCCGCAAAAGCGGCCGACCACTTCATGGATCACATCACTCATGCGCAGCAGCGTGTCATTCTCCACGCCTTTGGTGGCGCTCACGAAGACCATGCGCGGCAGCAGCCATTGCGCCATGTGCTCGAAAGTGCGTCGGCAATGATGCGACGGCATCACGCTGACCACGATGTCGGCGCCGGCCAGAGCCTCCTGAAAGTCGCAAGTCACGGTGACCGTTAGCGGCAACTTGCATCCGGGGAGATAGATGTTGTTGGCCCGCGACTCGAACGCCGACTGCACGACTTCTTTTTCGAGCGCCCACAGCTTTACCTGGTGGTCGCCACGGCGTCCGGCAACGATTGCCAAAGCCGTACCCCACGCACCGGCGCCGATGACAGCGATCCGGCTCACGCGCGCTTCTCCGTCGTCGGCGTTTCGGATGACTTGACGCTGCCGAAACGGCTTTCCTTGCCCGACACCAACCGGCGAATGTTGTGATAGTGCTTCAGTATCACTAGTGCGGAGGCTGCGGCCACCGGCAACAGGGCAGGCCAATCAGGACGGTAGAAATAGTATGAGGCAATGGGGAACACGAGGGCGGCCAGGATTGAACCGAGAGAAACGTACCGCGAAACGAACAGTACAATCACAAACACGGCGAGTGAAACCAGCACGGCCTTGGGAAACAGCAACAAAAAAACGCCCAGAGCCGTCGCCACGCCCTTGCCGCCTTTGAATTTCAGCCAGACGGGAAAAACGTGTCCGGCAACGGCGAAGAAGGCGGCCACGCCCATCAGGTGCCAAGCAGGAATGCAGGCCGCGCCACTCGGCCCACAGACGTTGTACGTGGAGCGGGCCAGGAGCCAGGACAAGCCCACGGCAAGCAGTCCTTTTACAATGTCGAGCAGCAGCGTGATGGCGCCCAGGCCTTTGGCGCCGGAACGGGCAACGTTAGTGGCGCCAATGTTGCCGCTGCCGGAGAGACGGATGTCTTCACCGCGAAAAGTCTTTACCAGCAGATAGCCAAAAGGGATCGAGCCCAGCAGGTAAGCCACAACTGCGATCGTCAGGTAGAGGGTCATTTGAGTGTGGGCGACGATTCCAACTGAAACCTTTGCAGTCTTGTGTACTTTGATCCGCCCCGTTGCGGCTGGCTGAGGTACAGAAAAAACTCTCGCGCAGTCATTGTACCGAACTGAGGTGGAGCTTCGTCGTGGAGCAGAGTTGCCAGCAGCTTGAGTTGCTGCGGTCCTGCCGGACCCGATCCGGAGCGTGCCAGTGTGAGGTGCGGGCTGTACGCGCGCTCTTCCTTGGCCATGCCCACCGTCTGCGTAGCGCTGTCGATGAGCGCGGCGAAACGCGGCAGAGCGTCCCCTCCGTCGACGCCTATCCAGAACACGCGCGGCGATTTGGCTGTGGGGAAGAAACCAAGGTTGTCGAACCTCACCTCAAACGGCGTCGCCCTAACGGCAGCGAGCGCGGCCTTGATCCCCTCAAGACGCGCGTCGCTTACCTCACCGATGAACTTCAGCGTCACATGCAGTCCCTCAGGACGAGCCCATCGCGCTTCCGGAGCCAGCGTTCGGGCCCGCTCCGCGAATTTGAGCATCCGCCCCCGAATTTCGCCGGGGATGTCGAGCGCGATGAAGATGCGCATGTTCGTCTTTACATGAGTGCGCGGCGAATCATGTCCAGTGCCTGCTGACTGGCCCATTGGCGAATGCGCTCGCGGTCGCCGGGATACTTGCGCTCCACAACATCGGTCTTGGCGCCATCGGCAATCGCCGTGAAGACGAGCCCGACCGGCTTTTGTTCGGTTCCCCCACCCGGCCCGGCGATTCCGGTGACGCCGACGCCGATCGTCGACTTGCAGCGTTTGCGGATGCCTTCGGCCAGCGCGACGGCTACCTGGCTGCTCACCGCGCCATGCTCGGCGAGCACTAACGGCGGCACATACGCCAGGCCGGTTTTCAAGTCGTTGTGATACACCACCGCACCGCCCAGGAAATACCGCGAACTGCCGGGGATGGAGGTAATGCGCTCCGCCACCAATCCCCCAGTACAGGATTCGGCGACGGCTAGAGTCGCGCCACGCATGTCCAGATAGAAGCCCACGATCTGTTCCAGGCTTTCTCCCCGCGTGGAAAAAACCGCATCCTGAAACTCCTCTTCGAGCTCCGCAGCCAGCGAATCAACTCTAGCTTGAGCTTCGGCGGCCGAATCGGCGCGGGCGCGAAGCAGCAACTGTACCTCACCGGGGGTGCCTGCCAGGATGGTGGTCTCGACGTCGGTGTGCTTCTTATAAATGGGAGCAGCGCGCTTGTCGGCCAGCGATTCGCCGATCATCGCGATCTTGAGTTCTTTGCTGGCAATGTGCAGTGGCGGAAGTACTGCCCGCAGCCGCTCCAGGCATTGCTCTAGAAACATCGGCTCGAGCTCAGGGGGCGGTCCGGGAAGCAGAATAATGATCTTCTGGGTGCCGTCAAAGTCGGCGTGAAGCCATTGCCCGGGCGCGCTACCGCGCTTGTTGAGCAGCTTTTCCGCGCCCTCGATCATGTCTCCCTGCTTGGCGTTGTTGTCCGGCATTTGCCAACCGCGATCGAGGAAGCGCGCGCGCAGCCAGGCAACATACTCCTCATCGCGACGCAGCGGTCGGCCCAGGGTTTCCGCGGCTGCCTCGCGGGTGAGATCGTCCTCGGTGGGACCGAGACCTCCCACCAAGATGACGATCGCGGCGCGGGAGAGTGCCGTGCGGGCAGCGCTCACCAGATCGGGCAGGCGATCACCGACAATGGTCTTGAAACTCACTTCCACGCCCAGTAGGTTAAGTTGGTTGGTGAGGAAGAGCGAGTCGGTGTCCTGACGATAAGGCGTCAGCAGTTCGGAGCCGATCGCGATGATCTCAGCATTCACTGGGTAGCAGTCTAAATGAGGGAGAGCGGCTGGATACCCCAGTTAAGATGGAAAACCGAATTGATGGTGGCTAGCACCGCCCCTCCGCTGGGCGTGAAAGCCAGGCCGACCAGTCCGTGTCCGGCGACTACCAGCGACGCTTTCTTATCCGGCGCCAGCTTGACGATCCCGCGCCTGCCACTTAACGATGCCGCGACGTAGAGGTTGCTCTGGGCGTCAAAGGCCATCCCTTGCGGGCGTCCCAAGCCGCGATAGAAAACGGAAACGGTGCCATGTGGATCCACGGAATGCACGGCGTCAAAGCTGGAGGTCGTGGGACCGGTGACGTAGAGCGTCCCATTGGGCGAGAACGCCAGGTGATACGCAGCCAGGCTGGGCTCGAGCGTGGCGAAGACGAAAATCTGCCGGTCGCGCGCGATACGCCAGATGGTCCCGGTACGGTCGCCCACGTAGAGACTGCCCTCGCGATCGAATGCAATCCCCGTCGCCACTCCCATGCCTTCGGCGTAGGTGCTGGTGGTCCCGTTCGGAGCCACGCGATAGACCGTACCGTCGTAGCGCGAGGAAACATAGAGGTAGCCTTCCTGATCAAAGGCCAGGCCGGTGGGATTCATCAGATCGGGAACAAAAGGCTTGATGTTGTAGTTGCCGTCGATCTTGTAGATGGCCACAGGAACTTTCTGGCCGCGGGTTCCTGAGAAAGTCACATAGATGTTGCCTTCGGCGTCGAGGGCAGGATTGGCGACGGGATGCAGATTCTCGGCGATCGGCTGGGCGATCTTGATCTCGCGGGCGTTGCTGGGATGGCTGGTGTTGTGAACGATCACGTGGCCTGACTGCGCTCCGTAGGGCACCCGCGCGATGAGAAATTCATCTGAGCTGACCACGATCGAGCCGGGCACGCCGGCGAAGCTCACCTCGGGGCGCGCCAGTCGCGGCGGCTTGAGCGCCTTACCCACGATCCGGACTTCCCCTCCGGGCAGGGAAGCGCCGGGCTCGATGGCGTCAATGTAAGGATTGCCGTTCACATTCTTCCTGCCCAGCAATGTTTCAGAAATGCCCATGAGCGATCGCTTGCATCACGCCATAAAATGTCGCCAGGCCAGCAACAGGACCAGCGCGTAAAGGCCTGCCCCCACGTCGTCCATCATGATACCGGTTCCCTCAGGCAGTCTTTCAACCCGGCGCAACGGGAAAGGTTTCACGATATCGAAGCTACGAAAGAGTATAAAACTGGCGAGAAGGTATTTCCAATTCAGGGGAACGCCGATCATGGCGATCATCTGTCCAGCAACCTCGTCGATCACCACAAATCCGGGATCTTCGCGGCCACTTTCGCGCGCCACCACCGACGAAGGCAGAATGCCGATCAGCGTGACCGAAGCGGCGACCACGGCCGCAACGGGAATCAGCCAGCCCGTTGAGATGATCCGTCCGGCCGCCCACCAGAGGACCACAGTGATGGCCGCGGCCCAGGTCCCCGAGCCCGGCTGGAGATAGCCCACGCCAAAGAAAGTAGCGATCATCCACGCAAAACGCGACTTAGGAACGGCGCCGGGGGAGGTATGCATCGGACTCAGAATACGTCACCGGTCCGAGCTGTGTCATGCGGCCGCCTTTACCAAACTCGCTCTCTGGACCTTAGATGAGACAAACCTTATCTTATACAGACCGTCTATATGAGGGAGAACAACGAATGGCCAAGATGGAAGTCCTGCAAGGGACGCTGGACATGCTGATCCTGAACGCACTGAAGCTCGGCCCCAACCACGGGCTGGGCGTGTCGCGGCGCATTCACCAGATTACGCACGGCACGTTTGACGTTCGCCCAGGGTCGCTGTTTCCGGCTTTGCACCGCCTGGAAGATAAAGGATGGCTGGTATCGCGATGGGGCGATTCGGAGAACAATCGCCGCGCCAAGTATTACCAGCTGACCGCGGCCGGCAAACGCCAGCTGCAAACGGAAACAGAAAGCTGGGAGCGAATCTCCCTGGTGATCACGCGCGCACTGCGGGCCACCTAAGCCACTTTCGAGGAGTTAAGCGATGAGTCAACGCTGGATCGCCTGGTTTCGGAAGCTCTTCCAACACGCTGCCGTAGATCACGATCTCGAGGCCGAGATCAACGCCCACGTGCAGTTGATGACAGACGAGAACGCAGCCAATGGCCTGGGGCCGGAAGCCGCGCGCCGGCAGGCGTTGCTCGACCTGGGGGGCGTGCAACAAGTCAAAGAAGAAGTGCGCGCGGTGAGCGCGGGCCTGTGGCTGGAGCATCTCTGGCAGGACGTTCGTTACGGCGCGCGCATGTTGCGTAGGTCGCCGGGCTTTGTCGCGACGGCGGCCCTCACCCTGGCCCTGGGCATCGGCGCCAACACCGCCATGTTCAGCGTGATCGACGGCGTTCTGTTGAACCGTCCGCCGTTTGCCGAGCCTTCGCGGGTCATGGTCGTGTACATGAAGGAGCCGAATGGCGCCACCAACATTTTCTCGACGCCGAATTATCTGGCATGGAAGCGCCAGAACAGTCCGGTCACAACGATGGCGGCCATGGCTGGGGGAAGCTTAAGCTTGGGCAGTAAAGACGGAGTCGAGCGGATCTTGGGCTATCAGGCCTCGTCCGAGATATTCTCCGTTCTCGGAGTAACGCCGGCTCTGGGCCGCGCTTTTACAGCAGACGAAGACCGGCCCGGCGCTGGCAATGTGGTCCTGCTCAGTGACTCGCTGTGGCGGACGCGCTTTCACTCCGATCCCAGCATCCTGGGCAGCAAATTGGACTTGGATGGCCAGCCCTACACGGTGATTGGCGTTATGCCGCCGGGCTTTCACATCTTTCCCTATACCGCGGAGCAGTATTATCGCCCGCTGCAACTAGAGACCCAAGACGCAGTCGCGTCGTCTCGCACTGTGCACTGGCTGCTGGCCATGTTGCGTGTGGAGCCGGAAAGTTCGCAGAAAGCATCGCAGAGCGCGCTGGACGCCATCGCTGCGCGCTTGCGCCACGACGATCCCAGCGGCGATGCTGGTTTCGGCTTGACCCTGCAGACCTATCAGGAATTCGTGACCGGCAACATTCGCGGTCCACTCCTGATCCTGATGGGCTCGGTCGGTTTCGTGTTGTTGATCGCCTGCTCGAACGTCGCCAACCTACTGCTGGCGCGAGCGACGTCGCGGCGGCTGGAGATGTCGATCCGCGCCGCCGTCGGCGCGCAACGGTCGCGGGTAGTGCGTCAGTTACTCACCGAGAGTGTGCTGCTCTCCCTGATCGGCGGAGCGCTGGGGCTGCTGATGGCCTTCGGAGCCCTCAAAGTTGTGTTGGTCCTCAATCCGGTCTATCTGCCTAACCTGCAGGCAGCGACCATCAACACCACCATCCTTGTCTTCACCACGTTGGTCTGCCTCTGCGTAGGAATTCTCTTTGGCATCGTGCCGGCTCTGGTGGCTTCGCGCGTGGATCTGAGTAATGCCCTGCGCGAGACCTCGCGCGGCGCCGGCCGTTCTGGGGGCAAACATCGCGTGGCGCTAGTGATCCTCGAAACGGCGCTGGCTTCCGTCCTGCTGATTGGTGCCGGGCTGTCGATTAAGAGTTTGTGGAAGGTGAGCCGCGTCGATCCCGGCTTCAATCCCAACGGGTTGCTCACTTTCAAGATCGCACCGCCAGGCAGCGCCAAGGACCAGCCTTACGTGTTCTTTCAGCGGGTCCTCGAGGCGGTGCGGGCGCTGCCGGGCGTCGAATCGGCAGCTCTCGGTCGCAATATTCCGTTGAGCAACGTCGATCCCGGGGTACCCGTGGCTGTAGATGGCGGCGCGCCACAAATCACCGATGGCCAGGTGGTGACACGCATGCGCCTAGTGGGTCCCCTGTACTTCCATGTCTTTGAGACGACGGTGCTGCGCGGCCGCGAGTTTAGTGAAAGCGACACTGCGGCCTCGCAACCGGTAGCCATCGTCAGCCAGAGCCTGGCCCAGCGATACTGGCCCAACCAGAATCCGCTCGGGAAAACCTTGAAGCCGAACCTTCCCGATGCTCCCTGGTACACCGTAATCGGCGTCGCTGCCGATGTGCGTCATCTGGGACTCGATACCGATATCGAGCCCACGGCGTACTACCCCTACCCACAGTTCCCCAAGAGCCTGACGCCCCTGGCCACGAAGTTCACCACGGTCGTGATCCGGAGTGCGCAGATGTCAGGGCTGGCAGACGCGGTTCGTCACGCGGCAGCCGGCGTGGATAACACGGTTCCCATCTATGACGTGCAGACGGTCGACCAGATGCTTCTCGACGCGGGTTCGCTACGACGCTTCGACATGTCATTGTTCGCTGCCTTCGCCGGACTAGCGCTGATTCTGGCGGCGATCGGCGTCTACGGAGTGATGGCTTACTCGGTCGCCCAACGCACGCGCGAGATCGGCATTCGCATGGCTCTGGGCGCTACGCGGCAGGACGTCCTGCGTCTAGTGGTGGGCCAGGGCGTGAAGATGGCGGTTGCCGGCGTGATGGCCGGCGCGATCGGAGCGCTTGCGTTGACACGGCTGATGGCGAGCCAACTTTATGATGTCAGCGCCACGGATGTGTGGACCTATGCTTTCGTGTCGGTTGCCGTAGTGGGCTTCATTTTGCTGGCCAGCTATCTGCCGTCGCGACGCGCGATGCGCGTGGACCCCAACCAAGCGCTGCGGCATGAGTAAAACTGAATCTTAATGCTTGGGAGGTGTCTCGTCAGGGGGCGGTTGGCGCCTCGACTGCTCTTCCGCAACGTTCTCCAAAGCCTCGGGGTCGTTGATGGCAGTGGAGATCACGTAGCCGCCGCTGGCCCATTTGCCGAGGTCGATCAGGCGGCAGCGGTCGCTGCAGAAGGGAAAATTCTCATTGCTGGTAAGCACTAGAACACGGCACGTCGGACAACGCAGCGATCGGGGTCTCTTGCGGGCCATGGGCGCCTCAATCTAAAGAATTCGTCCCACCAGATCGTAATCGTGGGCTTCGGTGATTTCGCACCGATAGAACTCGCCGGGGATCAGCGTGTTGTGATCGCCAAAGTCGTTGATAAAGAGCTTGCCGTCGATCTCCGGAGCGTGCATCTCGGAGCGAACTTCCCACAGCAGCTCGGTCTCCTCTGACGGCCCGAGCGCCAGCACGTCGTATTGCCTTCCCACCAGCTTGCGTTTGTTGCGCTTGCTGATCTGGCGCTGAACCTGCATCAACTTGCGGCGACGCGCTTCAATCTGCCGTCGCGGCACCTTGTTTTCGAGATGGTAAGCGGCCGAGCCTTCTTCGTCGGAATAACTGAAGACGCCCAGCCAGTCAAACTCAGCCGCCTTCACGAAATCGCACAGATCGGCGAAATCTCTTTCAGTCTCACCGGGGAAGCCGACGATGAATGACGTCCGCAGCGTCACGCCGGGTACCGCGCGCCGCATCTTCTCGATCGACCTCAGGAAAATCTCCGCGCCCGCGCCACGCTTCATGCGCTTCAGAACAGTTCCCGAAGCATGCTGCAGCGGGACATCTATATACGAGCATATCTTCGGGTTCGCCGCGATGGCCTCGAGCAGCCGTCCGGTGATCTTGTTGGGATAGGCATACAGGAAACGCACCCAGCGCAGATCGTCGATCTGTGCCAGCCGTTCCAGCAGTAAGGCCAGGCCATCTTTCAGGCCCATGTCTTCGCCGTAACAGGTGGTGTCCTGGCCGATGAGCGTGAGCTCACGCACACCGCCAACAGCCAGCCTTTGGGCTTCGGCAATCACCGACTCGAAATGCCGCGAGCGGAACTTGCCGCGTAGCTGAGGAATGATGCAGAAACCACAGGGATGGTCGCAGCCCTCGGCGATCTTGATATAGGCGGACGCTTTGGGCGTAGCCAGCACGCGCGGCGTAGTCTCGTCGTAGAGATAATTGGGCAGACTGGCGAGGGCGCCATCCCACTCGCCGCGAGAGAAACGTCCCGCAGCTTCGCGCGCTTCTCCCTCTGGACGCGCTGCCCGCGTACCCGACTTCAATGACTGTCCGGCGCTCAATGCCGTCGAACTTGAGTCAAGGATCACGAACGGCGAGCCGCTCGGCGCCGGTTCGCCCGATACCTCGATTCCGGCTGCGGCAAGAATGTGCTCCAGTTCGCCCGTGCCGACCACGGCATCAACTTCAGGAATGTTCTTCCGGATCTCGTCGCGGTAGCGCTCCACCAGGCAGCCGGCAACCACCAGCTTGGTGGCGCGGCCTTCGGTCTTGTGGCGGGCCATCTCGAGAATGGTGTTGACCGATTCCTGCTTGGCGGTATCGATGAACGAACAGGTATTCACCACGATCACGTCGGCTTCGTCGGCGCGCGATGTGATCTCCGCCCCACCGCGCTGGAGAAGGCCCATCATGACCTCGCTGTCCACCAGGTTCTTGGGACAGCCCAGGCTGACGAAGCCCACCTTGGTGCAACGCTTTCCAGATTTTGGCTGTGGGAGAGCCGCTGTGGAGTTCTCAACCAGCATGTTACCGATATTATTCTAACATTCAGACTTTGCCCGCCTCGATAGTGGCGGGCAGCGAAGTAGCTGAATTGGCCTCGAGCTTCGAACCATTGATGGTGCAAAACGATCCGAGATGCAGCAACGTGAGCGGGTCCTAGATGCCGATGCGTCCCTCGCAGAAACGTAACGTCGCCCCACTCCTGTACAATTTTTCCGCCTGCATTTCCTGCCCAGCCAGTTCTCCCGCCAAGATCGGGCCGCAGAAAGGAATCACAAAATGAACACCACTATTGTCAGGACCAGCCTCGCTGCGGTTGCGTTGCTCATGGCCTTGAGCGCCGCTGTCGGCAAAGATATCAAGCAGAAAGCCGTGACCGTGAAGCTCCAGGACGGCCAGGGTAAAGCCGTGGGGACGGCCACCCTCTCGCCCATTGCCGCGGGCGTCTCCATCAAGTTGGATGTGCGCAGGCTTCCTCCCGGGGACCACGCCATCCACGTTCACCAGACGGCCAAGTGCGAAGGCCCGGACTTCAAGTCGGCGGGCGGCCACTTCAATCCTGACGGCAAACATCATGGATTGCAGAATCCGGAAGGCCCGCATGCCGGTGACATTCCCAACTTTATCGTCGACGCCAAGGGCAACAGCAAGGCGACCGTGGTGGCGCCGAACGTAACACTGACGGACGGCCCCCACTCGGTCTTCACCGGTGGCGGAACCGCCCTGGTAATCCATGCCAGAGCCGACGACGGCAAGACCGATCCTGCGGGCAACTCCGGCGACCGGATCGCCTGCGGGGTGATTCAGAAATAGCGCTCCGATAGCGTGCGCGAACTTCAGCTCAAATGCAGTAACCACAACGTGTAGCTGGCGATCTCATGCCAAACCGCTTCTTGTCGTTTCCAGAAGCTAGCCGGCTTGGAGTTAGGACGGGGTGTGCCGAAGATTGTGATGCCTTCCCGGCCCAGCATGCGCTTGATGCGAAACATGTGATAGCTGTCGCTCACTGCCAGACCCGTATGCATGCCGTTGGCGCGAAGGATGGTCGCGACGCGCCGGGCCGACTCCGCAGTGTCCGGGCTCTGCGTCTCAGCAACCAAGTGGCTATCGGGGATGCCCAGGGTGGTCAGATATTCGCGTCCTACCTCGCCTTCGCTGAAGCGGGGATCGGCGCCCGAGCCGCCGGTAGCGATCACCAGTTGGGCGAATCCCTGGCGGTAGAGTTGTGCGGCATGATCGAGCCGCGCCTTGTAGACTGGCGAGGGACGCCCGTCGTACTCGGCGGCGCCAAAGACGACAATGGCGTCAGCGGAACGCGGCGGGTCGCCGCCGGAATTGACAACAACGCCGTGATAAATGGCTGCGATGTAACCCACGGCTGCCAGTAGCAGCCACAGCGGCCATTTCTTCCAAGGCGGTTTTGCCATCAGGTGAGGAATTCGGCCAGTTCGCTCTCCGGAATCGCTCCCTGGCGAAGGACAGTAATTTTGCCGGGCTCGCTCATATCGACAATCGTCGAAGCCACCTCGCGCGGGCTGACGCCGCCATCGACGATCAGGCCGATGCGTCCTCCCAACTGTTGGCGCACGCCCTCGGCGGTGGTGCATTCGCTGGCGCCGCTGATGTTAGCCGAGGTCGCGGTCACCGGAACGCCGGCAGCACGAATCACTTCCACGGGAATCCGGGCCGCAGGCAGACGCAGGGCCACATTGCCGGTATTGGCTGTAACTTTAAGAGGCAAGCGCGACGATGCTTTCACGATGATGGTCAGCGGTCCGGGCCAGTACTTCCGCGCCATCTCGTGAAACGCGTCGGGCAGCGGACGCGCCAGATATTCCGCCTGCTCCACGCTCTCGATCAATAACGAGAGCGGCTTGTGCCGGCTACGCGATTTGACCTCATAGATAAGGTCCACGGCGCGAAGGTTCAGCGGATCGGCCGCCAGGCCGTAAAACGTGTCGGTGGGCATGCCTACGACCTGTCCGGCCTTGATGCGGTCGGCTACGTAGGAGATCATCCGCATGTCGGGAGTTTCCGGGTTGACCTTTACAATTTCCGCTGACAAAGAGTGGCTCCCTGCGGCGGCTGGTGGCGTCCGTCGCCGCACCTATACGCTTGAGTGAAACGATTAAGAATAAACCAGCTTTGGCCTAAAAACCTAGGACGAAGCGAGCGGAAAAGCCTACACGCTTCTTTCTTAACGTCCCGCCGCATCAGTATGATGGCTGAAGAGTGCCCATCTCCGATGAAGCCGAAGATCGACTACGTCTGGTGAGCAGCCGCCAGAACGCGCTGGTCAAAGACTTGCGACGGGCGTTCGTCGAAGGAGAACCGACTTCGGACGGCGGCGTGGCAATTGAAGGTGTGCGCATCATTGAAGAAGCCCTGCGTAGCGGCTTGCGTTTTCAGGCGGTGTTCTTCAGCGAAAACGGGCGAAAGCACGCGGCCAGGCTACTGCCGCAAATCTCTAGCCAGACCGAAGCGCTGCTCTTGCCCGACTCAGTCTTCTCCGGTGCCGTCAGCACGGACACACCGCAAGGCGTAGCCGCTCTAGTAAAACTGAAGACATTCAAGCTCGAAGACTTGCTCGATCCCGGCGGTGTTCCGTTGATTATCGCCGTGGCCGGAATTCAAGATCCTGGCAACCTGGGAACCATCATTCGCTCTGCTGAGGCGTTCGGCGCGCGTGGCGTCTTGCTTGGCGAAAAGACGGTACACGCAACCAACCCGAAAGCCATCCGCGCTGCCGCTGGATCCGCCTTCCGCGAGCCGCTGGTTCCAGTGAAGCTTCGAGAGGCTATTGCGCGTGTGAAACAGAACGGGTTGAGGGTAGTAGCGAGCTCATCGCACAAAGGCAAGCCTCTTGACCAAGTTGACTTCACCGGGCCTTTGGCGGTTTTGATTGGCAATGAAGGTGCCGGCTTGCCCTCGGAGATTCTTGCTCAAGCCGACGAGCTCACGCGCATCCCGCATTCGGGTCGCGTGGAATCATTGAACGCCGGGATCGCTGCCGCGATTTTCTTGTACGAAATCTCCAGGCAGAGGGGAAACAAGACCGGGTGATTGCCGTGAACGGCTGTGAACGTAGCTTGCTAGGTTTCGACCAGAAAGGGGTCTATCCGCGCTTCCCGCTAGTGATACCTTACCTCGACCCACTTTCACATTGACTCGCTAATGTAATTCAAAAGAATACATAATGTATGGATTGCGGGTTATGCAGATTGCCCGATGATCCGATCTTATGGGTCTTTTCCAGCCACTCCCGGAGCCTTCCCAATCCAAGGGCGGCCGTCCCCTGGCCGACCGCATGCGCCCGCAGACGCTCGATGAATTCGCCGGACAGGAACATATTCTCGGTCCGGGCAAGCCGTTGCGCCTGCAGATCGAGCGCGACGATCCCGGTTCCATCATCTTCTGGGGACCTCCTGGGTCCGGCAAGACTACGCTGGCCAAGATCATCGCCCACGTAACCAAGGCGGAGTTCATCGAGTTTTCCGCAGTGCTGTCCGGGATCAAAGAGATTAAGCAGGTGATGGCCGACGCCGAGAAAGCGCGCGCGTACGGCACGCGCACCATCCTGTTCGTCGACGAGATCCACCGCTTCAATCGCGCGCAACAGGACGCGTTCCTGCCGCACGTTGAACGCGGCAACATCCGGCTAATCGGCGCGACTACGGAGAATCCATCGTTTGAGATCAACGGCGCGCTTCTCTCGCGCTGCCGGGTCTACATCCTTAAGCCGCTCACGGAGGACCAGATCATCACGCTCCTGATGAGAGCGCTTACTGACGACGAGCGCGGCCTGGGCAAGATGAAGCTAGGCACGAGCGAAGATGTTCTGCGGCGCATCGCGGCTTACGCAAGCGGCGATGCCCGGGCGGCCTTTAACGTTGTTGAAGTCGCGGCGGCCACTGCCGTCGATGGCGGTGAGATCACCGAGCAAATCATCCAGGACACCGTGCAGAAACGCATCCTTCTCTATGACAAAGCGGGAGAAGAGCATTACAACCTGATCTCGGCGCTGCACAAATCCGTGCGCAATAGCGATGTCGACGCATCGCTCTACTGGCTGGCGCGCATGCTCGAAGCCGGAGAAGATCCTCTCTACATCGCGCGGCGGGTGGTACGCATGGCGTCGGAAGACATCGGGCTGGCAGCCCCGGAGGCGTTGAACCTCTGTCTGAGTGCTAAAGACGCCATCGAGTTCCTGGGCATGCCGGAAGCGAATCTCGCGTTGGCCCAGGCTGTCGCTTACCTGGCTCTGGCACCGAAATCGAACGCTCTTTACACGGCGTACGGCTCCGTGCTCGAAGACGTGGAGAAGACGGCGGCCGAGCCGGTGCCTCTCCACATCCGCAACGCGGTCACCCCGCTGATGAAACAAGTTGGATACGGCGAAGGCTATCAGTACGCCCACGATCTCGAATCCAAGGTCGCCGATATGGATTGTCTGCCCTACAATCTCCGCGGTAGGCGGTACTACCATCCGACCGTAGAAGGCCGGGAGAAAATCCTCGCCGAGCGATGGGAGGAGATTCGGCGATTGCGCGACCAAGCTCGCGCTGAAGCAGGCAAAGAAAACAAGCCGCGCAAAAGTTGAAGATGGGTCCGCAACTACCTGAACCGGGCCCGATGTTCCTTCAGGATGCAGCGGTCCATCACCACGAACACTCCGACCTTGCGAGCTCTCTCGGCCGCTTGCTCGTCGATCACACCTTCCTGTAGCCAGATCGCGGGCAGCTTCAGACGGATGGCTTCATCCACTACGTCGGAGACGAATTCGGACCGTCGAAAAACATCCACAACGTCGATTGGCTCCTTGATCTCGGATAACGAAGCCACCGCCTTCTCACCCAAAGCTCCTTTGATCGACGGATTCACGGGAATAATGCGGTACCCGTGACTCTGCATGTAGGCAGAGACGCCGTAGCTGGGGCGCAGTGGGCTGTCGGAGAGGCCAACGACGGCAATCGTTTTGGAATTGCGAAGGAGATTGCCGATCGCATCGTCGGCACGCACAGAGGCGGAGGGGTTCACAACTCCGATGGTAGCAACCAGCGCTCAACGCTGTCCAGAAAGATGCCAGGCACCACGCAGGAAGCGGAAGGAATTCTGGTGCGCGTCTTAGCGTTTGGCTTCCCGCGCCGGCCCAGACTTCTCACGGTACAGCTTGGCAGCCACCTGGCGGATGGTTTCCGGGACGCTCTTGTTGTAGCGAAGGCTTTTCAGATCGTACACCATGAGGTTCTTGATGAGAGTGAGAGAGAGATCCAGCGGGCACTTGGGATTGTTGACCAAGTTGCGCACCACGCTGTAGTTCTTCATGAAGCGGCGATTACGCGCGATCTCGCGCATCACGTTCTCGCTCACATTCTTGGCGGCGGCGAATGTCTCTACTTCAGGATCAGTTAGCTTCGGCGAGGCCAACACCGCGTTTTGTACCACACGCGCCCCGTCGCGGATGAGAATCAGCCGCTCATCCCGACCACCGCTGAACGCAGCCTTGACCCGGTCCGCCGCCTTCATTTTGGCTAACTTCTGAAGGATCGTGAGCTTTTTCTCGTCAAGGGGCGCTGCCTTGGCTCGAGGAGCCGCCGCCAATGCAGCCGCAGCCAGGTTCGTCGAGACGTCTACAATCGTTGCTTCGCGGACCGCAAACGCTTCGGCTGCCGGGGCGGCTGGCTCGTCTTCCGTACCGGTCAGCGCGAAGGGCTTGCCTTCCTCGGCAGCGATCTCCGCCGCGTGCTCCTGATGCCATGACTGGTGAGCCGCGTCAGACTCCGTGTCACCGACAGCGTTGGTTTCTTGCGTCGGCGGGGGCTCAGCTCTTAATTCTCGTAACTCTTCTGGCGTCAATCCGGGATTCGCGGCTAACGCCTCAGCCACGGCCGGTGAACTACGCGCACGCGGGCTCGAGAGCAACAGAGCGGCCATTTCGCGGCCGGTGGCGGCCATCTCCATCAACAGGTTTTCGGAAATCGCCGGATTCTCGATTAGCGTCGGCATCAACACCGGACGACGATTCGCTTCCGCCCAGAAGTATCCCAGAACATCGGGCGGAGCTGCCGGATCGGCCAGAATCTCGACTGCGGAGACGGCGTCCCACTGGGCGAGCGTCATTTTGGCGTCCTGGGCGAACACCGGGTTGCGCGTGAGGTAGACCAGAATCTCCAGCATCTCGCTGGCCTTGACCGGAAGAGCGCCCTTGGCTGCACTGCGCATCACGGGCGCTGGCACAGCGTTGCGCTTGATCTGATCGAGAACGGTCATCTAAGCCGCCTTCGCCTTATCTTGTTTCTTGCTGTTTCTGGTTGCGCCGCGCCATCAGGTAGCCGCGGATGAACGGCCGCAAGTCTCCATCCAGAGCCCGATCCACGTCCCCCACTTCCACCTTGGTGCGGTGGTCTTTCACTAAACGGTACGGATGCAACACATAAGAGCGTATCTGCGAGCCAAAATCAATATCCAGCTTTGAGTCTTCCACTTTCTTGGTCGCCGCCAGCTTCTTCTCGAGCTCATATTCATACAGCTTGGAACGCAGAATCTTCATGGCTTTGTCGCGATTCTTATGCTGGGAGCGCTCGTTCTGGCAGGCGACCACGATGCCTGTGGGAAAATGGGTGATGCGCACGGCCGAGTCGGTGGTGTTTACGTGCTGGCCGCCCTTGCCGCCGGAACGGTAAGTGTCCACCCGAAGCTCCTCAGGCTTAATCTCGATTTCGATGGAGTCGTCGATTTCCGGGGAGACGAAGACGCTGGCGAACGAAGTATGGCGGCGGCTCTGCTGGTCGAACGGTGATATGCGGACTAGGCGGTGCACACCGATCTCGCTCGCGAGCAACCCGTAAGCGTAGTCGCCGATCACGCTGAAGGTCGCGGACTTGATCCCCGCCTCTTCGGCCGGCTGATACTCGTTCATTTCGACGGCGAAGCCCTGGCGTTCGGCCCAGCGCAGGTACATGCGCACGAGCATCTCGGCCCAGTCCTGCGATTCAGTACCGCCGGCGCCGGGATGGATGGTCATGATGGCATTGCGCGCGTCGTTCTCGCCGGCGAGCATGGTCTCGGTTTCGAGCTTCTCGGCCAGCTCGCGTAGGCTGTCGATCTCCTTCTTCAGGTCGTCGGTGACGGCTTCGCCTTCGCGAGCCAGGTCGAAGTAAGCTGCGATGTCGCCCGAACGGCGGGCCAGTTCCGCATCCTTGCTGACCAGCGCTTCCAGACGCTTGCGCTGGCGCATGAACTGCTGCATCTTCTCCTGGTCCGACCACACACTCGGATCGGCCATCTGGATGTCGATTTCTCTTAATTGAGTCTCGCGGGAAGGGGCGTCAAAGATAGCTCCGCAGGTCCGCAACTTTTTCACGGATGCCGGCGTATTCGCGTTCGAGTTCTTCAACCATGATGATCCTTATGCGCTGGGAGCTTCGATCATGGTCGCAGCGCGAATTCGCCAGCGGACCAGGACCGCTATCAACGAGATTACCACACAAGTCCAGGCGAAGAAGTCGCCGTAGCGGGTGTAGATCGTGATTTCCGTCAGGGGCGAAAAGGGGACGGTCAAGGCCAAGCGCACGTTGCGCTCCGCCCGGGCCACGATGCGTCCGCCGGGATCAATCGAACCCGTGATTCCGCTGTTGGTGGCAACCAGAACCCAGCGATGGTTCTCGATGGCTCGCATCCGCGCCATCTGCCACTGTTGAGGCGAGGCTCCCGATTCTCCATACCACGCGTCGTCGGAGATGTTGATCAGCACCTGGGCGCCGTTGGCAACGAACTCGCGCACATCCTCGGGAAAAACCGTTTCGTAGCAGATGTTCACACCCGCCCTGGCTCCGTTCAGGTCAAACACCTTGCGTTCCGTACCCCGCGAGAAGTCTCCCACCTGATTGGTCAGGTTTCTGGCGAAGAACAACAGGTCGCGCAGGGGAACGTACTCGCCAAACGGAACCAGGTGGATCTTGTCATAACGGCCCAGACTGCGCCCGCTTGGGTCGAGAACCAGAGCCGAGTTAAAGTACCGGGCCTGGCCGGGCCCGGCCGGCGCCGCAGCCGTGGCCCCGACGACCAAGTACGAGTCCGTGCTCTGGGCTATCCCCGCAAGCGTGCGTTCTAGCCTTGGCTCTCCGGCCTCAAACGGCGCGGGAGATTCCGGCCAGATGATCAGTCCGGGACCACCCCGAACAGTGCCGGACGCCGCTGCAGTGCTCAATTGCGAGAGCGCGTCTAAGGTCTGCTGGTAGTACGCCTCAGTCCAGGTGACATCCAATGGTATGTTTCCCTGCACTAGAATGGCCTTCTTGTCTGCCGGAAACTGATCGGGTTTGGCAAACACGCCGGCTTGCAAGGCGACGGCCGCTGCCACCGCCGAGATCAGAAGCTTGATGCGCCTCCGTTTGTAAAGCAGCAAAGCTGCAACAAAGGCTGAGTTGACCAGTACCACGGCAAAGGAAAGCCCATAGACGCCGGTGACGTTGGCGATGCGGGCGAAAGGAATATTGTCAACCTGTACTCCTCCGAGGGGGTTCCAAGCAAACCCCATCACCCGGGCATGGAAGAATTCAGTCGCGGCCCAGAAGAACGGCGCCATCAAGAGTGGGCCGCGGTTACCCAAGGTGGATCGCCGGGCCATCAGGACTACGAGGAGACCGAAAACGCCGTGATCCAAGGCCATGATCATGCAAAAGAGCACCGTAAGCAGCGCCGCAACCGGGCCGCTCAGACCGCCGTAGCCATGCATTGCGATGTAAAGCCAGTAACAAGTTCCGATGTACCAGACCAAGCTCGAAACCCAGCCGATCATGAATCCTTGCATCAGCGTGAACGGGCGTAGAGAACGGCCTTCGGAATCTACCAACTCGCCTTCCCCGCCCCGGCCGCGCAGCAGCGCGTAGAGCAGCGGGACGATCGCCACCCAGCTCAGGAAATAAAGGGAGATCGGAGGAAAAACAAGGATCAGCAGACCACTCGACAGGATGGCCAGAAGCCAGGTTTTAGCGGGTATTTTTCGCACCGAGGAAATTCTAGCAAAGCTGCGGCCGCGATCACCGAATCACTTCTCTGGGCTGAACCCGAGCAAAAATCCTTTTTGCTTGCCGCCATCCCGGCAGTCTAAAATCGAAGCGTGATCGATGCAATCATGCCCGTGCTGGGTCGAGTTCTGGAATGGATGTTTCTTGCCGGAATGGCGGGCTCAGTTCTGGTGATAGTCATCAGCGCCGTCGAAGACATATTCACGATCCTGGAGAAAGATTAACGGGCATGCCGGCGCCGGTTCAGATAGGGACGGCGCCACAATACCCATGAGGTCGACGTAGCTCCCCGTTGCGGTGCGCAACGTTGAGACCTCGCTTTGCAATGTCATCAGGTTCTCAAAGCTTCCCTCCGCAATCCAACCGGGTCCGGCTGGTCGTGGCCACCACGGTCATGCTTACGTTCATCTCCTATTGGCGCGCCGCCGCCGTGGTGCTGAACGATCTGGGGTCCTCCGCCTTTTACGCCGGAGGCATCGCGGAGCAGGCGGTCGGCAAGACCGCACCCTGGTTCATCCTGGGCGTCATGCTTTTCTCCTTCGCGGTGCGCGCGGTGTACGTGGAAAGCTGCTCCATGTTTACCCGCGGCGGGGTGTACCGCGTAGTCAAAGAAGCTCTGGGCGGGACCTTTGCCAAGTTCAGCGTATCTGCCCTGATGTTCGACTACATCCTGACCGGCCCGATCTCAGGCGTTTCCGCGGGGCAATACATCTCCGGACTGATCAACGAGTTGTTCATCGCCGGCGAGGCTCACGGCTGGATCCCGCGCGCGATGCACGCAGCCTTCCACGGCACACCGCACCTGAACGAGAACTATGCTGCCGCCGCTTTTGCCGTCATGGTCACGCTCTATTACTGGTGGCAGAACATCATGGGGATCGAGGAGTCGAGCGACAAGGCTCTGCGCGTGATGCAAATCACCACCGTGATGGTCGTGATCCTGCTGGGGTGGTCAGCCGTGACCTTGACCAAAGTCGGAATTCATTTGCCGCCGTGGCCCAGCCCGGGCAACTTCCACTTCAGCGACGAAGCCCTGGGCTTCCTGAAAGGCACGAACTTCGCGCGCACCTTGGGACTGTTCGGCATCATGATCGCGTTTGGCCATTCGGTGTTGGCCATGAGCGGGGAGGAGTCGCTGGCCCAGGTGAACCGCGAACTGGCCAGTCCGAAGCTCAAGAACCTCAAACGCGCCGCGGTCATCATTGCCCTTTACAGCACAGTCTTTACGGGTCTGTCTTCCTTGCTGGCGGTGATGCTAATCCCCGACGCCGTCCGTGTGCCGGTTTACAAGGACAATTTGATCTCCGGACTGGCCATGTACATGACCGGTCCGCTGATGCTGCGTCTGATCTTTCGCGTCTTCGTGGTGGTGGTGGGATTCCTGATTCTCTCCGGGGCCATCAACACCTCGATCATCGGTTCAAACGGAGTACTCAACCGCGTCTCAGAAGATGGCGTGCTCACCGACTGGTTTCGCCGTCCGCACCGCAAGTACGGTACCAGCTACCGTCTGGTCAACCTGATCGTCGGCTTGCAACTCCTGACCATCATTGCCAGCCGCGGCGATGTCTACGCCCTCGGTGAAGCTTACGCCTTCGGCGTGATCTGGAGTTTCACGTTCAACTCTGTAGCCATGCTGGTCCTGCGCTTCAAGTATCACGGGGAACGCGGCTGGAAAGTCCCGCCCAACATTCGCATTGGCAAGTACGAGTTCCCTCTGGGATTGCTTTCGGTGCACCTCGTACTCCTGGCCACAGCGATCACCAACTTGTTCACCAAGTCGGTGGCCACTAAAGCAGGGATTGTCTTCTCTATAGGTTTCTTTGCCGTGTTCACCGTCTCCGAGCGCGTGAACAAGCGCAAGTTCGCACACGCCGAAGCGCAGATGAAAGAACACTTCCAGCTGGTGCAGCAGGAGACCATCAGCCGAGAAGCCACGCAAGTACGTCCTGGGAATGTGCTGGTAACGGTCCGCGACTACAACACTCTGGGCCACCTGAACTGGGCGCTGGAGAGCACGGATACGCACGACCAGGACATCCTGGTAATGGAGGCGCGCCTCACCGGCTATGGCAGTGCCGAGTACGACCTTGCCATGGAACAGATCTTCAGCGACTACGAGCAGACCCTGTTCACCAAAGCGGTCTCCATCGCCGAGAGCTACGGCAAGCGAATCTCTCTCCTGGTGGTCCCAGCGCGCGACGTATTCTCCGCCATCGTGCAGACGGCCAACGCGCTCGAGTCAGCGGCCGTGATCTCCGGGCTCTCCAGCAAGATGACCGGCGAGGAACAAGCCTTCCGCCTGGGTCAGGCCTGGGAGGCCATGCCCGAGCCCAAGCGCCAGTTCGTCTTCTTGGTGGTGCATCCCGACAATTCGCAAGAAACGTTCCGCATCGGGCCGCACACCCCCACCATGAAGAGCGAAGACGTTCACCTGGTTCACAAGATCTGGCTGGACATAAAGAAACATCCCGGGACGGAAGATATTCATCACTCTGACATCGTGACGCTCGCATTGACCCGCTTAGCGCGCGATTACGGCCTCGACAAAGATGACCTGCTTAAGACCCTGAAACGAGGCGCACACGGCCCAATGCCCAAGACTACTCCTTACGTCCGCGAACCTGATAGCGAAGATGGAGCCACGCGAAGCGACACTAGCCGACGCGACCGGCCTATGCCTCCTGTGACCGGCCCCAAGTAAGTTGCAACTTTGCTTCCCCCCTGTACGTAAAACACTCTTTCACGTCTAATAAGCTGGGGGAGGCACTCATGGCCCAAAGCGTTCCGCTGCCGCACACGGCGTTATTCCGGGGGCAGGCTTCCGCCGCATCGATTCCCTGGCCCTTGCTAGTAGGCGCCGCCGCTATCACTTCCATCGTCTTTGGACTCTACTGGGACATCTCGTGGCATATGACCATCGGGCGCGACACCTTCTGGACGCCGGCGCACCTGGCCATCCAGTTCGGCGCGCTCCTCGCAGCGGTCTCCTGCGGCTACTTGGTTCTCCATACCACCTTTGGCTCGGACGCCCCCGCCCGCGACGCTTCCGTGGGCCTCTGGGGCCTGCGCGGCCCGTTCGGCGCTTTTCTCGCCGCGTGGGGCGGCGCGACCATGATGATCTCGGCGCCCTTCGATAACTGGTGGCACGATTCCTTCGGCCTGGACGTGCAGATCGTGAGCCCGCCCCACATGGTGTTGGCTACGGGAATTTTTTTCGTAGGCATCGGGATGCTGGTATTGATGGCCGGCCCCAAGAATCGCGCGGAAGGCCAAGCCAAGGTTCAGCTAGAGCGGTTGTTTCTCTATATCGGGGCCGTGCTACTGACGCTCTACCTCATGCTGTCGATCGAATACACCGACTTCGGCGGCATGCACAACGCCCGGTTCTACAAAGCCGTCAGTTTCGGGACACCGCTGCTGCTGGCGACCCTTGCGCGCGGCTCCGGTCTGCGCTGGGCGGCAACCAAAGCCGCGATCTTCTACTTTGTTGTCTGCGTGATCGCCGTGTGGGTCTTTCCTCTCTTTCCGGCGCACGCAAAGCTCGGGCCGGTCTACACCAACGTCACCCATATGGTGCCCCTGCAGTTTCCGCTCCTCATGTTTGTCCCCGCCTTGGCCGTCGATTGGATCGTCCAGCACATGAAGGACCGTAACAAGCTCGCGCTGGCGCTGGCCTTGGGAACCGCCTTCCTGGCCGTGACCATGGCCGTGCATTGGGAGTTTGCCCGGTTCATGATTTCACCATGGGCGAAAAACTGGGTCTTCGGCACGATTTACTTTCCTTACTTCCAGGCTCCATCCAATTACCACTACTCCTACGAATTCTGGAGTGACCAAGCCGGAGCTTTCTGGCCGAGCATGGGGATCGCCTGGTTTGCCGCGTGCGTGTCTTCCCTGGTCGGCTTGCAGATCGGGGATTGGCTGAGGAGGTTAAAGCGGTGAACCGGCTTATCTCTCGGAAATCGGGCTTCTTTGGTTGCCTTTTGTTGCTGCTCGCGGCGCAGGCGTGTTTTGCTCACGTTGGCAGCCCGGACGTCTACTTTGACGGCCACGCCGGCCCTTACCGGCTGCTGGTGACGGTGCGTCCGCCCGCCATGATTCCCGGCCTGGCACAGATTGAAATTCGCAGCGAATCCCCGGACGTTCGGGAAATCAAGGTCGTTCCGCTCTACGTAGTGGGTGAAGGATCCAAGTATCCGCCGGCGGGGGACAATCTGCAGCGATCCAAAGATGATCCCCAGTTCTTTACCGGCCAGCTCTGGATCATGGGATCGGGATCGTGGCAGGTGCGCGTTCAGGTTGACGGCGGCCAGGGCAGCGGCATGATTGCTGTCCCGGTTCCAGCCTTCGCTACGCGTACCTTGCCCATGCAGAAGGCTCTCGGCGCGTTTCTCTTCGCGGCGATGCTGGTGCTGGTGGCGGCATTTGTCTCCATCATGGGTGCGGGAAGCCGCGAAGGCTTTCTCAACCCCGGCGAGAAGCACGGCCGGTGGCAGTCGCGCCGCGGCTGGATCGTCATGGCCGTGTCCACTGTCTTGCTTGTTTCGATCCTGATGCTGGGTAACCTATGGTGGAATGCCGAAGCAACAGACCGGGCAACCGGCATGATCTATAAGCCGCCTCCGATGTCGCTAACGCTCGACGCTCCCGGACACCTGATGGTGACCATCGGCGAATCGAGCTGGCACTCGCACCGCGACCAGACGGTAATGACTGCCCTCGTTCCCGATCACGGTCATTTCATGCATCTTTTTCTGGTGCGCGTTCCCCAGATGGATCGCTTCTATCACCTTCATCCCGATCGAACCGGCGATCAGATCTTTAGCGAACAGCTGCCTGCCCTGGCCGCCGGACACTACCAGGTTTTTGCCGACATCGTTCGCGCCTCCGGCTTTCCCGATACCATGATCGCCGAAATCGACCTGCCCGACGTTCCCGGACAACCCACAACCGGCGACGATTCCATCGCGACCGCGCCGGCGCTGCCTGATGCCACGCAATCCTCCAACAGCTTCGAACTGGCGGATGGCGGGCGCATGGTCTGGGAGCAGGACGCCACCCCCATCCACCCGCGAGTGCCCCAGCGCTTCCGCTTCCGTATCGAAGACCGGCAAGGCCGGCCCGCCCAGGACCTCGAGCCCTACATGGGCATGCCCGGGCACGCCGAATTCCTGAGCTTCGACCGTAGCGTCTTCGCTCACGTCCACCCTGAAGGCTCGGTGGCGATGGCGGCGCTGGCGTTGGCCAATCCATCCTCGCAGAGCCCCGGCGCCATGGCCGGATTGATGACCGTGTCGCCGGAAATCTCGTTCCCTTACGGCCTTCCCAAGGCGGGAGACTATCGGATGTTCGTTCAGGTGAAACGGGCGGGAAAGGTAGAGACTGGAGTATTTGATGTGAAGGTTCAATAGAAGATGAGCGAAACCGTATCCATTAGCGTGTCGCGGGAACCAGAATTGGCATTTCACACGATCGCGCCGCAGCAGCGCATCGCTGCCAGAGTCGTCGGCGTTCTTTATTTGTTCACCACGGTCACCGGAATCTTCGCGGAGTTCTTTGCGCGCGCTCGGTTGATTGTGCCCGGGGACACAGCGCAGACGGTCAGGAACATTGCGGCGTCCGTTCCGATTCGGAATCGTCAGCAATCTGATTACGTTCACGGCTTGCGTGATTCTTACGGTGGCTCTTTATGTCGTGCTCAAGCCCGTCGGCAGGAACCTCGCGTTACTTGCCGCCTTCTGGCGGCTTGCTGAAGCCCCTGTCTTTGCGGTCGTGACTTTGACGGACTTTGCGGCATTGTGGCTTCTCCACGGCCCCGATTTCTTACGACCGATTGGCGACCAACAACTGCAGTTGGCGCGGTTGCTCGTCAATATGCACGCGGACGCATACCTTGTCGGACTGACTTTCTTTGGGCTGGGGTCGACCGTCTTCGCCTATCTCTGGTTTAAGTCTGGCTACATTCCTCGAGCACTGGCTGCTTGGGGAATATTCTCCTCCGTGGTGTGGTTGTGGTCACGTTAGCCACCATGGTGTTCCCAGTCGTTGCAAAGCTTGCGGGGAGGCAATACATGCCGATCTTTATCTTTGAAGTCGGCCTGGGACTATGGCTAGCTCTTAGGGGAATACGGTCATGCATTATCAGTGAGCAGTCTTGTCCCAAGTGCTAACTACTGATTCTCCCCCTCACAAACTCCACGATCTCCTGCGTCACGTACGGCGGAGGCTGGATCAGGAACCGTGGCTTGCCCGCGACCCGCTCCAGAGAGACAGCGTGCCATTTCCGCCGCCCGCCATTCTCGTGCTGATGAAGAATCACGGCGTCGGCGCGCTCAAGGAACTCGTTGGCCGAGACTTTGAAATCCTCCTGCTCGGAGTCGAGCACGGTCAGGTAGAGATCGGGCTTCATGAAGCCCATGATGCTGTTGGATTCCATGATCACATTCTCGGCGTCGGCAATGCGGCGGCGGATGTCGGGCATGGCTTCACCGAGTCTGCCCTGTTGCGTCCGTACCCAGATGGAACGTTCGGCGCCGGCTACCAGAAAACGCGAAGTATCGGAATCGCCGCTGAGGTCGCGTTCGTCGCTCAAGGCTTTGAAGTGGTCGTCCAAGGTGGCGCAGTCGCAGGGCTTGCCGTCGGCAGAACAGATGCCGTGGCCGAACTGCGTGATCTTGAGGGCGGTCCAGCGATACTCCGGCAGGGCCGCGATCAACCCTGCCACCACGCTGGTTTTGCCTACGCTGCGCGAATGTCCGCCGATGACAACCAGGGCCATACATGGCTATTTTCGCAGTTTTGGAGTCCTGAAGAAAGACATAACCACTCTCTTGGCGGACGCGAACGCCTATGATTGCAAATCGGACCTCCTTTCCTTCCATGTTGCCGCCTGCCTGCAAGGGTCCGAAGCTCTGGTCGACGTGAGCGAAATGTGGATTGCGGCTCTGTTCCGCAGGGTGCCATGCTTCATTGTTGGCCCGAGACATTACGCATGGGATATTTTTCATCCAGCGCGAGATTGAGTTCGAGGACGTTGATCCGCTGCTCACCCAGGAAACCAAGTTGCCGATCTTCGGTATGCGCCCGCACCAGGTTGCGGAGATCGCTTTCGGAAATTCCGCGAACTTTGGCCACGCGCGGAACCTGGAATTCGGCTCCTGCGGCGGTGATATGGGGATCGAGGCCCGACCCCGAGGTCGTGACCAGATCCACCGGAACCGGCTTGCCGGGATTCTCCGCCTGAAGCGCTGCCACGGCGGCCTTGACCCGGTCGATCAGCTTCTGGTTGGTGGGACCATAGTTGCTTCCACCGGAGTTCATGGGATCGTATCCGTTGTTGCCTGCCATCGAGGGCCGGGGATGAAAATAGGCTACGCCGGTAAACGGCTGGGCGATAATCCGTGAACCAATAATCGTTTTGTTGCGCGAGATCAGCTGGCCATCGGCTTTGTCGGGCATGAAGCGGGCCAAAAGCGTCACCAGCAGAGGATAGCCCAGGCCCAGAAGGACCGTTGTGACAACCGTCATGAGGACCGCAGTGATGATGTTTTTTTTCATATCGAACCTCCCGCCCTAAGCCAGGCCCACGGCGCGGACAATCAAGTCAATAGCCTTGATCCCGATGAAGGGTATGATCACGCCGCCAACACCGTACACGAGCAGATTCCGCCGCAACAACGCCTCGGCGCTCATGGCCTTGTACTTCACGCCGCGCAAAGCCAGGGGAATCAGCGCAATGATAATCAGCGCGTTAAAGATCACTGCCGACAGAATGGCGGAATGCGCCGTAGCCAGGCGCATGATGTTCAGCGAGTTCAGCACGGGAAACGTGCCGGCGAACATCGCCGGGATGATGGCGAAATATTTCGCCACATCATTGGCGATGGAGAAGGTGGTCAGCGATCCCCGGGTCATCAGCAGCTGCTTGCCGATCTCCACGATCTCGAGCAGCTTGGTGGGATTAGAATCCAGGTCCACCATGTTGCCGGCTTCTTTCGCGGCTTGCGTGCCGGTGTTCATGGCTACGCCGACGTCGGACTGGGCCAGCGCGGGAGCGTCATTGGTGCCGTCGCCAGTCATGGCCACCAGCTTGCCTTCCGCCTGCTCTTTTTTGATCAGGTCCATCTTCTCTTTGGGAGTGGCCTGGGCTAGGAAGTCGTCGACACCGGCTTCGCGAGCAATGGCGGCGGCAGTAAGAGGATTGTCGCCGGTAATCATCACCGTGCGAATGCCCATGGCGCGGAGCTGGGCGAAGCGGTCCCGGATGCCGCCCTTGACGATGTCCTTGAGTTCAATCACGCCCAGTGCGTGGTTGTTTTCCGCCACCACTAGCGGCGTGCCGCCGGATCGCGCGATGGTCTCCACGCTGGCCTGCACTTCCTTGGGCAGAACGCCGCCAAGTTCGGACAAATACTTCTGAATCGCGTCGACCGAGCCTTTGCGGATCACCCGTCCATCCAGGTTGACGCCGGACATGCGTGTCTGCGCGCTGAAGGGGACAAACTGGGCGCCGGCGCCGGCCAGATCGCGTCCACGCAGACCATATTTCTCTTTCGCCAGTACTACGATAGAGCGGCCTTCCGGCGTCTCATCGGGCAGCGACGAAAGCTGCGCGGCGTCGGCAAGCTGATCGTTGCTCACGCCCGGCGCAGCGATGAATTCGGTCGCCTGGCGATTGCCGAGGGTGATGGTTCCGGTCTTATCGAGGAG